>NC_007516.1:627664-941497 GCF_000012625.1 Synechococcus sp. CC9605 | reverse complement strand
AAACTCCGATACCCACTGCAGTGATGAGATCCACCAGCACCGTGAGCGCAATCACGCCGTAAGTGATCACCGCAGCTTTCACCGAGAGATGGTGGGCCCGTTGGAGGAAATCCCAATCGATGATGTCGATGCCCACCTTCAGGGCGATGCCCGCCAGCACAGCAAGGGGAATCGTGGACGCAAGGGGCGCGGCGGCCAGAACGACCACCATCAGAATCAGCGCTCGGACAATGCCTGACAAGGCCGAACGTCCGCCGGCCTGAATGTTGACCACGGTGCCCATCGTGGCTCCCGCCCCAGGCAGTCCGCCAAAGACGCCCGAAGCGATGTTGGCCAGACCCTGACCCACCAATTCCTTGTTGGAGTTGTGCTCCGTGCGGGTAAGGCTGTCAGCCACCACGGAGGTAAGCAGCGCATCGATGCAGCCGAGCATGCCCAGCACTGCGGCATCCACGAACATCAAACGCAGCTGTCCGCCCGAGAAGGTGGGCACATGCAGGCTGGGGAGCTCAGCATTAAACGGCGGAATGGTCTTGAGACCGGCGTTGTGGAAGAAGGTCATCGACAGCACCGTTCCCAACATCAGCGCCAGCAGCTGCGGCGGGCAGAAACGCTTCACGCTGGCGGGGGTGAACCAGAGGATCGCAACGGTGATCAACGCCAGCGCCAGCTCCATTGGCTGAATGCCAGCAATCAAGCCCGGCAGGTTGGACAGGGTTCCCATCACCCCGCCCGATGCGGTCTGCCCCAAGAAGGCGGGCAGCTGGAGAATCACCAAGATGGCTCCAATCCCCGACATGAAGCCAGAGATCACTGTGTAGGGCATCTGGGTGACGTACCGACCCAGACGGAAGACACCGAAAAGGATCTGAAACAGACCCGCCAGGATGACCACGGTGAAGGCCATGGCCATGGCCGTTTCCTTGTCCGGAGCTGTGGCGGTGAAGCTCAGGATCACCGAGGTGAACACCACGGTCATCGGACCTGTGGGTTCAGAGATCAAAGTGGGCGTTCCACCGAAAAGAGAAGCCACCAAGCCGATGATCACGGCGCCCCAAAGCCCGGGGGCGGGGTCACCCGTGGCGGCAACCCCGAAGGCCAGGGCCATCGGCAGAGCAATAACCGCGGCGGTCACGCCACCAAAGGCGTCACCACGCAGGTTGCTGGTGCTGATCCGGTTCAACAAGGTTTCTTATCTATTACCCAGGTGAGTGACCTTAGGTTGATTCCCCTCAAAGCAGAATCCCCGTACACCTGATCTCTCTCCATGCCTGAATTCCTCCAGGCCTCGATCCAAGTGCTGCTGGGCATCGGGCTGCTGTTCGGTGGCGGAGAATTGTTTGTTCAGGGGTCCGTCGCCATGGCGGTGATCTTTGGCATCCCCCAGCTCGTGATCGGCCTCACGGTGGTTTCCCTGGGCACCAGCGCCCCGGAACTGTTCGTGAGTCTGAACTCAGTGCTGCAGGGGGCTGACACCCTCGCCGTGAGCAATGTGGTGGGCAGCAACATCTTCAACGTGATGGTGGTGCTGGGCAGCAGCGCCCTTGTGCTGCCGTTGCGCGTCGAAAGCCGTCTGGTGCGGCGCGATGTTCCTCTGATGATTGCCATCTCGGCGGCGGTCTGGGGCATGGCCTCCGCAGGACGGGTCACCTGGCAGGCGGGCCTGGCCTTGCTGTTGGGGCTTGTGATCAACACCATCTGGGAGATCCGCACCGCCCGCGAACAACCAGACGACAGCGGCAGCGCTGAACCCGAGATCGAAGAGGACGCGGCGAGCGGCGGCTGGACCCTTGCCATCCTGCGGCTGATCGGAGGGATTGGAATCCTCACCATCGGATCCCGGGTGCTGGTGAGCGGCGCCACAGCAGCAGCCACCTACCTCGGGGTGAGTGAGGCGGTGATCGGTCTGACGATCGTTTCCGCCGGAACCTCAATGCCGGAATTGATCACCTCCCTGGTGGCAGCCCTGCGCGGGCGCACCGATCTGGCCATTGGCAACGTGGTGGGCAGCTGCCTGTTGAACCTGCTGCTGGTGCTGGGTGGTGGAGCCTTGGCTGCCGCTGGTCGTGGCCTGGAGGTCAGCCCCGAATTGATTCAGGACGACCTACCTGTGATGTTGCTCACCAGCCTGGCCTGCATGCCGATCTTCTGGACGCGCGGACGGATCAGCCGACTCGAAGGTGGACTGTTGCTGGGCTTGTACATCCTCTACATCGTTGACAACGTCCTTCCCCGAACAACCCTCGCCAGTTGGTCGGACGAGTTCAGGCTTTTGATGCTCTGTTTTGTACTGCCGGTGGTGTTGATCGTGATCATGACCCAGGCGTTGGTGTTCTGGCGCACCAAGACCTAGCGGCATCTCTAGTGCAACCCGTGATGAGACGAATGGAGTTGCAATTGCACATCTGGTGATGACCGTCTGATCCAGCGTGGTCATCCTTGGTGGGTGTCGATCGGCTTGCCGATGCTTGAGCTGCTTCCACCGCTCAACGACAAAAATCTGCCCTGGCTCGACGTCATCCATCCGATCGTCGTTCACTTCGTGATCGCCATGGCCCTGATCACGGTGGTGTTCGACGTCATCGGTGTGATCAGTGGCAAGAAGAATCTGTTTGAAGTCAGCTTTTGGAACCTGATCGTCGCCACCGTGGCGATCTTTGTGGCGATCATCTTCGGCCAGGTGGAGGCCGGTCTTGCCAATCCCTATGGCGCCTCGCGGGACATCCTCAACATTCACAGCACCATCGGTTGGTCCCTGGCCGGCGTGCTGGCCCTGCTCACGGGCTGGCGCTACGTCGCCCGGCAGAAAGATCCGGCGAACTTGCCCAGGGGCTTTCTGGCCCTTGATGTGGTGCTGGCGGGGCTTGTGATCACGCAGGTGTACCTCGGCGACAAGCTGGTGTGGGTTTACGGGCTGCACACGGTCCCCGTGGTGGAAGCCATCCGTCAGGGGGTGGTGTCGTGATCCACTTCGCCGCGATCGCATCGCCGATCAACGACATCGCCGACTCCCTCGGCGCCAACAACCTTCCCTACGCGATTCCGCTGCACCCCAACCTGGTGCACCTCACCATCGGCCTGTTTGCGATCGCCATCGCCTTCGACGTCGCCGGTGCGTTCTACCCGCTGGAAAAACGGGTGTTCCGCTACTTGGCTCTGCCGGTGACCCGCAGCGGCTTCCACGACGTGGGCTGGTACAACCTCGTCGCCTGCAGCGGCATCAGCTTTTTCACCGTGGCCGCAGGGTTCTACGAAATGCTGCTGGCGGTGCCGTTGCCAGGCATCCGCAGCATCCTCGGCCAGACCGCCATCGACACCATGCTCTGGCATGCCATCGGTGGCGTCGCGATCCTGCTGGTGATCGTGGCCATGACCATCTGGCGTGGTTACCAACGCTTTGTCTTGCGCAAGGACCTGGGCCGTCAAGTGAGCTGGCTGTATCTGCTCTGCGGCATCGGCATGCTGCTGTTGATGGGGCTGCACGGAAGCCTCGGGGCGTGGCTCGCGAGCGACTTCGGGGTGCACATCACCGCAGACCAGTTGCTGGCCGCTGGTGCCGATCTGCAGGAGGCATTGCCATGACCAGCACAGCCCCCAAGAAAGGCCCCAACATCGGCTCCATTGTGGTCATCAGCATCGCGATCGCGATCAATCTCGCCATCGCCAAACTGATGGCGACGTGGTCATACAGCTGGTTTCCGCCGCAGGCCTCCAGCGCAGCGGCCTACGTCGACGATCTGTTCGCCCTGGAAACCGGCATCGGCTCCTTTATCTTCTTCGGCTGCACCGGCGTGATGGGCTGGGTGCTGCTGTTCAACCGGGCCGGTAAATACGACGAAAGCGACGGGGCACCAATTGAGGGCAACACCAGATTGGAGATCATCTGGACGGTGATCCCTCTGCTGCTGGTGTTCGCCATTGCCTTCACATCGATGAAGGTGAATGACAGCTTGAACGCCTTGGGGCCGAAGCAGAAGTACGCCATCGGTGCCGACACCAGCGCACTGCTCTCGGCCGATCCCTTGGCGCAGGTGGGACCGATCCAGGTGATTGCACGGCAATGGAGCTGGGAATTCCGATATCCCGATGGCGTTCGCAGTTCAGAACTGCACCTCCCAATCGATCAAAGGGTCAACCTTCAGCTGCAATCCGAGGACGTGATTCACAGCTTCTATGTGCCGGCCTTTCGGCTGAAGCAGGACATCGTTCCCGGCAGCCTGATCTCCTACAGCCTCACGCCCACCCGGGAGGGGCGCTTCCGCCTGCGCGACGCCATGTTCAGTGGCGCCTACATGTCGTTGAATCAATCGAACGTGATCGTCGAATCGGAGCAGGCCTACTCCGATTGGCTGAAGCGTTCGGCCAAGCAAGCCCTGCAACCCGGCCTCGACCCCGGCCGCGTGCTCTACGACCGTCGCATCGCCCGTGGTGACAAAGGCTGGGCCACGGTGCCACCGGCTCCTGCCCCGATGGTGAACGACCCCGGAGATCCCTCCATCCCGCACGACGCCTGAGCCATGACCACCACCAACTACGACCCACGCATCCTCAAGGCGCCGCACCCTGTCCCCGGTGCCCCGGACAACTGGAAGCGCTTCTTCAGCTTCAACACCGATGCCAAGGTGATCGGGATTCAGTACATCGCCACCTCGCTTTTCTTCCTGCTGGTGGGTGGATTGCTGGCGATGATCGTGCGCGGAGAACTGATCACACCGCCGGCGGATCTGGTGGATCCGAGTGTTTACAACGGCCTCTACACCATGCATGGAACAGTGATGCTGTTCCTGTTTCTGTTCCCGATTCTCAACGGCTTCAACAACCTGTTGATCCCCACGATGATAGGTGCGCCGGACATGGCGTTTCCCAAGCTGAATGCAGCCGCCTTCTGGTTGGTGCCGCTGTTCGCGGTGGTGTTGATGGGGAGTTTCTTCGCCCCCGGGGGTCCGGCGTCATCGGGGTGGTGGTCCTACCCACCGATGAGCCTGCAGAACCCCCTGAACCACTTCATCAACGGTCAGTTCCTCTGGATTCTGGCGGTGGCTCTTTCAGGGATTTCTTCGATCATGGGCGCCGTCAATTTCGTGACGACGATCATCCGGATGCGGGCCCCTGGCATGTGCTTCTTCAAGATGCCGATCTTCGTGTGGACCGCCTGGGCCGCTCAGACCATCCAGCTTGTGGGCCTGCCCGCTCTGACCGGTGGTGCTGTGATGCTGCTCTTCGACCTCAGCTTCGGCACCAGCTTTTTCAGGCCTGAAGGCGGCGGTGATCCCGTGCTGTTTCAGCACTTCTTCTGGTTCTATTCGCACCCCGCCGTGTACGTGCTGGTGTTGCCGGTGTTCGGCATTTTTTCTGAGCTCTTCCCGGTTTATGCCCGCAAGCCCCTGTTCGGCTACCGCTTTGTGGCGATCGCCTCCTTCGGCATCACCTTCCTCAGCCTGATCGTGTGGGTGCACCACATGTTCTATTCGGGCACACCGATGTGGATGCGCAATCTGTTCATGGCCACCACGATGCTGATCGCCGTTCCCACTGGCGTGAAAGTGTTCGCCTGGCTGGGAACCCTTTGGAAAGGCAATCTGCGCCTCAGCACCCCGATGCTGTTCTGCCTCGGTGGCCTGTTCAACTTCATCTTCGCCGGCATCACTGGCGTGATGCTGGCCACCGTGCCGATCGACGTGCACGTGGGAAACACCTACTTCGTGGTGGCCCACTTCCACTACGTGATCTTCAACACGATCGGCTTCGGTGTGTTCGCCGGGATCTACCACTGGTTCCCCAAATTCACCGGCCGCATGTATTACGAGGGCCTAGGCAAGGTGCACTTCGCACTCACCTTCATCGGCGCCACCCTCAACTGGTTGCCCCTGCACTGGGCTGGGTTGCTGGGGATGCCGCGCCGGGTCGCCTCCTATGACCCTGAGTTCGCCATCTGGAATGTGATCGCCAGCATCGGTGCATTCATGCTCGGCGTCGCCTCGATCCCCTTCATTCTCAACATGGTGAGCTCCTGGGCCCGGGGGCCTCAGGCTCCTCCCAACCCCTGGCGGGCCATCGGCCTGGAGTGGCTGCTGCCCTCGCCGCCACCGGCTGAAAACTTCGAGGACGACATCCCCACCGTGATCAGCGAGCCCTACGGCTATGGCCTGGGCCACCCCCTCGTCGAAGACGAGGAGTTCTACGTGCGACGTTCCCAGGAGGCCTGAGCCAATGACCAGCGTCAATCCCGATCTACAGCTGAATCACACCCCCGGCCATGTGAAGCACGACGGCCACAACATGACCGGTTTCGTGATCTTCCTCTGCTCCGAGAGCGTCATTTTTCTGGCCTTCTTTGCCGGCTACGCCGTGCTCAAGCTCACAGCCCCCCAATGGCTACCGGACGGCGTCGAAGGGCTGGAGGTACGCATGCCGCTGATCAACAGCGTTGTCCTGGTGAGCTCCAGCGTTGTGGCCTATTTCGCTGAGCGCTATCTGCACAAGGGCAACCTCTGGGGCTTCCGTGCTGTGTGGTTCCTCACCATGGCGATGGGCTCCTATTTCGTGTACGGCCAATACATCGAATGGTCGGAACTCACATTCAGCCTCAGCAGCGGAGTGTTCGGAGGGATGTTCTATCTGCTCACCGGCTTTCACGGCCTTCACGTGATCACCGGCATCCTGCTGATGGGCCTGATGTTGGCGCGTTCGTTTGTTCCCGGGAACTACGACAAAGGCGAGATGGGCGTTGCTGCGGTGAGCCTGTTCTGGCACTTCGTTGATGTGATCTGGATCCTTCTGTTCCTTCTGATCTACGTGTGGCAGTAATTCCATGATCATCGACGACAACCACTACGACGTGATCGTGATCGGCAGCGGTGCCGGAGGGGGAACCCTGGCGGGAGCCCTGAGCCGCAAGGGCAAGACCGTGCTGGTGCTGGAGCGCGGCGGAGCGATGGCCCTTGAAGACCAGAACGTCGCCGACGTGGATCTGTTCCGCAAGGATCGCTACCACCCCAAGAGTGAACGCTGGTTCGGCCCTGACGGCGATCCCTTTGCCCCGCAAACCACCTACGCCCGAGGTGGCAACACCAAGATCTGGGGCGCGGTGCTGGAACGCATGCGCGAAAGAGATTTTGAGGAGGTTGCGCTTCAGGACGGCATCTCACCGGCATGGCCCCTGGATTACGCCGAGCTAGAGCCCTACTACCACCAGGCCGAACAGCTGTATCGGGTGCATGGCGAAGCGGGGGTTGATCCCACCGAACCCAAACGCAAGGGAGATTTCCTGGCTCCACCCAAGCCCATCGAACCCTTTCTCGAACCCCTGCGTGGCGCCCTTCAGCGTCAGGGCTGCCAGCCCTACGAGATCCCGATCAGTTGGTCGGACGACGCTGACGATCCCAGCGGTGATGCCCAGCTGTTTGGGCTGCAGGTGGGTGAACCCAAACGGCTCAACGTGCGTGACAACGCACGGGTGTTGCGCCTGCACGTGAATCCCAACGGCCGAGCCATTCGGGGTGTGGAAGCGGAACTGAACGGCGATTTCTGGCTGTTCAGTGCCGATTTGGTGGTCCTTGCTGCCGGTGCCATCAACACGCCGGCCATCCTGATGCGCTCGGACAATGCCCACCATCCCAAGGGCATCGGCAACGGGTCTGATCAGGTGGGCCGGAACCTGATGAATCTGCAGCTCACCTCAATCCTGCAGCTGGCCACGGAACGGAACAGCGGCCGCTACGGACGTTCACTGGGAATCAACGACTACTACTGGGGAGACAAGAACGTCAGTTTTCCACTGGGCCACATTCAGGCCGCCGGTGGCGTGCTGCAGGACGCACTGTTTGCCGAGTCACCACCGGTGCTCTCGCTGGTGACCAAGCTCATCCCCGACTTCGGTTTGGAGCGCCTGGCCTCCCGCTCGGTGGCCTGGTGGGCCATGACCGAAGTCCGACCGGATCCCCACAACAAGGTGTGGCTCAACAACGAGCAGATCAGGATCAACTACATCCCCAACAACCGCGAAGCCCACGACCGGCTGGTGTATCGCTGGATCGACACCCTTAAAGACGTGGAAAACGACCCGATCACGAAGGTTGTGCTGAAGGCTCCCACCCATGCCCGAGGAGAAGCCCCGCTCAGCGTGGTGGGCTTTGGCTGCGGCACCTGCCGCATGGGTGAAGACGCCGCCAGTTCCGTGGTGGACCCTCAGGGCAAATGCCATGAATTGGAGAATCTCTACATCGCCGACAGCAGCGTGTTTCCCAGTTGCCCGAGCGTTGGCCCTGGCCTCACGGTGATTGCGTTGGCGCTGCGGCTGGCCGATCACCTTTGCGGCTAGCGACTCCTGCAGAATTCCTTTCTGATCAAAGGATGCACCGTGATCCGATTTGTTTGTCCACTTCGTTAGGGATTGGCCTGGCCACCGGACTTGGCCTGCTGGGGAATGCTGCTCTCTCTCAAATCTGGGTCAACAACGTCAACGCCATCCACGAGCTGTACAGCGAAAATCAGCTCGCTGTAAAAAGCGAATACCACAATCAATTCGCGATTGTTGATGGTCGTGTGGACCGCATTGACAGCAACGATCTGATCATCGAGGGCTACAGCGAGTTCGGCAGACTCTTCTGCAAATTCAACAGTGACGACACCAACAAAATCCTGTAGTTAAGAGAAGACGATCGTGTCAGAGTTCAGGGAACCTTGAAAATCAGAAGCTTCCTTTTCGGCATGCGTCCGTATATGAATGACTGTCGGGTCCTCTAGATCAATAGGACCAGAACTTTTACATCGTCACGAACTCTTCGGAGACGGAGGGATGCAGCGCCATGGTGCGATCGAAATCAGCCTTGGTGGCGCCCATCCCCACGGCAATCGCCGCCATCTGAATAATTTCCGCAGCATGCTCACCCACCATGTGGCAGCCCAGCACCCGATCGGTGTGCTTCTCCACCACCAGCTTGAGCAGACAGCGGGGACCCGAGGCGGGCAGGGCCCTCGCCATGGAACGGAAGCGGGCGCGATGCACAACAACACCATCCACACCGTGGCGTTCGATGGCCTGTTCTTCCGATAGGCCAACGGTCGCCAGCTCTGGATCGCTGAACACGGCACAGGCCACCAGATCGTGGTTCACCTGGCGCTGACGCGAACCAAAAACGCTGTCGGCGAAAGCACGACCTTCATCAATGGCCACAGGCGTGAGGTTGACCCGGTCGGTGACATCGCCGACGGCATGGATGTGGGCAACCGAAGTGCAGGAGTTGGCGTCGACAGTGATGCGGCCGTTGTCCAGCGCAACGCCAGCAGCGTCCAGCCCAAGATCCGAAAGCCAGGGGCGACGCCCGGTGGCCATCAACACTCCCCCGCAGTCCAAGGACTGACCATTCCCCAGACGAGCCGTCAGCGAACCGGGCTCACCCTCCACAGCCACCACCGTTTGCCCCAGAAGCACGTCGATGCCCTGTTCACGCATGCCATCAAGCAACGTGTCCGCCAACTCGGCATCAAATCCCCGCAGCAAGCGCGTACCACGCACCACCTGAGTGACCGCAACACCGAGGCCTCGCAGGATGCAGGCGAACTCACAAGCGATGAAACCGGCCCCCACCACGACCATCGCTGGAGGAAAATCCTCGCGCAGGAACATGTCATCACTGACCCAGGTTTTTTCAGTGCCTGGAATGTCCGGACGCTCCGGACGACCACCAACCGCCACCAGAAACCGCGGGGCCGTGAGTTCCTCCCGCACGGGCCCACCACGTTGATCGGAAATGCCGATGCGATCTGGTGCCGTGAAGCGTCCCCAACCGGAGAGCAACTGAACGCCGGCCTTCTCCAAGAATCCGAGATGGAGTGCATTGAGCCGATCCACCTCGGCGCGAACCCGACGCAGGAGATCAGGCACATCCGAACGCACCGCACCGATCTCAAGGCCATAGGCCGATGCATCCGCCAATTGATGGCGGGCCTGGGCGCCATACACCAAAAGCTTCTTGGGAACACAGCCGCGGATCACGCAGGTGCCGCCGACGCGATCTCCCTCCACGATCGCGACACGAGCTCCATGACGGGCCGCACGTTTCGCAGCGGCCAGTCCACCGGACCCCGCCCCGAGAACAACCAGATCTAGATCAGCGCCCATAACGGCAGAGTGCCAAAGACGACGGGCGTCATCGTAAAGATGGCGTTATGGTCCGGGGAAGAAGGCCGTAAAGCCCAAGACGAGTCGGTCGTACTTCAACCGCGTCCTTAGACCATGAACCGTTCTTCCAAGCGCCGCAGGCAGCCGCCTGAACCCGAGCTGCGCCTCAAACGATCACAACGCCGCGAGATCGTGATGATGATCACCAGCGACGACATGAAGCTGCGGCTCAAACAGCTGGCTGATCAGGGCCGCCAGCAGGACTGTCTGGCACTGATGCACGAATTGGGCGACTGGCAGTCCTATGGACGGGCAACGCTTGCGCCAATCCTGCATGCCCCTTTCATCGGAATCAGCTGAACCCCTGAGTTGGTCGGAACTGGCCAGCCTGGCAACGCCGGAACCGAATCGGATTGAAGGGCCGACCAGTGCCCAGGCCACGTTGCGCCTGTTCGGACAGCCTGAATCCAAGGTGATGGTGACGCTGTACCGCGACCACCATGCCTGGTGCCCCTACTGTCAAAAAATCTGGCTCTGGCTGGAGTTCAAGCGCATCCCCTACAGGATCCGCAAAGTCACCATGCGTTGCTACGGCTCGAAGGAGCCGTGGTTCCTGGAGAAAGTGCCTTCGGGAATGCTGCCGGCTTTGGAGCTCAACGGGCGGCTGATCACCGAAAGCGACGACATCCTGCTGGCCCTCGAACAGCAGTTCGGCCCCATGGGCATGGCAATGACAGCACCGGAAGCTCTTGAACTGCGCCGTCTTGAACGGCTGCTGTTTCAGGCCTGGTGCATCTGGCTGTGTTCACCACGGCTGAGCCGGAGGCAACAGGTTCTGGCCCGAGAGCAGTTTCATGGCATCGCCCAGCGCTTTGAAAGCGAGCTCACACGCATGGAAGGCCCATGGCTACGGGGACCGGAGCCACAGACCGTGGATCTGATCTTTGTTCCCTACGTGGAACGGATGAATGCCTCGCTGGCCTACTACAAGGGATACCGGTTGAGGGCTGAGCATCCAGCCATTGACCACTGGTTCCGTGCCCTGGAGCAACTGGGGACCTACCGCGGCACCCAAAGCGACTTTCACACCCATGCCCATGACCTGCCTCCCCAGATGGGCGGCTGCTGGTCGGACGATTGTGAAGAAGCGAAGCGCCTGGCCGAACGGATCGACAGAGGTGATGGCCTTGACGAGGACGAAGCCTGCTGGGATGCAGACCATCAAGCCGATCCGGCCATCATCGCCCTGAGCCGGGTGCTGCGTCACCAGCAGCGGCTGCGCGCCGTGAACCCCATGGGTTCTGCAGCCTTTGACCAGCCCCTGCGCTGCGCCCTCACCCGGTTGGTTCGCAACACACCCTGCCCGCCTCCAGCGGGGAGTGCCGCCGGGCTGCGCTATCTGCGCGATCGCATCTCGGTTCCAAGGGATATGCCACTCCCGGCAGCGCGACTGCTGCGTCAGGCCCTCGAAGCCACCGCCCAGCTGGATGGTCCTGAGCAGGCCAATCCCTTGCCGGTGAGGGATCGCTTTGATCAGGATCCCCGACCCTTCTTGATTGGGTCATAGTGCGGGGGCGCCAAGAGTGAGTCGTGCCCCTGCGGCTGCCCGCCTACCAACCGATCCCAGCCCCCGATCGGGGAACTGAACTGATCGAGGTGTCTGCATCGCAGCTGCGGCCTACCCAGTGGTGTGTAGGGCTGGCGGAAATCTGGTCGCGCGAAAAAGATTTCGCCCAGGACACCCGTCAGCAGCGTCTTGACTACCTGCGCGGCAAACCGGTCCCATTGATCCGATCTGCCGATGGCGCCATGTGGATGCTGGACCGGCACCACCGGCTGCGAGGCCTGATCGGCATTGATCCAGGTGCCACGACCTGGGCTTACGTGGTGCAGGACCTCCCAACAGCCGACCGAAGCAGTGTGCTGACCTATCTGCACAACCAAGGCTGGCTCTACCTCTACGACGGACGCGGCAACGGTCCGCGCCCTGCCGAGCAGCTGCCCATGAGCCTGCTGGGGCTGGACGACGATCCCTACAGGAGCCTTGTGTGGAAGCTGAAGCAGGAGGGTTGGATCAAACCTCAGCCCCTGATCCCGTATCACGAGTTTCGGTGGGGTGCCTGGCTGCGCAGCCGCCCACTGCCCCCCTTCAGCTCCAGGCGACTGGAACCAGCTCTAGCAGCAGCACGCCAACTGGTGTGCTCTGCCGCTGCACAAGACATGCCGGGCTGGAAAGGCGACAAGAAAGCCTGCCGCTGATCAGCGCTTCTTACGGGAATCGATCTGCAGCAGATCTTTCACCTTCTGCACCTGACCGGCGAGCTGGGGGTCGGAAGCCAGTTTTTTCTCCACCTGCTCGATCGCATACATCACCGTGGTGTGGTCCTTTCCGCCGAAGTTGTCGCCGATCCTCGGCAGGCTGAGGTCGGTGCCCTGGCGCATGAGGTACATCCCCACCTGACGGGCCTGGCTCACGGCGCGGCGACGGGTGCTGCTGCACATCTCCTCTGCCGTGACATCAAACACCTCAGAGACCTTGTCGATCACCTGTTGCGGCGTGACCTCCACCCCCTGACCTGTGGGGTCGAGCATCGGTGCCACCGATTCCACGGTCATCGGCAAGCCCGTGATGGAGGCGAAGGCCACGGCTCGGGTCAGGGCCCCTTCCAACTCGCGGATGTTCGAAGTGAAGCGGCCGGCGATGTACTGGATCAGATCACGGGGCAGCGACATGCGCTCCTGCTCCGCTTTCTTCTGAAGAATCGCCATGCGTGTCTCCAGGTCAGGCGACTGAATGTCAGCGATCAGGCCCATCTGGAACCGGGAGATCAGGCGCTGCTGCAACCGCGGTATCTGACTGGGGGGGCGATCACTGGCGATCACCACCTGACGTCCTGCCTCGTGAAGAGCATTGAAAGTGTGGAAGAACTCCTCCTGGGTGTACTCCTTGCCTTCGATGAATTGAATGTCGTCCACCAGGATCAGATCGGCGGCGCGGTAGCGATCGCGGAAGGCCTGCATCCCGTCCTTGCGGATGGCCTGAATCAGGTCATTGGTGAAGGTTTCTGTGGAGACGTAGGCCACCCGAGCCCCGGGGTCGATTTCCAGCCGGTAATGACCAATGGCTTGCATCAGGTGGGTTTTGCCCAGGCCCACACCGCCGCAGATGAACAGAGGGTTGAACTCCCGGCCCGGTGCTTCTGCCACAGCCAGAGCCGCCGCATGGGCCATCCGGCTGTTGGGGCCGACCACAAAACGGCCGAACACGTAGCGGGGATTGAGCCCGGGCAGGTAGCGCCGTTGGAAGCCGTTCCGAGCCGGAGCCGATGCCGACTCCTGGGCCGCTGGAGGCGGAGCCGCATCTGCAGCGGCTGAGGCCTCATCGGTGGCGTCCGGCAGCGGCAGGGCGGTTTCCGCCAGAACCGTCACCTGGACGGGCTGACCGCTGATGCTGCTGGCCATCTCGGCGATCGTGGGCAGCAGCTGCTCCCGCAGACGAACACTGGCAAAGGGATTCGGGGCCAAAAGCTTCAGCTCTCCATTGGCAAAGCCGCTGCAACCCGTGGGGCGAATGAAGGTTTCGAAGGTGGGCTTGCTCAGCTTGGCCTGCAACCCATCCCGCACCTTGATCCAGAGCTCTTCGCCCGTCTGCGCCAAAACCGCCCATCGCCCGAGCGCTGAATCTACGCATGCCGATCCGCTCAGGCCGTCTTAAATGCATCAGCACACATCTCGTCGTGATGCCCAACGCCCAGCATTGGCTTGCCATCGCCCTGGCCGGAAGCGCACTCTCCGGTTGCAGCCTGGTGAGAGACCAGCTGGGCCTGACGCCCAAGCCACCGATGACAGCGCCGCCGGTAGTGCACGATCAGCCCCGAAGTGCTCCGCTGCAGCCGGGGGACAACGTGATCGTGAAGGCGGTGGATCGCGTCGGCCCTGCCGTGGTGCGCATCGATGTGGTGAAGGAGATCTCAAACCCCTTCGGAGAGATTTCCGGCATGGGTCCCTCCAGCCAGCGGCAGCAGGGCCAGGGCTCCGGTTTCATCACCCGGACCAGCGGCCTGATCTTCACCAATGAGCACGTGGTGCGTGGTGCTGATCAGGTGGCCGTGACCCTTCCGGACGGTCGCAACTTCAAAGGCAAGGTGCTCGGCACCGACCCCCTCACCGACGTCGCGGTGGTGAAAGTGGTGGCTGACAAGCTGCCGGTGGCGGCCTTGGGCAACTCCGACCAGCTCAAGCCAGGCGAATGGGCCATTGCCATCGGAAATCCGTTTGGGCTCAACAACACCGTGACCGCCGGCATCATCAGCGCCGTCGATCGCACCGATGCCCTCGGCTCCGGACGACGGGTGCCCTACATCCAGACCGATGCAGCGGTGAACCCCGGCAACAGCGGCGGCCCCCTGATCAATGCCAGCGGTCAGGTAATCGGCATCAACACCGCGATCCGTACTGCCCCCGGCGGCGGCTTGAGTTTTGCGGTTCCGATCAACCTGGCCAAGCGGATCGCGCAACAGATCGTTAGCACCGGTCAAGCTTCCCATCCCTTCATCGGCGTGCAGCTGATGCCCCTCACCCCGCAGCTAGCCCGGGAGATCAATGCCACCAACAGTGCCTGCAGCGTTCCCGAGGTGAATGGTGTTCTGGTCAAGGAGGTGGTGAAAGGCACACCGGCCGCCGCAGCTGGCATCCGCCAGTGCGATCTCATTCTCAAGGTGGAGAACAACCCCGTTCAAACGCCCACCGACGTTCAACTCGCCGTTGACCGCGGCCAGGTAGGAGAACCGATGCAGCTCACCCTCCAACGCAACGGAGAGGACCTGACCGTGGAGGTGCGCCCGCGAGAACTGCCGCGCAACAACTGAAATGGTGGAGATCGTCGTGATGGCCCGCTGGCCATCACCGGGCCGATGCAAACGCCGCTTGAGCTGCGATCTCAACAACGGGCTGGGCTTGTCCAACAGCAGCGAGCGCGCCACAAGGATTCAGCGGCGGCTCACGCATCACACCGCTGCGGTGGTGCGCGGCCTGGCCGGCGCCATGGAGATGAAGCCGGTACTGGCGGTGAGCGGGCTCGGGCCCCGGGCTGCCACGCGCTGGGGGCAGCAGCTGGGGCTGGGGCTGGTGCGGTTGCAGGGGAGGGGGCAACTCGGCACCCGATTGCGACGGCAGTTGATGCACGGCCATCACCAGCACAGGCCCTGCCTTGTGATCGGCACGGATCTGCCCGAACTCAATGCTGATGATTTGAAGCAGGCCGTTGAGCACCTGGAACGCCATGATCTGGTGCTTGGACCAGCCTCCGATGGGGGGTACTGGCTGCTGGGGATCGGCGCATCCCTGATCCGCAGCCCGCAGCACTGGCCGCTGACCGGCATTTCCTGGGGCGGCCCGACCGTGCTGGAGGCAACGCTGGAGGCGGCGCGCAGACGGCAGCTGTCATGCGCCCTCGTCCCCCAACGGAATGATCTGGATCACTGGAGCGATCTCAAGCCATGGCAGGGCTAAGCGTTGTGATTCCAACCCTGGAGGAAGCCAGCAGGCTGCCACTGCTGCTGGCGGATCTGCAGCGATGGCCAGGAGACTTGGAGGTGATCGTCTCCGACGCAGGCAGCCGGGATCAGACCCGAGTGGTGGCGCAGCTGGCCGGTGCCA
The DNA here is from genome assembly GCF_000012625.1 of Synechococcus sp. CC9605. Taxonomy (NCBI): domain Bacteria; kingdom Bacillati; phylum Cyanobacteriota; class Cyanophyceae; order Synechococcales; family Synechococcaceae; genus Synechococcus; species Synechococcus sp. CC9605. The sequence continues at coordinate 925,716 of NC_007516.1, read as the reverse complement.
GCGTGCTCGACAACCCGCAATCCGGACGGGGGCCACAGCTGCGCTGGGGCGTCGACCACAGCTCCCATGCCTGGGTGCTGGTGCTGCACGCCGACAGCCGCCTCCCGGGCAGCTGGCATCAAAAGGTGGCGAGGGTTCTCGACAGGCCGGAGTCTCACCTGAGCGCCTGGTTCTTCAACTTCAACGTGGATGCAGACGGGCGGCCGATGCTGTGGCTGCTGAAGCGGATGGTGAACCTGCGCAGCCATTGGCTGCAACGGCCTTACGGCGATCAGGGCCTGTTGATTCAGCGCCAGCTGTATGAGCGGGTGGGCGGCTACCGGCCCCTGGCGCTGATGGAAGACCTGGACCTGGTGGAACGCCTGAGCAAGGTCGCTCCCCTCCGTTCATTGAACTGCTCCCTGCTCACCAGCGGGGAGCGCTGGCAGTCGCGGAGAGTGCTGATGCAGGCCTGGCGCAATGCCCGGCTGCGCTGGCTCTGGCGGCAGGGCCGATCAACGGAGCAGCTGTTGCGGATCTATCGGCGTTGAAGGATCCGATCAGTTGGCGTACCAGAAGGCACAGCGATGGCCCTGGGGCTCGAGATCCCAGCCCTGGCCCTGGTAGAAGCTGACGACGCCCGGATCGGCGAACAGGCTGACCCGCTCGGTTCCCATCTGATCGAGGGCCTCGAGGATGTAGGCCATCAGCTGCTTGCCCAGACCATTTCCCTGGTAGAGGGGGTGCACAGCCACGTCCCAGACCGTGGCTTCAAACACACCATCGCCGGTGCAGCGCGCAAAACCCACCAGACGGGGAACCCTGGGGTCGTGCCGCCAGAGCCCAACTTTGAGCAGGCTGTGGCTGAGAGCTTTCCGCACCCGGCGAATCGGGCGGCGACTCCAGCCCACCGCTTCCAGCAACTGCTCAAGCTCCACCAGATCGAAGGGGTACTCCTGGCTGAACACCAATGTGATCTGGTCATTGGCACATGGGCAAAGGCGCGCCCCCTGGCCGTACTGCTCCAACAGCGGCTCAGCTGGCATGGGCAGAGGAGCGATCACAGACGCGCCAACCCCCGTTCCTGCAGCTCAGCGAGCTGGGCATAAAGCCCACCGCGGGCCCTGAGCTCTTGATGGGTGCCCTGTTCAATCAGTTCGCCGCGGCCCAGCACAAGGATGCGATCCGAGGCCTCCACCGTGGCCAGGCGGTGGGCGATGACAATGGCGGTGCGCTTTTGCAGGACCCGGTCGAGATCGGCTTGGAGCGTCGCCTCCGTTGAAGGGTCCATGAAGGCGGTGGCTTCATCCATCACCAACACCGTTGGCTGGCGGATCGCCACCCTGGCCACCGCCAGCAGTTGGCGTTCACCTGAGGAGAGGTTGCCTCCCCGCTCGCGCAGCTTCGTCTCCAGACCCTTGGGAAGCTTCGAGAGCAGCTCGTTGAGGCCGAGCTCAGCACAGACCTGAGCCAACTCACCGTCGCTCACCGAAGCACTGAGCCGGAGATTGTCGGCCACATTGCCGCTGAACAGAAACGTGTCCTGAAGCACGACGCCCAGCTCACGCCGGAGATCCGCCATGGGGATCGTTCGGATGTCCCGTCCATCGAGAAGAATGCGTCCCTGCTGTGGTTCATAGAGGCGGCAGAGCAGACGGATGATCGTGCTTTTGCCGGAACCCGTGGGGCCCACCAGGGCGACATGCTCGCCGGGGGCGATACGGAAGGACAGGTTGCGGAGGATCGGGTCATCCGGCCGGTACGCAAAGCTCACGTTCTCGAAGATCACCTCGCCGCCTCCGCCGCTCAGGTGAGGAAGGACGTTCTTGGCCTCGGCAATCTCGAGGGGCTCCTCCATCAATTCGCCAATGCGTTCGACGGCCGTCAGCCCACCCTGAATCTGGGTGAAACGCTCGGCCAACTGACGCAAAGGGTCGAACAGACGCTGGGAGGCCAGGATGAAGGTGGTGAGGGTGCCCAAGCCCATCGCACCATTGGTCACCATCAAGCCGCCAAGGGCCAGAACCAGGGCAATGGCGGCCAGGGCCACCCATTCCAAGAAGGCTGAAATGCTGCTGTCGTAAAAGATGGTGCCATTCACAGCGCTGCGGTAGTCCCTGCCCGTACGCAGGAAACGGGCGCTGTTGACCGTTTCACGGCCGTACATCTGCACCACCTCAAGGCCTTGGAGGTTCTCCTGGAAATCAGCATTGAGCTGGGAGAGCTCTTCCCGTACGCGGTAGTTGGACTTCCGGTAACGGCGCTGCAGCCAAAGCACGGCCAAGGTGACGGGCACCTGTGTGAACAACAGCAGCAGCCCCAGCCTCCACTCAATGAACAGCATCGTTGAGGCCAGCACCAGCAGGCTCACCAGATCATTGAGCACCCCCACGGCACCACTGCCAAACACCTCAGCCAGGGCATCCACATCGCTGGTGAGCCGTGTGAGCAACTTGCCCACCGGCATGCGGTCGTGGAAACGCAGGGACAGCGACAACGCATGTTCAAACAGGTCGTCGCGGATGCGGGCGGTGAGCCGTTGTCCGACGGCGAGGATGCTGAATTGCTGCACGCCCTGCAGGGCGAACCGCAGCAACACCGAGCCGAAGTAGAGCCAGATGATCACGCGGATCGAAGCGGACAGGCTCAACCCCGACAACCAGGGAAGACTGGGCTCTCCGCGCAGAACGCTGACAGCCTGCCCCAATAGAACGGGCTGGAGTGCTCCCGCAAAGGCCAAAGGAAGCAAGAGCAGCAGGGCGACCAAAAGCCGCCGGCGATCCCGCACGAGGTAACGGCCGAGACGACGGACCCGGCGCCAGTCGGCGACGGCTCCCATCAGCTGAAGCTCCCGACGGGTGTTGCTGCGCGGATCGCATCGACGATGGAGGCCAAGGGGCCGTTGTCCAGACGAACGGACAGGGGGTGCCCGACCAGTCGAGCTGTGGAGTGAAACAGGTCTTCGATGGCGATCAGGCCGTTCTCACGCAGAGTGCGACCGGTGGCCACCAGGTCGACAATCGCTTCCGACATTCCTGTGATGGGACCCAGCTCCACCGAGCCATTGAGGTGAACCAACTCAACGGGAAGGTCGAGGGCATCGAAATATTCCCGAGCGCATTGGGTGAACTTGCTGGCAACGCGGCAGTGGGCGGGCAGATCAGCGGCACGGGTGTAACCACTGCTCTCCTGAACCGCCACAGCCATGCGGCAACCACCAAAGCCCAAGTCCACCAGTTGGGCGACAGGCAGTTGATGCTCCTTGAGCACGTCGAAGCCCACAACCCCTAGCTGGGCCTGGCCGTAGGACACATAGGTGGGCACATCACCGTTGCGAACCAGCAGGGCCCGGGCGCGCCCACAAGGGGTGGGCACCATCAGCTGACGGTTGTCCTTGTCCAGAACAGCGGAAAAATCAAGCCCCGCCGCCGCAAAGCGGGCCACCGAATCTTTGAGCAGCGCTCCCTTGGCCAACGCGACGGTGATCATGGGTCGAGCGCTGACCGGTTAACCAGGCAGGACTTTAACGATGCATTCCTCACTTCATGCCTTGCCGGTGCTTCAGGACAACGTGATCTGGATCTGGGTGAGGGGCGCGGAGGCCGTGGTGATCGACCCTGCTGTTGCGCCACCGGTGCGGGCGTGGCTGGAGAAACGCCAGTTGAGCCTGGCGGCCGTTCTGCAGACCCATCACCATGCCGACCACATCGGCGGCACACCGGAGTTGCTGCAACGCTGGCCGGAGGCAGAGGTGATTGCCTCCGCGGATGACCGGGAGCGGATTCCGTTCCAGACCATGCCGGTGCGGGGTGGAGACCACGTCACAGTTCTTGGAGAAACGGTGGAGGTGATGGATGTGGCGGCCCACACCAGGGCCCACATCGCTTTCTTCCTTCCGAACCCAAAGGGCGCCGAGATCAGGCCACTCTTGTTCTGCGGAGACACCCTGTTCAGCGGGGGCTGCGGCCGACTGTTTGAAGGCAGCGCTGAACAGATGCATCAGGCCCTGCAGAAGCTGGCCGAACTTCCCGAGGCCACCCAGGTGTGTTGTGCCCACGAGTACACCGAGGCCAACCTGCAATGGGCCGTGGCACAACAGCCAAACAACACGGTGCTGGTTGAGCGCTACCGGGAGGTGCGAAGTCTCCGCGCCAAAGGCGAGCTCAGCCTGCCCAGCAGTATTGGGTTGGAGCGCCGCACCAACCTGTTCATGCAGGCCAGCTCAGCGGCCGAATTGGGCTTTCTGCGCTCACACAAGGATCAATGGCGACCGACGTGATCGATGGCGAAGAACGGGATCACCAACGGCGATGATCGAGGTGACTGCTGTTCAGAACCACCCCATGAGCGCCAAGGCCATCACCACACAAGACGCCCCTGCACCGGTTGGGCCCTACAACCAGGCGGTGCTTGCCGGCGAATGGCTCTACTGCTCCGGACAGATTCCACTGGATCCAGCAACCGGCGAGATGGTGGGAAACGGTGATGTGGCGGCGGAAACGCATCAGGTGCTGAAAAACCTCTGTGCTGTGTTGAAAGAAGCCGGCGCCACGCCTGCTCAGGTGGTGCGCACCACGGTGTTCCTGGCGGACCTGGGCGATTTCCAAACCGTGAATGGCATCTATGCCGAGGTGTTTGGTGAGGGGGTCAGTCCAGCTCGCGCCTGCGTTCAGGTGGCAGCTCTCCCCAAGGGAGCACGGGTGGAAATCGACTGCGTCGCCTGGCTCGGCAGCTGAGCCTGGCCCGCGGGGGCATAGGTTGGAACTGGCTTCAGTGGTCCTATGCCTCAGGCGAAACTCACCATCGGTGAACTAGAGGCGGGCTATCCGATGTATTGCAAGGCGCTACGGCGTCTCCTCCAGCAGGGAAAAACCGCTCAGGACATTGAGCGCACGGTTTGCTGGGGGCATCTGGAAACGCTGAACCGCTGCCTGCCCACCCGCTACAAATCGCCCTCCTACCTGCTGGCATTGATCCGTCGCGACATAGAGAATCCAAAAGAGGATTGAGACCGGTTTTCTCAGCGTTTTCCCAGCGTTCTCGTGGCCAACGCTTCAATTTGAACTGAAAGAAAGGGTTAAACCAGGTTCAGAAGCAAGGTCTTGGTATGACCCGCTGTATTTTTCGCAAGCCCAAAAGGCAGCTAAAGCTGAGCCAGGGGCTTGGAGTGATCACCGTGATGCTTGGGGCGGCCCTCTGCCTGGAGCTGCGGCCACAGCTGAACCAAGACCCGTCAACACTCAAGGGATCGTCCTTGCTCGGGGAAAGCGGGACAATGCAGGGATGGACATCGAACAGCTGGAGCAGCTCGCTGCGGTGATCGTGACGGCAGGGCTGGTGGCCGGAAATTTCCTGTTGTTCACCCCCTGGCGCAATGGAGAAGATCCGAGGCATCGACAACCTGAGAGCTTGATGCCTCAGAACGAATCGATTTACCAATCCGAACTCGGATCTTTCAAAGAATCATTCATCAGGCTGATGGCGAACAGATCCTGATCAATGCAAGCCTAAAGGTTGTTGATTAAGGCGAGAAAGAATGAGATAAATACTTTTATCAAGCAGAATAGTTTGCGACTGTCAAGCAGAAGCAGGCACGAAAGATCGATAGCCAGTTCCTATTCATCATCACGCTGGAAAACAATGCAACTATTGCTTCAAAGGAGGAAGCGGAAGCGGTGGCAGGACGACTGGTTGCTGCATCCCGACGAGACATGAATCGAGCTGGCGCAACTGCTCATCATGTTCGCTGATGTCTGATGGATGCGAATGATTGAAAAGGAAATTGTCTACATTTCCATCATCCAAACCGTTAACACCAAAATGCCATGTGACATCCCAGGCAAAGCGCGTATCAAGGGATTCGTCGTAGGAAAGGCTATCGCTGATCGATAACACCTTGTTTGCATCAGCAAGCCAACCAAAGGCCCCAGAACCAGCATTGGCAACCTGCAATGCGCATTGGTCAGCGAAAATGGTATTGACCACATCCTTGAGACTAATGTTCATGACTTCACCAAGATCTTCGGCAGAGCCGTATTGAGCCTTTGCGGGCAACGGGACGATGAAGATCGCTGTCGCCAGCAGTCCGATAGAGAGTCGGTGGAGCATCGGACAGGTACGACTCCGTGAATGATGCCGTCAATGCCCTCGTTCGTCACGAGGTGGTGCCCCCTGCTGCAGCTGCTCCACCGCATCCCTCAGTTGAGGGATATAAGCCGTCGCAAAGATCACCCATTTGGGGATGTCGCCAGGCTCCAGAAAGAGGGGTCGTGGTGGAATCAGCATGCTGCCCTCTTGCACGTCGCCTCTTAGCCGAGGAACAGATTCACCTGCGCATGGACCGGGTGTGATGACCCGGCTTTTTATTGCGTCCGCTCAAGCAAAAACCCCGCTTTTACTGACGGGGTGATTGTTCTGTTGGGAGATGGATTAGTAGCAGTTTCACCAATTCACAAAGCCACGCCGACCGCCACCGTTGCCCCAAGCACCGCTTCCGTTGCGCCAGCCGCCACCGTTGCCCCATCCACCTCCATAGCGGGCATTCGCGAAGCCACCACCGCCTCCACCGCCGTTAGCCCAGCCACGTCCGCGACCGTTACCCCAAGCAGCGAACTCCAGCGATTGGTGCAGCTTTGACTTCAACAGGTGCGACCAGCCTTCGTCACTCCGTGCAGCAGCAATGCGTTCTTCGACGCTGTTGTCAGCTTTTTGGATTGAATATGTTCCAGCCTCAGTGCCACCAACACTGCTCCACGTGCGGAGGAGGACCAGAGTTCCAAAAGGGTGGTTGGCTTCATTCGCCGAATTGAGCAGCTGAAATTCTGAAGGTCTTGCCACGATGAAAGCGGCGAGTCATCGGTAAGTCGTGACTGCAAAAATTTTCCCGCTCTGCTCAGGCAATAAAAAACCCAGGAGGGAAGAGAAGGTCTCCTGGGCCTGGTTCCGTGTGTGCCCTCGAGCCCTGCCAGTTAAACGGTGTCCCTCTGATTAGTTCTGAGGCTCTGCTGAGAGTTTCTAAGCACGGCACAAGCACTAAGCCTTGTTCTTCTTGAGCTTCTCGAAGGCAGCCATCACGTTTGCCCTGACTACCGCTTGAGACTCTCCCGTGTTCTGCATCCGTCGATCGACGAGCTTTTCTACAAGCTTCTGAATGGAGTCCATTCAGCGGTGAACCAGGAACGCCAGGACGTAGCCGATCACCAGACCTTTGCCAAAGGTGATCCAGAGCATTTGGTATTTGCTCAAACCAAAGCGTTGCCTGATCCGTTTGATGCACGTCTTGTGCCAAATCAGGGGAGTGAAGGTCTGCTGCGCCTTCTTGGCCTTTTTGGATTTCTTGCCCATACATCCATCCTGCCCTCAACCAGCCTTAGAAGCCCAGCCCATCCATTGACCACATCATTCGACTTGGGCATGTTGACCCTGAGTCATCTCAGTTGATGATCAGCCACTTTCTAAAAGCTCTGCCTTTTGCAATCCTCGTTGGGGTCTTCTTCGGCGTTAAAGCACGCATGGGCCGCAATGACGAAGGCACCTTTTGGATCTACTCCTGCAGCTGCCATGCTGGAGCGTCTGTCGGTTCTGAAGGGTTCAAGCGTTGGGTATGGAGTCAAGAGCCAGACCCTCTTATTGGCAGTGAGGCCGCCTTTGGGAACAAGGCAATGGGATGCAAATAACGATCAGCCCAGGTTGATGACCAGAGCTTGCAACCCACCATGTCGTGGCAGGACTGATCAACGCCATAGATGGAGTGCTAGGAGGCCAGCGTAAGAACGCGCATTAAAAAACCCCAGTCAAAGACTGGGCTCTTTTTGAATGGAGCCAAGGAGACTCGAACTCCTGACCCCCTGCATGCCATGCAGGCAGTGCTTTCCGCGAGAACGCCTGAGACAGCAAGAAAAACCTGTTGCCGCAAATGGACTTTGAAGGAATTGAGTCTAAGCCGCCTACCCCAGGACGCACCAGCACGGAACAAAATGCCCTAGAAAATGCCCCAAGCTAGGGCGCAGTTCCGACACCCTGCTTTTGATGTATGTGTTCAGTGCCGAAGACCACCTGGATCGATGACACCCGAACGATGCTTCGGCGTGAGCACGGCAAAGAGTGGCGGCTGGAAGAACAGTCGGAACGCGTCAGGTTGGTGCGTGTTCTCCCAGGCCTAGGGAAGCAAGCAGTCACGACTCAGTTGCCGTGGCGATCCAGCAGCCAAACCAAACTTTTGGCGCTCGTCATCGAGCTGCGCCAACGCATGGATGACCTTGCTCCCTGGCTGAGGCTTACGACTTACTAGCGGTTGTCCCCGAAGCCGTTCCAGGTCAGTTGGATTGGGATGAAATCGCCGCGCGGTACGAGCAATTCCGATTGAACAGTGGCTGCAAGCAAACCACTTACGACAGAGATGAGCGATACAAGATCACCAATGCCCTGAAGCTGCTTGGCAAGCCAAAGCGAGCGCCAAAGGATGGAAGAGCGCTACTTGCGGTGTAAGCAGTGGAGCATCTGGCAAATCTTGCTCCTGGTGGCTCTGGCCGTAAGCGGCATCTTTCTGACGTTGCCCGCCTACTGACCTTTGCCGTCAAACGATATGGCGCAGATCAGCAGTGGTTGCCGACAGACAAAGAAGAGATGGCTCTACTGGTGGGACAACGAGAAGACCCCAACGCCGACACCGTTCCAATCAAGCCAGAACAGCTGCATGGACTGCTGCTGTCCTTGGACGAAAACCCCGAGTTGCGACTAGCCGTCGCCCTTGTGGGTCTCTATGGATTGCGACCATCAGAGCTCATGGCTCTCAAGGTTGAAGACGGTGAGCTGAAGGCAGGCAACGTCAAACGGAACAAGCAGATGGCCAAGAACCCAAAGAAGCCGCGATTGCTCCAACCGTTGGATCTGCAAGAGCTTCCCGGCGAAGGAGCTCGCTGCTTGCAGCTTTACGCCTCTGGCTTGATCAAGCTTCCAACGGCCATCGCCAACGCCAAAGACTTCAAAACTTGTGGCGCAGCTTTTCGTCAGTACCTGGATCGACATCCCTACTGGCAATCACTCCAGGGGGAAACCAACGGGTTAGTGCCGTACTCACTTCGCCACGGGTATGCCTGGCGGGGAGCCAAGTACTACACACGTGCCGTTCCAGTGAGAGACCTAGCCAGCCTGATGGGACACGACGTCAAAACCCATCAGAAGCACTACGGCCAATGGACAACTGACGAGGACACCAAGGAGTCAGTACGGCGAGCTGTTGGCGACCTGGCGAGGGCGAGCTGATTGCAGATTGAAAGAGATGCTCAAAATCTCATTGCTATCTAGGTTCAAGTCAATGAGGGGTCGATGTGAGTTGGAGTACTCCTGCTTGAGTTGGGAAAAGCGATAAGAATGCAGCGAACTGATCCAGCGGAAGGCTGTAGCGGTCACCAGGCGCGACAAGAAGCGAGGTGGCGAATACAGCGTCAAGAAAGCAATAGAGGCCATCGACCAGGCATTTCATCGCTGCACCGGCTTTGATCCCTACGACGGTTCCAAGCTCAATCCAAAACTGATTGGCGAGTACGACAACAAGGCAAGGGCAAAAGGGGCTGCCTACAAAAAAGAGATGGCGATGCTGCCGACCATTGATCACGTCAAAGCCGAGCCAGTTGCTGACTTTGAAATCGTCAGTTGGCAGACCAATGACGCCAAGGGGGACATGCCTCCTGATGAGTTCATCGCCTACTGCCGCCGAGTTGTTCAGATCGCAGATCAGCATTGACTTACAGCAACCCCGCTGAGATGAAGTGCTTCTCGACCTAGGCAAGCCCTGCATCGTCGAGGTCCTCAGCCAATGTTTCGTGCTTGCACGGAAGACTGATCTCAGATCTGCTCGTTGTTCCTCGGATTTGCACGCAGTCCACCAAAGGAAACCGGCGGCACCGCGGCGGCGTGACCCCTGTGACCAACATCACACGAGCGGATAACTGGCGTCATCAGTTGAGTCGTTGATTGCGGAGATGGTGCATGCATCGAAAGGGAACAACCCTCCATGGCACGTTGCTTTGTTTTGTCACTGTTGTTGCCCTGGTTGATGGGCGGATCTGCCTTCGCCAAGCCTCAGCCGAATGGACCGCAACTCAGTGCCAAGCAGACCATCCTTGAGGCGAATCGCCACCTGATTGCCGATGGGTGGCGTCCCGCCCCAGAAACATTGCCAACGCCTGAGGCGCGGGGCTGGGCATCTGTTGGGTTAACAAGCCTCTCGACCTGTTCCGGCACGGGCGTTGGTCTTTGCCGTTTTGATTACCGCCGTGGTCTGCAGCGACTGTCGGTGGTGACGGTGCCAGATGACCCGGGCTGTCCTCGCGTTAAGAGCTGGTGGTGATCCTTCGCCTTGCTGCCAAACACCACCCCACTCGAGATACACACCTGTACTCAAAAAAGGCATGTCTGTTGATCACAAGAGTGGCGTTTCAACGCCACAGACGGATCCGATCTTTCTGCACGTCAAAGCAGGAATGACAGTAATCGTTGAAGACGGAAGCGACTGGAGGATGGTGGACGTGCTCTGGGTCGATGGAGGCGCCAGAAACCCCAAGGTTCCAACGTTGTTTCAGGTGGCTGACGTCGACACGGGCGTCATCAACTGGGTCAACGCCGATCTGGTGACTCACATCTGCCCCAGGGTCTGAACTGCCGCCCTGATGCCTTCGCATCATGCTGAATACAGCCAGGCCAACTCAATGAGCAAAGCCAGAGACCTGATCAACGCCCACCTGTATCCGGTGTTAGCCACCTTCGCGGTGATCTACGGAGCCATTCAGATCGCCCCCATCGCGCAGCAGGCACGGAACTTCAATACCTGCGTTCAGCAAGGTGTGGAGAGGAACAGAAAGGACTCCAAGGATCCCAATACCCCTCAGCTTCGAGCACTCAGCGTTGCCTTCTGCAACGGCGAAGGGAGAGCCCCAAGACCCCCACTCCCCCAAGTTGAAGGGGACGTGTTCTTCTGATCTTCAACGGTGGTTCTTGGTGATCCGCATTTGCCCAAGGGTCTGACCGACATCTCTATTGGGGTAACCAGCACGACATCGTTTTCGTACTTGGCGTCCCAAAGTCCTGCGCAATTCGGACGCTTTCTGATGGCCCGCTTCATGATCCATTGGTGCGCCCCAGATCCCACCAACGAGAAGTACACGCAGGCGATCGTTGACTACATCAAAGGCGGAAAGCCTATGGATGAGTACGCGGGCTTCAAGGTGTTGGCACGTCAGATCCACCCTCACCTCGGTGGTGGCTGTCTTTTGGTGGAGGCCGACAACCTCGTAACAGTCCAAAAGCACACTTACCCCTGGACCAAGGGTCTCGGCGTTACCGCGACGATCACTCCTGGTCTCAGCGATGAGGAGTATGTCGAGCTTGAAGAGAGCATGAGCAGCTGACCTGGGACTTCAGCTAAGAAGCGACGGCTACCAATCGTCTCCAAGGACTGAATTGAGTCGATAGGGTTCGCGGACTCTTAGGTCCATCTCTCATGAACCGTCATCCGAACATTGCTTTCTTCGGCGGCACCGTGGTCATCGCGATCATGGTTATGGCTGCCTTCGCCAACGTCGCCAACGCTGGGGGCTGCTCCTACAGCAAGTCCAAGTCAGCCGAAGCAACCACTGAAGAAGTCAAAGACACAGCTGATAAAAAAGCTGAAGTCGAAGCCTGATCAGCAATGGAGCTTCTTGGCTTTCTGCTGGGCGCCATTGCGATTGCCTTAGTCATCGCAAAGGTGATCTTCAGCAGTAAGGCGAAGACGCTTGCATCCACAGACCCGCCGAAAGACAAGGGCAAGGACGACGGCTGATTCATCGACATGCCAACCGCAGGAGGCACGCTATTGCGCTTCCTCCTCGGTCAGCAGTTGAGGTTCAAACATCATCGGTTGTCCTTGCTCCAGCTGGGCCAGAGCAACAAGGCAGCACCCTCCAAAGGGCTTAACGGCTCCTAAGGAAGGGAGGCTACTGAGGCCGCGAGAAGAACTCTGTCCTTCCCGAGCGATGCGGCATCGGTGATTACAAGTTCGCTGCGCTACTTTGTTTCTCCACGAACGCACCAACTTTCTTCGGAATTCCGTTGCACAGAACGGTGCCTCCCGCGATCGCTCACGCAGGAGACAGGGGTTCTGCCAGCTATCGGATCGCTCTTCCGAAGCCGACGCGTGTGGATGAACTCCCCATTTCCGCGCACACTAAATATGGGGGTATCCAGCGTGTTCCGCAACGCGTCTTTTGGTCATTTTTTGATTCCAGAAAATGCCCCGTGAAGTCTTGTGAAGTCGGTAGATACGACACCAAACGCAGTACTCTCATACGTCAGATCAGTGTTTGTGACTGACTTCTCATAAGTTTGGATGATGTGGGTCATGGGTTGTGGTCATCAGTATCTCCAGACAGCGACTGGCTTCCATCCGCGCCATGAGGTTTGTAGAGGCCTAAGGCATTTCAAACACATTGTTATGACTGGGTTCTAGCGGAGTAGTACGACAGGGTTCTACGACAGTAAAACGACAGCAGAACTGCAGAAGGGGGGATGGGGAGTTTGCTCAGTGATGTGTATGTAATTAGGGCTCGGAAATTTCTGTTGGAATTTCTGATGCGATGCAACCTCAGGCAGAAACAACTGCAACAGGGGCTGCATATGAATAGGCGATGCAAGCTTTGGTCACCAACGTGGCGACCTTAGGCTGCAGCAGGACAGGGGAAGTACCAAGCCTGCAGCTTCACGATGACGGCACCGCCAGCTGCCTGACGATCAAAACCAAGCTGTCCCTGCCGGAAGAGCGCACCTTTTTTGCCTGCCCAGGGGAGTGGATTGAACGTTGGGATCTACATAACGTCGACATCCCAGGAGGTGTCCGCTGGCAATCGCCTCAAAGCTGGGACGCTAAGCGGAGTGAAAATTGGGTCGCAGCATGGCTGCAGTGGAGATGCAGGTCAGCCTTCAAGACCGTTTCTGACGAACTCACGCCCGGCTTCGACCTCTACTCTTCGCCAACGCTGGGCAATGCGCTCCATCGAGGCGAACATCAACCAATCCCTTTGTGCTCAAGCGATGGGTCACACCCTCAAAGAGCATTAGCAGACCTACCAACGTGAGATGAAGGGGAACACCCTGAGAGCTGCCATGGCGAAGCTCACCTCACCACGTAGCTCCGCAGCACCTCGAAAATCGAACGCTTAAGGATCCGTTCCTGGACCCTCCGCCTATTCTTGCGCTAATACAGCTGTACTATCAATGGTAGATGTTGATGGATCATGTAAGCGCCGTTGCAGCGCCCAAGTCGGATCCCGTTTTCCTGCATGTCAAACCAGGCGATGCCGTGATCATTTCCGACACGGATGGAGCCTGGCGTATGGCTGATGTGATCTGGGTGGATGGCGGTGCCAGAAACCCAAAGGCTCCAACGTTGTTCCAGGTGGCTGACGTCGATACAGGCGTAATCAACTGGGTCAACGCTGACCTTGTGACTCACATCTGTCCGAGGGTCTGAGCGGTCAGGGGTTCCTGACTCTAAGTATTTCTGCTCACTGGTCGTCTGCCGTGCGCTCCTTAGGGTTCCGACTTACTCAGATCCGTAGCCTCCTTTCGACAGCGCTAGGCCCTGCGCCCGCTGTTGGAAACGCCACTCGATGACTGACCCCTCTCTCGACATCTCCGCCGCACTGCGTGAAGCGCAGCTGCAGCGTCTCGAGGCCTCCCTGGCTTCAAAGTCAGTGGTCAAGTACCAACCTCAAGTCGAGGCACCCAAAGACAAGGACGAGCAAGTTCGCGACTGACCGTTAATAGTCGCTCTCCAACCCCTTGGTCAGCACGGCATATTGAGGACATCCAGCTTCGGCTGATGTTCTCTGAATACTTGTTGTGGAGGCGCTTGTCTCGATAGCTCTGGGCGTTTTGCTCGCCTGGTTCACCACCCGGCTGATCATTTGGTTTTTCAGCCCTGCACGGTATGAGCGTGATGTCAGCTCAGAAGACTGAACCTCGTATCAAATGACTCGATCAGGTTCTGAGAACGCCGTTAGCTTCACCGGCATGAAACACCTGAACACGGCTGACTTCAGTGCTTCGTACGGCATCTTGCGCGTCCGTGCCGCTGTGGCGATCGCCGCGATCATGGCTGTGCTGGTTTTCGTTGGCGGCGCCAACGCTCACCACAACGGTGAGACCGAGGTTCCTCAGAAGACTGAAATCGAGACCTGAGCTGCTGCCATCCCTGGCGCATGAGAAAGCTTCTGCTCCTCCTGCCGCTGATCGCTCTACTGACTGCCTGCCAGAACCCGTTAGAGATGGATTACTGCCTTCGCTGGATAGCGGTTGGCAACAAGGTCGAAGCGGAGACCAAAACAGCACTCGGCCTAGGCGAAACCGACGACCTAGAGGCGTTTTGCAAGAAATACGAGGACAGCGCTCCGAGCAGTGGAATGTTTTTTTGACGTCGATCACGCTGGGCGTTCCACCAAAGGCTCGTCAGTCGGAATCACGACTGATGGCAGCAACAACTCCCGTTCCAGCCGTGGGTAGCGCTTCCGCTGGGCTGAGCACATAGGCCCTGGCTCAGGCAGGTCGACGTGCCACCCGGCTGCAAGACGGTCGTCGGCCTCATTAAACGTCACTGATATGCACCAGCAGTGGGACATGACCCAGTTGCGGCGAAGTCGGCTAGCAATTAGATCAAGGAATCTTAAGCTCCAATTGAGTCATCAATTTCGCGTCAAATGCCAGTCGCAAACGCGAGTGCATTCGGCCATGCACTAAGCAGCGACATAACAAACGACAATCATCTCCAAAGCTTTTAACATTCATTAGTCATGACTATTACTAGCTCGCTGCCATTTTTCCGCTCCCCAGGAACAGCTTGATAACTCAATTTGCTCAGGCTTGCTAGGTTTTTCTACCGATAGCAATAACTGGTCAGCAACAGCCTGGGAATGATGCAACGATTCAAACCAAGCGAGAATAGAGACATAGATGAGCAAAGAAATGAAATTCATTTAACCAGAAGATATCAACAAATTAAGCATCAGCCTTTTCGTATTGTATGGATATGATTTGGATCTCAGCAGCCTGTGTTCAAGATCACAGGTGTTGCATTAGTAACCGCGATCGTTGGGATGGTATTCAGTAAATACTTGCCGGTCGTATGACTGATTTGCGCCAGGCAAACGGTCGCAACACGCATTACGGACTGCTCCTGATCCGAGAGGCGACACCAAAACCAAGTCCCTAGACAGTGACTGTCTTGCTGTCCTCGAGGGACTGCAGTGTCTGCCGGATCTCTTGCAGCTGCCGCCGCTGCTCAGCCTCCAAGACGTTCTCACGCAGGATCTTGAAGCTCTCGCTGATGGCCTGGGTTCTGGCGTAGGCCTTCACATTGGGATCCAGCGCGATCTGGATCAGCTCATCCGCAAGACGTGGCGCTGCTGATGTCAGCAGATTGTTGGCGACATTGAGATTCTCGCGAACCAGTGATTCGATGAACTCTTCAGCCCTGCGGTCTCGATACCACTTGCGTAGGCAGGGGGCTTTGATGCCGACAGCAGCTGCCGCATCAACCCAGGTGGAGCCATTGGCGCAAAGCGTCAGCGCCTTGATGATGTGCGGCGGCATTGCGTCATAGCGGTTGATTTTGTGGTTACTCATCACACTCCAGCGATTAAACCTTTGGCTTTCAGCTGCTTCCATTTGCGCAGCCTTCGCCTGTCACTCATCCCAGGAGCCCCGCGGTCCCTAAGTTCTTCTGGCGCGATGCCTTCTATCGTCGAACATTGATATTCAAGGCGAGCAAATTTATCGGCTCGATGATAGTTTTGTCCGAATAGCTGCTTTCCCAAAAGATTGCAACAGGGCATAACGAGCCATTCGTAAATTGTCAGGTTCCAAGCCATCAGCAAAGACTTCTTTATTAAATACTACCAGTGTTTTATCTAGCAGCTGTGCTACATTAGGCCTATCGAGAATTAGTGCCGTTTCAGAAGGTTCCCTAGGGGTTGCTGATAACATCAGAAATCCGAACCTTACCCCCCTAAGTAATCAGCAAATCTGATAGCAGCAAGTTTCATCTAATAGGCAAATAGCATAAGAAATAGTTAGCAAAGATCATTGGCCGCTAGTAATAGCCAGGCAGGAACTCCGCGTAAAATGTCAATAAGACGCGGTGGCAGACCAGCACTGCGTTCTTGGCTAATTAAAACTAAAAAAATGAAGTCCAATCGACACGGGCAGTCGCGTGTGTTGAGCACCGACGAGCTCGATTTATTGATTTCAAAGCTGCCTGAGCAGCATCACAAGATCGTTGCCGAGATTTGTCGCCGTACTGGCTGCCGTATTGGTGAGGCAACGCAGCTCACCTGGGGGATGGTTTCGGAATCTGCCGTTACGTTCCAGAAAGGAATCACCAAAGGAAAGCTGGCGAGTCGGTCGGTGCCAGTTACGCCAGCGTTGTGGGAAGCCCTGCGCTCCTGGAGAGGTGCTTGGGTGGTGCGGCAGGGTCGTGAACCTGCGGCTGGTGACCATCTCGTGCCAGGCAGATTTGCAGGTTCTTGCCTGAGTACGCGCAGCTTTATGGATGCCCTTGAAAGGGCCGCGGCTGAATCGGGCCTAGAAGGCGTTTCTAGCCACTCTTTTCGGCGTTCGGCTTTAACTTCGGCGCACAATGCTGGCGTGCCGTTGAGGGTGCTTATGGCCCTGTCTGGGCACAAATCGATGTCAGCCCTGCAGCGTTATCTCGAAGTGACGCCTGCTCAACGTGAAGCTGCCGCTGCTGCCTTTGCTTGAGCCCCTTTACCCAACTACACAAATAGGTGTAGTTGGGTGACGCTTTCACGTGTAAATTTCTGCCGGTTTTTAGTTTCTGCACATGTAATTGCTCAATCTCAATGTCTTTTGTATCTTCACAAGACCAAAAGCGCACAAATGCTCAACTTGAACATTTGGCGCGTGAGGCTGAGATTGAAACCAATAGAAGACGTCTAGAGATTGTGGAACTAAGACGTCTTGAACGCTGGCAGTTCAAGGGAGATGCTTCTGACTCGCGATAGCGACCAATTCACTGCAATGGGCAGAGTTTGCCGATGGGTTGGCCGGTGTCGCCTTCTGGGCGCTCGCCTTCGCAGCTGAATACAAGCCAAGGCTCGAAAACTGCAACGCCATCTGGTGGTGATGGTGTTTCTTCGCCTTGGTACTTGTTTGTCACCATCCAAATCGGTGGTCGTGTTTTCTCCAGATGCACTTGTTGTGCTTTGCGCAGCAATCGCGCCAGTTCGCGTAAATTGTCCATGTTTATGTGAGCCCTGCTGCTCTTGTTCTACCGGCAGTAAACGCTCCAGCTGGACTTTTCCCTGTGGAGATACGCGGCTTGGACAACGCGAATTTTCAGGGCAAGTGGTTCGAGCGGCATCCTCCATGCCCAATCCCGTTTGGCTTATCGGTTATCTGGTCGGTCATCTGGCACAGGTGGCACAGGTGATTTGCCCATCAGTGCGGCAGCGTCAGCTGTTTCTCTTGGGGGTGACTCTTTTTAAAAGAATCACTAGTGCCTTGTGCCAAATCGCTCGAACCCGCTGCCGCTGCTGCGGTTTGAGCTGACACAGGGTTAACTCACTGTCCTGTGCCACTTGTGTCGGGGGGATGCCACCATCGACGACGTATTTCTGTGGGCCCCAATTTTTTCCGTTGAGGGTGTTTGTCCTTCACGCAACCCAGTCGACGCAGGATTCGGCCAGCCTCCACACTTTCTTTCTGGGTTACAGGGGGGAAACGCGACTCCCATCCCCAACCTTGCTGTTTCTCCAAGCCAAGTAGGTAGAGACATTGCTCAGTGGTGAAAAGTCTTCCGCAGATAGCTGTCTCAAGCCAATCGACGATGTAATCCTCCCAAGGGTGTTTCAACTCAAAGCCGAGGTTGCGACGATTGGATTCAGCCTAGTGCTCTTGCGATAAGCGCGGCTCTTCACCGTCGCGGTATGCAAGAACAGCACCCTTCCAGATCGCATCACGGTTAGCCCGCAGACGATCCAAATCAATCACGAAGCCATCGTCGGCATTGTGCGGAAGCTCGACGACCCAAAACCGAGAGGCACCCGTTTCATCACGCAGGAAATCATCTCGATTACTGGTGCCGACAAAAATGCTCTGACGGGCGAACGTGTCATGTGCGCGCCCGTACGGAACACGAATGTTGTCTTTCGGAGAGGAGAGGTCGTTCTTCAAGGCACCTGCCTCCTTCTTGCTGGTGATGCTGTCCAACTCGGCCAGCTCATAAATCCAGCAACCGTGAATAGCAAGGAGAAAATCCTCGTGCTTGTCCTGCGCTGTATCGGTCAACCACGCAGGACTGGCAAGAACTCTGAGGCTGGTTGACATTTCCAATGTCCTGCCCGCCTTTAAAGACGAGACAAGTGCGGAACATGCAGCCAGGTTCATAGGCCCGCTTAACCGCGCCAATCACCTTTTTACGGATCATGGCGTCGTACAGCGGATCTTTGGTGTACCAGAACAGAGCTCCCAACTGGTCGAGTTCGGCGGGAACGATGTTGTCGTCAGAGGCAACACGATCCAGATACTCAACGACGGGATGAAAGGAATGCGCCATTGCTGTGGCTTTGGCGGCATCAATCGCCTTCTCTTTGGAGATGGTGAAACCGCGTTGAGACAGATGGCAGTACAAGTTCTCCAGCTCAAAGACTGGAATCGGCTTGCCATCAAGCTCGATCTTTTTTGAGAGCAGGTTGAACCGCCAACGATTGCCGAGCTGTCTACTCAGCAGGTTGACCAAATCACCAACCTCAAGACGGAACCGGTCTTCTTGCTTTTCGTCGATCCACCCCAGCAGGAGTTGGTCAACGGGTACCAGGTCAGTTGCCATTGGCCCGCCCCCGCAGCATGGATTTGACCTGCTGGTAACGACTGGATTTGTCCTTCACAAACGTGAGGAACTCACCCCAACCACTGGAACTGACACAACTAAACGCCCACTGAGTACCGGGAGCTAGTTCACCCGGTTCAAGGTTTGAAGGTGGGCTAAAGGTCTGACCTAAGAAACAGCGCAGTGTTTGACCATCACTGTGGATCTGGCAAAGAGGGTTGTCGTCAGGGCCCCGGCCACAGATAGGGCAATGTTCAAGCCGTTGCCAATTCCCACTGGCGAAGCGACTGGTGCTGACAGTTTTGTCTGCTCCTGCAGCTGGGTGTGGGTAGTCACGCGCCAACGTAAGGACGTGACCCCACCATTCCGCTGGCGGTGCTGACAACGCTTCAGGTCCAGACCCATTGGGCCAAAAATAATGTCCACCGCTTGCTGGGTGAGCACCCGCAACGATGACTTGGCGTCCTGGGTGGCAGAAGATTTCTTCCGCCTCACCTTTCACAACAAAAGTCATCTCCTCGTAGGGGTAACGCTCAGTACTTGGTCGCTTAGTCCGATGGGTATTGGTGATCTGACCGTTAGGAAGCTGCGCTAACTGCTCTTTGCTGGGCAAGAAAAGCAGCTTGAAGCGGTTTTTATCGGTGGTCCTGTTGATGCGCCAAGTGTTGACGTCATCAGGATCCCGCCCGTCAAGGACCGCATGATTCACAGCGGTGGCGCCGTCAAAGTCAAAGCACAACAGCGGCTGGGTGATGACACCAATTGACTTCGCGCGAGGGAACTGTTCGATCAGTTCTTTGATAGTGAAGCCAGGGTGTTTACTCCACTCGCTGATGAGCGGAGCTTTGCCTTCTTTGCCGCCACCGGTAGGAATAAAGCGAACAAGGTTTTCGAGCGGCTTAAGCCGTTCAATCTCGGCAAGGAACCGAGAAGCGTTTATAGCTGTGTGAGCCATTAAAATGCAGGTGTAAAGAATAAGAAAGCTGCGGGGCTTTACGTTCAAAGAGAGGTCACCGTTGTG
This sequence comes from Synechococcus sp. CC9605, assembly GCF_000012625.1. NCBI lineage: Bacteria > Bacillati > Cyanobacteriota > Cyanophyceae > Synechococcales > Synechococcaceae > Synechococcus > Synechococcus sp. CC9605. The sequence continues at coordinate 905,836 of NC_007516.1, read as the reverse complement.
AGCAGTGGCCTTCTTTTATGAGCAGTGTTCGGAGTAACCCTGTGCTGTTGCCCACTGCTCCAGGGCAAAGCGAAGAACCGTCGACTCACTAACACCCTCAACGAGTGCTGAGGTCTTCACGAACGATACAATCGGCTCAGGAAAGCGTGCGTGTAGCACGCCATTCAATGGGCCATTGTGTTTCTCGTGCTTAGCGAATATCTGGATCGACATCTTTTGCGCGACAGAAGAAACTGTTACACAAATAATAGCCGGCGATGCAGAAACCACCATGATTATTTCCCCGCTATTTGATATCTATTGTGCTTCAATAGTCATTTTCCGGGCACAAACACCACGCCGGTGGAACGCTTCGCGCACCGCCTGAACGTTCCAGGTGATCGCACTATTCAGCGTTGGGCCGTACGCCCAATGAACAGTGGCGTCGAGAAAGCCACCACATACGTCGCGTTGTGCTCTCAGGTGCTTCGGCGAGCAACCCAAGGCTTCTGCTGCTTTTGGTGTGGGCAACCAATTGGTTGCTTTAACTGGACTGGACACGAGGACCTCCTCTTAAGGGAAGCCACTTCGTCGGTACTAACGGCCTTTAGTGGGGCTGCTCTTGCGGTTTCCGCGTCCGAGGTGACACTCGCCTCCTACAGGAAACCTGGAGGCCGTGGCACCCCCTAGATCACCCAGAGACGACGAAGGTGGAGCCCACGATCGCCGAAATCGACTGCATCAGCTGAAAAACGCCCTTAAGAGACTTGAGACTGGGTGGCGCGACAAACCCCAGACACAAGAAAACCCAGTCAGAAACTGGGCTTCAGAAAATGGAGCCAAGGAGACTCGAACTCCTGACCCCCTGCATGCCATGCAGAAGACTTTAAGATTGAGACTTCCCGAAAACACTAGAGAAACCCGTTGCTGTCACAAGTCTTGTATAGCTCAATCGTCTCAAGCTTACGACCAGTCATGACTGTTCAGGAACAAATCCCCCTAGACATTCCCCTAAACTAGGGGGAACAGTTGACCACCTGCACAGCAAGCAGGAGTTCATGCCGAAGACTGATTGGACAACTGACGTTCGTTCCGTGCTCCGGCGTGAGCATGGAAAGGGTTGGCTGATCGAGCAACAGTCCGGTCGCATCAAAATCTGCCGTGCTGTTCCTGGTCAGCGAAGACAGGCAATAACTACAAATCTGAATTGGGCACCCAGCTCAGCAACCAAGCTCACATCTCTGGTTGGCGAAATTCGCGACCGGATGGAGTCGTTGAACCTTGGCCTGGCTGAGGCGTACAACCTCCTGGTTGATGTTCCAGAGACCACTTCTCAAGGACAGTTGGATTGGGTTGAGGTTGCCAAGCGCTACGAGCAATGGCGCATCAGCGGTGTCCCGACTCAAAGCACTTACGACAGGGATGAACGCCCCCACATCAACAACGCTCTGAAGTTGTTGTCGTTCCCGAAGCGAGCGCCACATGATGGCCGCTCTCTCATGACGGGTTACGCGCTCAAATTCTTTGCCAACTGCGCTCCTGGTGGTTCAGGCCGTAAACGACACCTGCTGTCAGTTGAACGATTCCTCGGTTTTGCGGTCAAGCGTTGCGGCGCAGCACAACAATGGTTGCCGCCAGAAAAAGCAGACATTGATGAGCTGATCGGCAGCCGTGAGCTTCCTGTTGAAAAAACAGTACCGATCAAGCCAGAGCAGCTTCATTCGCTGCTGGTGTCCTTGGACAGCAAACCAGAGGTGCGCTTAGCCGTTGCACTGGTTGGGTTGTACGGACTCAGACCCTCTGAACTGCAAACGCTGTCGTTTGAAGACGGTGATCTTTACGTTGCTCCAACCAAACGCAACAAGGCCACAGCAAAGACACCACGCAAACCAAGGTTGGCGCTGCCGTTGGATTTGGTTGAACTACCTGGTGAAGGGGCCAGGTGCGTTCAGTTGTGGGAGTCGGGATTGGTCAAACTCCCCGCTTCCATCGTCAACGCCAAAGGCTTCAAAGCAGCCGGTAATGCGTTTGCAACGTGTCTTGCTCATCATGACTACTGGAACTCTCTGAAGGCCAATACAGAGGGTCTGGTGCCGTATTCACTGCGTCACGGTTACGCGTGGCGAGCGGTCAAATACGAGCATTACGACAAGGCCTTTCCGCTACGAGATCTCTGTGACCTCATGGGTCATGACAGCAGGACTCATCTCAAGCACTACGGCGCTTGGACTAGCGACAAAGACAAGAAAGATTCAGTCCGCGGAGCCGTTAGCGATCTTCTCTCGCCAATCGGGACCTAGCTCTGATGCGAGGTCGTTCTCAAGGGATTTCAAGTAGCGCTTTCTTTGTCCCGACTCCCAACCTCCAAAGACTGGGATTTTTCTGGTGTTCTGACTCATGCATGCACCATACAAAAAACTCTTTACGTTGCTTAATGCGGATTTCCGAAGGCCTTTGTTGTGTCAGTCTCCACTCAAAATCTGATCGTCTTCTTCTGTTGCTTCGGCGTGGCTCTCGTAGCCGTGAACATCTACAGATTCTCGCTGCCGACTAACGACTGAGTAATCGACTTACCAGCCAGCACGATTTCTTGCCTCAACCTCTTCAATATCGTGGCAAGAAACGGTCATTTAGAAAAACTAGGCAACTTGCTGATCTTCAGAGAAATCAAGCTCCTGCTGAAGTATCTCTATTTTACGCAAAAGGGGTGCACAATGTAGACAGGTACTTGGGTCTGGAGGAAGAAACTCCTCTCGATAAAGCATCAATCGATAGATCTCGATCTGTTCTTGCAGATACCAGTTCACAACAAATAGGGCATGATGCTGAGATTGTGGCGACTTCCGCTGGTGTCTGCGGCATTAGAACCGAACAAGAACCGAACAATGTCCAAGACTCAACAATAAAAACCGTATTCAGTTACACGTCTATCGGTGCACCTGCCTCAAGCCTCTCCAGTTGCTGCTTCAACTCAGCCATCTGCTCTTGTTGCGATTGGTCGATCAGATGTGTTGCAACCGTCTGGAACACCAGAGCCATCGCGTTAACCCGCGAATACGGCTTGTTCCGGCTGTCCATGGCTAGCGAGATCAATTCCTTCGCCAATAGTGGTGTTGCATCAACCAGCGTTGCTGTGGCGCCAGCGAGCTTGTCGCGCACCATCTCGTTCAACGTGTCGCGAACGATGGCGTGCTTGCGCCATTCCCTCAATGAGGTGACAGCAACCCCAGCAATCTCAGCCGATTGCTTCCAAGAGTTACCAGCAGCACGAGCTTCCAACGCAATCATCACTGGCGCTGGAATGCCTTCGCTGTCCAAGACCAGCTCTCGTGTTGGTCGTCCTATTGGCGCTGGTTGTTCTGTCATTCCTGCACTGCCCCGCCATAACGCCTGCGATTTGCAGCGATCTGATCTGGCGTTAATGGGTTGTTCAACATGCGCGCCAGAAGACTTTGCTCACAGAAAGCCGCGTTACGAGCCCTCGACTCCTCAAAGATCTGACGCGACGCCAACGTTTGATCGGCAATGCGCTGATCCGTCTGGATCTGTTGAAGCCGCTCACAGTATTGAGCTTGCTCTTCAAGACCAGAAGCACGAAGCGCAGCAGCGTCGCCAGGATGCAATTATCCTGAGTTCAAACGCACAGACACATCAGCGGGCAGCCGCACCTGATTCGACCCAGCAAACAAAGCTGTGTAAAACTGAGGATGCGTTGCTTGCATCGCCATCTGAGCAGTCATCGTCAACTCACTCAGACTCCGTGGCACCGGGGGACAAGGAATACCCTTCATCTCCTTTTCCCACCAGTTGGCGAAGGCGACTTCGTTGCTCATCTGTACCTCAAGAAGTTGGATTTGGGTGGACGGCGCATGTGCAGTTCTTTTATCCCTGGGCAACGTTGGTCTCTCAGCTGCTCGGGGGTCTTACCAGTCATCTTGTATTGCTTAAAAGCCCAAAGAGACCAGGCTTCAGCTTGACGACCGCTGTATGGGAAAAGCATCTCAGCAGCACGATTGCAGCGGCCCAGAAGACCCCAATCTTCCTTGCTGAGTTGCCAATCGCTGTCCAAGAACAGTAACAAGAACTTACCCCTATTTTACGCTCTTTTATGTCATCATGTCAGTGGTGTTAGCGTGCGGTCGCACCAGTTGCTAGCCATGGTCAATGAGCCCCTTCAGCCGTGGCTTCAACTCCCCTCTTAAAGTACTACTTGACGATTACTAACTCCCGTATGTATGTTGTCTAAGTAAGTTCTCCGCGCGACGATTACATAAGCAAAAGTTGCAACTCTACCCCCACTAATTTGCCTTACCGATATTCAGATCTCATATGATAAGTATTACGAAACAACAGAACATAAAATAGTTAGATGTCTCATCATGATTGCGATCTCCGATAAAAAATACTGTCAGTGATTCAGGTGTAGTTGCTGTTCAAGTACAGATCTCTTCCTCTACGGTAAGGAAGAGGATATCGCAATCTGTGACTGGCCTCAACCGCACCTTAAAAATTACAAATGAAGATCAATCGCTTCAACCGAGCGAGGGTCTTGACCACTTCTGAGCTTGATGCGTTGCACGCTCATCTGTCTGGTCCGCATGCTGTCTTGGCTTCTCTGCTCAGACGCACTGGCTCCAGAGTTTCAGAAGGTTTACCTCAAGTGGAAGTACGTCACACCCAGCTCGATTGTTCTGATCGCACCAACGACAAAAGGTAAAACCAAGACGCGAGCAATCCCACTTCACCCGTTGCTTGCCGAAGAGCTTGATGCTTGGAAGCTTGTTGTCAATCCAGATAACAATCCAGAGCAATGGGTATTTCCAGGTCGTCATGCTTCAACGCATCTGACGCGACGTGGGTTTGACCATACGCTGCGACGGGCTGTCGAAGAACTTGGATTGCAGGGAACTTCAACTCATGGCTTCAGACGCAGCTTCCTGACCAGTTGCAGTCAGAACGGTGTGCCGCTGCGGAATATCCAATCAATCTCCGGACATTCCAATCTTCAGGTTTTGGCAAATTACATTGAAGTCTCTGACTCCGATAAGAGCGCTTGCGTTCTTGCCGGTGCATGAATGGCTTCTATGAATGGGCGCATAGATCACACAATCTGTGGCTTGCTCTGGTTAAGGTCGTTATCTCAGGCGTCGTACCAATGCCAGAAACCACCAAGAAGGACGAAGAGTCTGAAGCCAAAGCTCAACTTGAGCGCTTGGTGAAAGACGGTGATCAGATCGCTAATAAGCTTCCACCCTTTACGCCCCAACGGCGTAGAGGCGGAGCGCTTAGCGACTAATCACGGCGCTCGATCATGATTTGCAGCTGCCAAGGCTTTGGGTCTGGCGGTACGTCACCCTCGTGCCAGAGAGCAACGCTGATGAACGGTGCTTCGGCTCGCTGCCTCAATGCTTGAACGCGAGCCTTGAGGCGGTCTAGTTCACGTGAAGAGGGCATCAGGTTTTTTCCCTGGTGAATTCGGGGCTTTAACGATGCGAAAAAATCGTGTCAGGAACTGGGTTTTGGTCATGCACCTTCCCAGCCATAGCCGTCGTAATCGGTGTCATCTTCGACATCGTGTCCGCTACCCAAGAACAGCGCCTCAGGTGCCTCAGGTGTTTTTCCCAACAGTGCGTCAGCAGTCAACTGCTCCTCTTCTTGTCCCTGCTCTTTTTCAATAAAAGAACTAGAGACATGAGGCGGATCACTGACTTCGCTTCCGCCTGTTGGGGTTTGACCCGCCTCAGGTAGTGATGCAGGTGTTTAGGCGCTTGAGGCGTCAACACGACGCCACATGCGTCTCTTCTTTTTCCCATTGACTCGGCGTTGGTGTTTGTCCTTCTCGTATCCCAAACGGCGAAGGATCTTGCCTGCCTCCACGCTGTCCTTTTGAGACGCGGGAGGAAAGCGAGTTTGCGTGGCTGGGGCTGAATAGCCCAACTCCAAACAACTGGAGAGATAGAGGCATTGCTCAGTGGTGAAAGCTTCCGGCGTTCCCGGCTTCTCAAGCCACTCAACGATGAAGTCCTCAAACGGGTGATCGACCTCAAACCCGAGGTTGCGCCGGTTGGATTCCGCCTGTTGCTCAATCGTCAACAGCGGTAACTCACCCGCCCGGTGTGCAAGAACAGCAGCTTTCCAGATCGCGTCAGGGTCTTGCCGTACGCGGTCATGGTTAATGCAGAAACCTTTGTCGGCGTTGTGAGGCAACTCAACAACCCACCATCGACATGCACCGGTTTCATCGCGAAGGAAGTCATCACGATTGCTCGTACCGATGAAGATGCTTCGCCGTTTGTGCGCTTCCATTCTTCTGCCATAAGGCGGACGGAAGTTGTCCTTAGGCGATGAGATCAGATTCTTGAGCTTGCCCGCTTACTTCTTGGAAACAATGGAATCAAGCTCGGCCAACTCATAAAGCCACCCGCTGTGTATGGCCTGCAAGAAGTCCTTGTCGTTGTCTTGGCTGGTGTCACACACCCAATCAGGACTGGCAAGGTTTCTCACCACTGAACTCTTGCCTATGTCTTGACCGCCCTTCAAAACGAGAGCGGTCTTGAACATGCACCCAGGGTTGAAACCGCGGGCAACAGCGCCAATTAGCGTTGCTTTCAGCATTGCGTCGTAAAGATCGTCCTTGGTGTCCAAGTACGTCGTTGCGATCTTGCTGAGATCAGCGGGCTCGATGCTTTCATCAGCCGCAATCCGATCCAAATACTCTTGGACCGGGTTGAAAGCGTTGTTGTAAGCAGCCGCCAGCGCACCATCAATGGCTGCGCTCTTTGCTACCTGCCAACCCCTCAGCGAGAGGGTAACCCATAGGAGATCAATCTCCTTATCTGGGACAGGAACACCATCCAGCTCAATCAACGTGGTGAGCTGGTTGAACCGCCATGTGGTTTTAAACGCCTTGAAGAAGAGGACAGTTACGTCACCAACGTTCAAGGTGCTGCGCTGTTTGCCCTTCTTACTGTCGATCCAACCCTCAGGGATCTTCTCTGTTTCAACAACAGCGAGTTGGTTGTCAGACATTGCGATGGCTCCAGCTTTGGAGCTTTTGCAGCGGTGACGGCGTGTCCTTCACGAAGGTCAAAAACTCACCCCAACCACTGGAACTGACACGGCTAAACGCCCAATCAGTACCGGGCACCAGCTCACCAGGTTCAAGGTTTGTTGGCGGGCTAAACGTCTGACCTAAGAAGCAACGCAGCGTTTCACCATCGCGGTGAAGCTGACAGAGCGGGTTGTCATCAGGACCACGGCCACAGATTGGGCAATGTTCAATCCGTTGCCAGTCACGACTAGAGAAGCGGCTGGCGCTGACAGTTTTTGTTTGCACCGGCTGCTGGTCGTGGATAGTCCCGCGACAACTCAAGAACGTGAGACCACCATTCTTCTGGTGGTGCACACAGTGCTTCAGGCCCAAACCCAACAGGCCAGAAATAATGTCCACCGCTTGAAGGGTGCTCACCAGCAACGATGACTTGGCGACCGGGATGGCAGAAGACTTCTTCCGCCTCACCTTTGGCAACGACAGCGCCCTTTTCGTAAGGGGGACGACGAACGCTGCTGGGTGGCCGTGTTTTAAAGCTGTGAGTGATCTGACCGTTAGGAAGCTGCGCCAACTGCTTCTTGCTGGGCAGGAACAGCAGCTTGTAGCGGTTTGGATCGGTGGTTCTGTTGATGCGCCAGGTGTTGACGTAATCAGGATCGCGGTCGTTTAAGACTGCATGCTGAGTAGCCGTCTCACCATCGAAGTCGAAGCACAGCAAAGGCTGTGTGATGACACCAACGGACTTTGTTTGAGGGAACTGTTCTAGCAGTTCTTGAACAGTGAATTCGGGGTGTTTACTCCACCCGCTGATGTACGGAGCTTTGCCGTCCTTACCGGCACCAGTTGGAATAAAGCGGACAAGATTTTCGAGCGGCTTCAACCGTTCAAAAGTGTCCACTGAAAGTGAACTACCAGGCAGCAGTACCATAATGATGATGACTCAATTCGGGGTCGGGTTTGCAGTGGTCGAGTTAGCGGCTCGGCCTTTTTACTTTTCTCCGGCGCACAATGTGCTGGAGAATTGTTCTTTCTTCAGAGCAGCGAGAACTTCTTTTATTTTCGCTCTTTGTTGAGCCAAAAGTTCACTGTCCTTGGATAGATTCCAGTGCGGATCGTCTACAATCCGCGTACCTTCGTAGATTGACTGCAAACGCTTTCGAGCCTTATTAGGAGCTAAAGCGTCCATCTCGACTACGTTTTCATCATCCACGCTGTAGCAGAAATCACTCAACCAGTTTGCTGTTCTTGGATCGCTGGGTTTCGCAGCCTTTACCCCCACAGAGTGTCGGAGCCGGGCCATATCGTCCTGTGTGACAAGGATTCGTCGAAAACGAATCTGATAGTCAGCCCCGCTGAGTAGATCATTTAGACCTTTCTCAGCAGCACGGGGCCAATCACAACCGCTTGGATCCCAGTCAGCACAGACGAGCACATCAACATGCTGTTTCAGCGATTTGATGTGTTCGGCCAGTGCTTGCAGATTTGAAACCGAGGAGTAACCCTTCCAGGCCCATACATCAACGCCGTACGTTGCAGCGTGCTGTTCATAAACAGGGATCTGTCCCTCTTTTTCCAACAGCACCAGGGGCCGCACTTGGTAGCCAGCCCAAACGTCGTGCACATAAATCAACGGAGCATCCTGAGCAAACTGCTCTGGACTTGACCAGCGATTGCGTGCCCGCGCTGAGTAACCAGGATCAACAACAGCATCAGTCGCGATAACACCAACCTTCCTTAGATGTTTGAGCCTGGCCTGCACCAGAACGTAATTTCGTTTGCTGCCGCCACTGTCCTTGGATAGGAACGGCAGCTTTTCAGAAAGTACGCACTGGTAATAAACGCCACGCACCGTGATCGGTGCTTGCTCCTTAACGATGCGGATGATTTCTTCCTTGACCTGCCGGTCTTGAACAGTGGTGAGCTTGTAGGCGTTGAAGTTGGTCATGCCTCACCCCGTGCCTGAAGGCCACGACGGTGAAATGCAGAACGACAATTCTCAACGTCCCAGGTGATCGCAGCAGTAACGCTGGTACCAAGGTTGTAGTGAACGCCTGCTTCTAAAAATCCACCGTAAATATCGCGTTGTCGTTTCAGGTGCTCAGGAGAGCAACCCAGCGCTTCAGATGCTGGGAGTGTCGGTAACCATTGGGCGCTCATCAGAGGAGTTGGGGATAAACCCCTCCTCAATCAGAAGTTGCAGCAACCATCCACCAAAGCCACAGGCCTTAGCGGACTCGATGCTTCTTATGTCGTGCATGAGATGAGCATCGCCACGGGCTAGCTCAAGCGCAGCACGCTATCCATCTGGAGTACGTGGAAATGACTTCCACACCAGCTCACCATCGAACATGAACATGAACATGAACATGAAGGCTAGCTCATGTTCTGAATCGAGCTGACGCTTAGGCAGGGTTATTGGACAGCCACTTTTGGTGGTTCCAATCCGATTAGCGTTCAGTTGGGTGAAACGACGGTTCTGCTTCTTCACGATTGAAGAGGAGCGTGATCAGAACCAATTCCTTTTCCCATCCCCAACCGCCAAAGCAGTCAGTCCGACCTCAACACGGTTGAGGCGCAACCACGTGCTGGGTACCCAGGGAGCGTGGCGCGTTCAAAGTTTTGGATGAGTTGAACGTAATGGAACCCCCTTGTTGGGTCAACTCATAACTGCTCATGACACGCCACCTGTGGTGTCCGTGAACAGCGAAAACTTTCCCCCTAGCACTAGGGGAAATTGGCCGCAGACAAGAGCAAAGCGGGACAGCTTGGGATCAAATCCCCCTAGAAATCCCCCTAAGACAGCTCTCAAGGAAATTGAGACGCTGAATCAGACACTAAAAAACCCTTCCAGTGGAAGGGATTTGAAGAATGGAGCCAAGGAGACTCGAACTCCTGACCCCCTGCATGCCATGCAGGTGCTCTACCAGCTGAGCTATGGCCCCATATCGACGTGGAGGCTTCAGAGCCGCCGCTGTCGTGTCAAATCTTACACCGCGGGAGCCTCAGACCTGCCGCCACACGGCAACCAAGCGACCCTGCACATCCACCTGTTCGGCGGCGAGCTCAATCGGTTGATAGGCGGGGTTGGCAGCTTCGAGAACCACCGTCGCCCCATGGCGATGGAAATGCTTGAGCGTGGTGCCACTGCCGGCCACCAGAGCACTCACCACCGTGCCGTTGCGCAGCCGCTGCGGATCCTGCACCGGCTCCATCAACACCACATCACCATCGGCGATGTGGGAGTCGACCATCGAGTCACCGTTCACCGTCAGGGCAAACAGGCCACGGGTCTCCAGCACCGGCGCCAGATCGAGATGCTCCTGAACATCATCGAAAGCCGTCACAAGGCCACCGGCGGCAACGGCGCCCAGCACGGGGATCCCGGCAGCACCCACCATGTCGCCCAAGAGCTGCAAGGTGCGCGCCTGGCCTTCCTGCCAGGTGATCCATCCCTTCTGCTGAAGATGGCGCAACCGGCTCTGGATCGGCGCAGGAGAGCGCAGTCCCATCGCCTGCATCATCTGGCGAATCGAGGGACTGTGGCGATGGGTGCCGATATAGTCCGCTATCCAGTCGTACAGCTCTTGCTGAGCAGTGGTGAGGGGCTCTTGGGGGGCACGGGTCACCGCAAGAATAGGTTCAGGCAATACATTTGTACCGCTCCTTGCCGTATGCTGCAAGCGAAGGCTCAATTCATACCAGCTTCCACACCGCAGCCTCGGGAATGCTCGGCGCCAGGTTCAGGTCTTTGGGCTCCTTGAACACCACACGCCATTCCGGAACCCGGCAGGAGACATAGCCAGGATGCTCAATCAGCAGCCCCGGCTGCTCGGTTGTGCTGGCCACCCAGCCCGACATCCAGTGCCCCTCCTCCGAGAGGCCACCTTTGAACCAAACCCAGCAGCGTTCCTTGCGCATCGCGATGCTCGTCAGCGGTTTTTGTAGAACTCAAGCTGTTGCGGACAGGCGGCCATCAGATATCCCATCAACTGCCCGGTGATACGGGACTTTTCCTGATCAGTTGGTGCGTTGGGCACATCCTCGTAACGCATCGACGTGTCGCGCTCAAACATGGTTTTGAGCTCAGGATCCGGCAACGCGTAAAAGGCATCCACACCCATTTCACAGATTTTCTCGGCCGTCCATCGGGCAATGGTGCTCTGCTGTTGTTTGTCGGTGGCCTGATCCGCTGATGCTGCCACCGCATGGGCGGTGACGATCAACGGCACCAACCAGCGGTGGATCACCGTCACAGACCGCCCATGAGTACAGCCAGCAGAGCCTGCTGCGCATGCAAGCGGTTTTCCGCCTGATCAAAGATGCGGCTCGCACTGCCCTCCATCACCTCGGCACTGATCTCCTCACCGCGGTGGGCCGGCAGGCAGTGCAAAACGATCGCATCGGCAGCCGCCTGCTCCATCAGGACATGATCCACACAGAATCCAGCAAAGGCCTGCTCCCGCTGCGCTTGTTCGGCCTCCTGGCCCATGGAGGCCCAAACATCGGTGTAGACGGCCTGGGCACCCGCCACCGCCTCACGAGGATCGCTCATCACCTCAATCGAGGCACCATGCTGTGCCAGGGATTGGGCCTGCTCAAGCACCCCCGGCAACGGCTCAAAGCCCTCTGGGCAGCCGATCTGCACATTTACCCCCAGCAACGCACCGCAGAGCATCAGGGAGTGGGCCACGTTGTTGCCGTCGCCCACATAGGCCAGGGTCTGGCCAGGAAGCGCGCCATGGGCTTCCCGCATGGTTAGGAAGTCCGCCAGGGCCTGACAGGGATGCTCCAGATCGGTGAGGGCATTGATCACCGGCACCGAGGCCCAGTGGGCGTAGTCCACCAGTTCCTGTTGAGCGAAGGTGCGAATCGCCAGCACATCGCAGTAACGGCTGAGAACCCGGGCCGTGTCTTCCAATGGCTCGCCGCGGCCGAGCTGGGTGACGGAAGGATTGAGATCCACCGTCTGGCCGCCGAGGCGGGCCATGGCCACCTGAAAACTCACACGTGTTCTGGTGGAGGCCTTGCTGAAGATCAGACCCAGCACACGGTTGCCGAGATCGATCCGACGATCGCCGCTCTTTAGCTGTTCAGCCAGGTCCAGCAACGCTGCTGTTTCCTCGGCGGAGCAATCCGCTGAGGAAAGGAAGTCACGTCCGCACAGGGGAGAGAGGACAGCAGCAACGCCCGCAGAAGCGGTAGCCATCGCGACGGTTCAAAGGACTGTTATCAGGGATGAGGCCCGCTGCCGTCAAGCGGTCACGCCGGACGGCAGCACACTCGCCTCGAGCATCTGCTTGAGGTCATCCCCTTCGATCACCTCTTTTTCGAGGATCTTCTGGGCGATCGTCTCGAGCAGCGCCATGTTCTCCCGCAGGATCGAGAGGGCGTCGTCGTGGGCCTGGTCCACCAGCCCGCGCACTTCCTTATCAATGGCCTGGGCCGTGGCATCACTCACCGAGCGGCGTGGGTTGTTGCCTCCACCAAGGAAACGGCCACCGCCCTGCTTGTCGTAAGCCAGGGGCCCCAGGGTGTCGCTCATGCCATAGGTGCCTACCATCTGCTCGGCCAAATCGGTGGCTCGCTGCAGGTCGTTGGCAGCACCCGTGGTGATTTTGCCGAAGACGATCTCCTCAGCCGAGCGACCACCCAGAAGCGTGGCAATCTGGCCCTGGAGTTCCTCCTTGGAGTTGAGGAAACGTTCCTCGGTGGGCAGCTGCAGGGTGTAGCCCAGAGCGCTCATGCCGCGGGGCACGATCGAGATCTTGGCCACCTTGCTGCCGCCAGGCATGAGATGGCCCACAATCGCGTGGCCCACTTCGTGGAACGCCACCACCTTCTTTTCGTCGTCCTGCAGGACGCGGCTCTTCTTCTCCAAACCGGCCACAACCCGCTCGATCGCTTCACCGAGGTCCTGCTGCTCAACGCTGGTGCGCTGGGCCCGTGCCGCCAGCAGGGCAGCTTCATTCACCAGGTTGGCGAGATCAGCGCCGGCGAAACCACTGGTGGCCTGGGCAACGCTATCGAGATCAACGCCTGCAGCCAGTTTCACCTTCTTGGCATAGATTTCAAGGATGGTCTTGCGGCCGGAGAGGTCTGGACGGTCCACCAGCACTTGCCGATCGAAGCGGCCTGGACGCAGCAAGGCTGCATCCAGCACCTCGGGCTGGTTGGTCGCTGCCAGAACGATCACCGGCTTGTCCTGGGCGGTGAAACCATCCATCTCAGTGAGCAGCTGGTTGAGGGTCTGCTCCCGTTCGTCGTTGCCGCCGACAACGCCCATGGACCCTGAACGGCTCTTGCCGATGGCGTCGAGTTCGTCGATGAAAATGATGCAGGGCGCTTTTTTCTTGGCTTCCTCGAACAGGTCGCGGACCCGTGCAGCGCCGGCACCAACGAAGAGTTCAACGAACTCCGAACCGGAAATGATGAAGAAGGGCACCTCGGCTTCACCAGCCACGGCTTTGGAAAGAAGGGTCTTGCCGGTGCCGGGAGGTCCGACCAACAGCACACCCTTGGGGATGCGAGCACCGATCTCAGCGTACCGCTCAGGGCGCTTGAGAAAGTCAACGATCTCAGTGAGTTCCTGTTTCGCCTCATCCACACCTGCCACGTCGGCGAAGGTGATCCGCGACTCCTCATCGGGCACGTAGACCTTGGCCTTGCTCTTGGTGAAACTCAAAGCCCCCTGTGCACCACCGCCCATCGAGCGGCGGGCGAAGAACTGCAGCACCAAGATGAAGATCAGGGGCGGCACCACCCAACTAAGGATGGTTGTGAAGATGTTCGGCTTCTTCGGAGGAGCTGCCGCGAATTCAACGCCCTTGTTCTCGAGGCGTTGGGGCAGATCCATGTCGAAGATCGGCGTGGTGGCCAGCACTGGAGGCGTGCCCTCCTCGGGTTCACTCAGCTCGTAGCGAATCTGGTCTTGCGTGATGAAGGCCCGCTTCACCGCACCGTCATTCACCTGATCAATGAACAGGGAGTAAGGCACCCGCGGCACCTGCTGCATGCCATTGCTGGGGAGGAAGCTGCTGGCCAGGAGCAGCACCCCAAAACCAATCAGCACCAGGTTGATGATCCCGAAGCGACGGTTCGGCTGGTTGTCGTCCTGGCGGATCGGCATGGATGGCCTGAGAGTCCCGACACGCTACGAGGGATCTCTGGCAATCAACTGGTGTAAGAACCGAACGGCGCCTAGCTTCTGCCCATGTGTGGTCGCTATTGCCTCGAAACGCCTCGCGCGGACTTGCAGCAGCTGCTGCGCAGCTGGTTGCGGCCTGACGACAGCGACTGGCTGGAGCATTACGCCCCCCGCGCGCTGATCCGCCCCCATGAACCGGTGCTGGCGGTGCGGCATGAGCACGGTGAAGACCGTCTCTCTCACATGCTTTGGGGTCTCCTGCCTGGCTGGGTCAAGGACCCGCTGCAGGCGCCGCGACCGATTAACGCCCGCGCCGAAACCATTGCGGAGAAAGCCTCCTTTCGCGGGCCATGGCGTCATCACCGCTGCCTTCTGCCCAGCACAGGCTTTTTTGAAAAGGGGCATTTGATCCAGCGCAAAGACCGGCAGATGTTCTGGCTGGCCGGTCTCTGGGACCGCTGGATCGGCCCCGATGGCAGTGAAGTGGAAACCTGCTGCGTGATCACGACGCAGCCCAACAGCCTTGTAGCGCCGTTGCACGACCGAATGCCGGTGATCATTCCCGAGGGGTTGGAGAGCGTCTGGCTTGAACCGGGTGATGGGGCCCACCGACGCGCCCTCAAGCCGATGCTTACCCCATCACCAGCGGAGCCATGGGACTGCCGAGCACGCAAGCCAGCCACCCCCACAAACAGTCACCAACAGCTCTCCTTGCTCGATTGAGCAAGGCTTGACAGCCGCAGCTCACTGCCGAACCTGGGTGCAGAGACAGTGGCCAAAGTGCTGGTGGGACTGGTTCAGCGGCTCCTGCAGCGTGATGACACCCAGCTGAAGCTGCTGCTGCTCTGCACTGTGATCGCCACCGTGGGCTTCGCCTTCCCCCGCTTGGTCTGGGCGACCTACATCGGCTACAGCCTTGTTGCCTTGCTGCTCACGCAGGTGATGGTGGGGAGCAGCAACGCTCCGAACTGGAGTGATGCGCTGTATCGGGGTCTGGGGTTAATGGCAGTGGTGACCATGTGGCTCTGGCTGCTCACGCCCCTGGAGCTGATCTACAGCGGCATGCCGCTGGCCATGAGCTGGAGCGTGCTGGTGGGCTGGAGCGTGATCCGCCTGGTGACACGCTTCGCCAGCACCAAGCGCGTCACCGAGGCGCTGCTGATGGGTGCGACTGCGGGATATCTGCACATCGGACTCGCCGCTGGCCTGGTGATGAGTGCGCTGGAAACCATCCAGCCGGGCAGCTTTCAACCCCTGGAGATGGCCAACGTCGGCGATTCGAGCGTTCTGGCCAGCGCTCGCCTTTTTTCGGCAATCAACTACTACGCCTTCGTCTGCCTCACCACCGTGGGCTTCGGGGACATCAGCCCTATGCTTCCCTTCTCACGGATGGTGAGTGTGGCTACCAGCGTCGCCGGACCGCTCTACCTCGCTGCCGTGATGGGGGTGCTGATCGGCCGCTTCGCTAGCAGCCTTGATCGTCAGAGCCGGGAACGCTGAGCTCAGCTGCCGTTGCGCCAACGCAGCAACCAGTCGTTGCCCACGGGCTCGCTCTGATGCCACTGCCCCTGCAGCACCTGATCCATGGCGCTGAAGTGCAGATCCCCAAGAGGGGTGCGGGCCGGCATGCCCCCCATCAGCTTCGGAGCCACCACTGCCGCGATCTCCTGCACGCAGCCCTGGCGAATCACCGCGGCCGCCAGCTCAGGCCCGCATTCCCAAAGCACCTGGTTGCACCCGCGTTGCGCCAGGGCCTCCATCAACTGCTCCGGTTCACAGGCCGAAAGCACCAGTTCATCAGGACCGGATGGCAAGCGCTGGGGGTCAGCCTCGGGCCCGTGGGCCACGAGGGTCGGCGCCACCGCGGTGTCCCAGAGCTGGGCCTGATCCGGCAGATCCAAACTGCGGCTCAGCACCACCCGCAGCGGTTCCGGTGAACGCCGGCCCCTGCTGGTAAGCAGCGGATCATCGCCGCGCACCGTGCCGCCCCCAACCACTACGGCATCCATGCCGCTGCGCAGCCGATGCACCCAATCGCGGGCAGGTGGGCCGCTGATCCATTGGCTGGCGCCATTGGGCAAAGCGGTGCGGCCATCCAGGCTCATGGCCCACTTCAAGATGCCGAACGGGCGGCCGGTGCGAACACGGTGCAGAAAGGCCCGGTTCTGCTGGCGGGCCTCCTCGCGCAGCACACCACTGATCACCTCCAGCCCCGCCTGCCTCAGCTGGCGGATGCCGCCCCCGTCCACCCGGGGATCGGGATCCTCCAGAGCGATCACAACACGGCCAATGCCTGCCCGCAGCACCGCCTCACTGCAGGGGGGCGTGCGGCCGTGGTGGCAGCAGGGTTCAAGGGTGACCACAAGGGTTCCGCCCTGGGCCGCATCCCCGGCCTGCCGCAACGCACCCACCTCGGCATGGGCGTCTCCAGCCCGCGCATGAAAGCCTTCACCCACAAGGCGGCCTTCGCAATCAAGAACCACGGCCCCCACAAGGGGGTTGGGGCTGGTGTGGCCTTCAGCAAGGGCAGCCAGGGCCAGGGCCCGCCGCATCCAGAGCTCCCACATCAGCTGAGGGGCAGCTCCTGCAGGGAGCGCCATTCACCGACGACGTAGGGAGGGATCGGCAACTCGGTGAAGACACCCGGCAACGCCAAACGCAGCGGTCGGTTGTTGCTGAGATCGTCCAGCAAAGGATCGAGGGCAAATTCAGCCGCTGCGTCACGGCCATCGGAGGCCAGCACCGGATTAGCCAGGGTGATGTCGTCCAGCTGCCATTCGCGCCGGCCCGCCAACACCTGAAGGCTCACCGGATGATCGAGCCGCAGTTTTCCGGGATAGCCCACCACGCGCAGCACCACCGGCTGGCCCGGAGGGCCTTCGCGGTAGACCACCGCCTGCCAGCTGTCGTAATCGAGGTCCCGCAGGCTCTCCAGCGAACGAACCATGGCAACACCGGCCTCGTTCTCGTGCTGATGAATCTGGGCCCAGGCCAGGCCCGGCGTGAGCAGCAGCAGCCCCAGAGCAGCAATCAAACAGCAGAGCAAACGGCGCATGGGGAGGAGATGAGTGAATGAATTCTCACAACAAACCTGCATAGAAGGCGATTCACGCCAACAATCAGCCCATGGAGGTTGCATTCCACTCTGCTCCGTGCCTCAGCAACAGCCTGCAGGCGGTTGGCTTCGAGTGGATGTCGCCCAATTGAGCCGGGGTCGACTCGAAGGGACCTTCCGGCTGGGTGGTTCACGTCAGCTGCCGGTTTTATCCATCCAAACCAATGCTGAAACAGATCCGGCTCAGCCAGGTGCAGCACGCCCTCAGCTCCCAAGAGGTGCAGCACAGCATTGGAGGCAACACCGTGCATGAGATTGCCTTCCATTACGGCTTCCAGAGCCGCAATCACTTCGCCAGGGACTACCGCAGCCAGTTCGGTGAATCCCCCAGCGCCACGCTTCAACGAGCATCCGCTCCAGGGATGAGCATCCAATCGGTCTCCGTGGCCCAGAGCCCCCAGATCGCCATGGCCCTGAGGTAGTGGCAAGCCCGGTAGGTGTTCACCGCGGTGATCGCCTCAGGCGTGCGGAACTGCAGACCGCTGGAATACACCTGCTCGACAACCGCTGAGCAGATCGATTGCGCCGTCTGCTTGTCCCCCATCAAGCGGTAATAACTGGCGATCCCGAAGTTGATCCCCGTCCACACCTCAAGCGGGTGGGTGGCGTTGGGATCCAACGGCGTGCCATCGCGGCGCAGGCCGTTGGCCACACCGAGGGAACCGCCATCGAAAGCCTCGAAGCAGGCCTCCTTCACGGCCTTCAAGGTGCTGAGGCTGTTGGCATCACTCACTACAGGCGGCAGGGCCAAAAGCCGTGCATAGAAATCGCCACAGAGTTGATCGGCCATCACCACCGGCGTGCCGCTCTCGGCATCAATGTCGTAGTACTCGCCGTTCCAGAGCAGCTTGTCGAAGTTGCCCCGGGATTGTTCCAGCCAACCGCTGAATTCCCTTTGCTCAGCGGAGGTGTCCAGCCCGGTGCTGAGCTGAAGCGTCTGAGCAATGGCAAGGGCTGCCTCGAGAGCCGCAATCCAGAGGGCACCGCAGTAGGCACTCACCCCTTTGAGGGGCCAGTCGTCGAAGGTCTGATCCGGAGCACCGCCGTTGTCGGGCAGGCCGTCGTTGTTTACATCGAACGTCTTCAGGTAGCGCAGCGCCTCCACGGCCGCCGGCCAGCAATCGGCGAGGAAACGGATGTCTTCACCACTGGGGGCGAGCTTGAAGGTGCGCCACACCTGCAGCACAAAATCACTGCCGAGGTCCTTCCAGAGGTTGCAGTCCTGATAAGCGGTGTAGTTGGTCGCATCCCAGGGGATCTCGTTGGGAGCCCCCAGGTCGTGGGGGGTGGCTCCTTTCACCTTGCGATCAGCCTCCACCCGGCCCTTGCCCTGGGTGAAGTACCAGCCGATCGGCCGCTGAGTGGCGTCCGCAGCCGGAATCGCCCGGGCAAAGCTGCGCAGCACGGCCTTGTCGAGTTCGGGCCAGAGCTGGAGCAGGGCCAGGGATCCGTAGAGGCGAACATCGAGGCTTTCGTACCAGGCATAGTCGAGGCACTCGAGAACACCGAAGCGGCCGTAGGGATCCTCAGGTGATGCCGCACTCCAGAGACTGCCGCCGCTGCAGAGGTCGTAGAGCTCATTGAACAGAGCCATCCGCAGCGGTTTAGGCAGGTCCTGGCGTTGCAGCACCGGCTGCTGCCAGGCCTCGATCTGCTGGCGCCAACGGCGCCAGTCACGCAGCGCTTCAGCGGCAATGGCAACCGCCTGATTGGCATCCGCAGCGAAGAAGTCGGTGTAGCGGCGCAGCGCCTGGCTGCCGGTGGCAAAGGCCGTCACGGGAAGGTCCCAGCTGATCACCAGCGGGATCTCAATGCTCTGCCCGGGGGCCAACTGACACTGCACCGCAAGCGCAGCACTGAGGGGATCATCCGATCCACTGCGCCGGTCGTTATTGCTTTCAGGGATAGAGCCATCAGCACTGAAGCTGTCCCACAGCTCACGCCCATCACCGCTGGGATTCCAGCGGCTGCAGCGCTGGATCGTCACACCGGGCTGCTCGGCTGTGGCAATGCACCACTGGCCCTCGCCCTCGGCAACGGGATCGGAGACGTTGCCTTCGAGCAACACTCCCTTGAGGGAGCCATCGTCAATACAACAGTTGCGCTGGCCGGCGGTGCTGCCGATGGCCGGGGCGTAGTTGTGCTCCGGGCTGCCGTCATCGCGGAAGTGAACCTCCGCCGAGGCATCGGTGTTGGTGAACCAACCAGTGGTGTTGCGCCAACTCAGCAGCAACGACAAATCCAGAGGTTGGTCGGTGGGATTGCGCAGCGTCCAGACGAACACCACCACAGGGTAGCTGGTGCGCTGGTAATCACCCGGCAGGATCGGGCTGAAGGCCTCACAACGCACCTCTGCGTCGTACACACCCTCATAGCTGGTCCAGCTGAGGGGGTAACGGGCGGCGTAGGTGCCGGTGCTGCGATCCGGCGTGCTGGCCGGGTACCACTCCCAGACCTTCAGCGGCTGGCCAGCCTCCGGCCGCGAAGCATCCTGCTCCGGCTGAACCGCCAGGGCGTGGGCGCGCTTGCCGCGACCATTCCCTTCAAACAGGGCGAACTGGCAATCAGGCAGCACTCCAAACCAGTGCTCACCGCCATCGAGGTGCCAGAGGTTGATGTTGCCGTCGGGCGCCCGCCCGAAGCAGCCAGCGCCGAAGCCCCCCAGCGGCATGCCGTGGTTGGGGCCGTCGTCGAGGTTGCTGGCATAGCGAACCGTGTAGGGCTTGTCCCAGCCCAGGCCGAAGGGTCGGCTCCAGGAGGCCTCCGGTGGCTGCCAGCGCTTGGCTTGCTTGCCGCGACCCAGCAGGGAGTTCAGAGCGTACCAACCGAACGAAGCCATGCAGGGGCCGAGAGTCGCCCCAGATTGCCAGGTTTGACGTGATCAGCCAGCCGTTGCGATCAGCCTGCGGACATCAGCATCAGCCTGCAGACAGTGGTGAGGGATTGTCTTCGGCATCCAGCAGGGCATCCAAGGTGACCGCCGTGCGGACCAAGGCTTGATAGCGATGCAGGCTGCGGCGGTTCTGATCCAGCCAACGGCCTGGGGCCGTCCCCTCCAGATCGGGCTGATCGGGATCGAGCAGGGGAAGATCATCCTGCTTAGTAATCAAGGCTACTACAAGCTCGTGCAAGCGTTGGCGGCGATCATGGGCTGGGGTCATGCCTCCTCCATCAGGTCGTTCAGGCGCTGTTCCGCCGCTAAAGGCAGGGTCACCCGATAAGCGGTGTAGCTGCGGGCCTGGCCAATCCGAGCCTGCAGCGGGGCCTGCGCCGGCTGCCAGCTGGTGAGCCCTAGTTCGTCATAGATTCGCTCACCGCAGCGAAGGGTTGGCGGATTAATTCCTCATAGGACACCTCCACCAACTGCCCCGCAGGAATCCGGTGACAAGACGCTTCAAAGGCCCCAAGCAGCTGGCGATGGGCCGCAACCGTTTCCTCCACCTGAGTGACGGCATCGGGCAGGGGCTGAAGCCCCACCAGTGAACCCAACCGCTGCTTCACCTGAACCAGCGAGCGGATCGAAGCCTGCCGATCACGGCGCAACAGCACAAAGCGCGCCCTGGGGAAGTGGCGCAGCACCAACTCCACCCGGGCGGAATTGGCGCTGTTCTTGATCAGCAGTCCCGTCTTCCCCTGGCCGTCATTGAGCCAGGTGAGCTTGGTGAAGTGCAGCCACTGCTGCTCGAAGGCAACGGAGGAACCCAGAACATTGCGCCGGAAAAACCAGGGATAGGCTAGGGGGAAGGCCATGCCCGCCATGTTGGTGTTGATGGTGAGTCGGGCCAGACCGAGCTCATCCTCCTGGGGGTCGTCCGGCCCCCAGGGGACCGCATCGATCGGCCGCTGCCGCGTCATCCACGATTGGAGTGCCCAGCGAATCCAGGGTTTGAGCAGCAAGGCCACCTGCGGCGCCGTGGTGAGCGAATTGCGCGCCGTCGCCAGCGTGGGGTAACAGGCCAGCAACTGATGCAGATAGGTGGTGCCACTGCGCCAGTGGCCAATCACCACGATCGGGTCGTCCGGCAGTTCAGCCTTTCGCAAGCGGCGAGCCCACAGCCACGACTGCAGCCAAGCCAGGGGCTCCACCAGCAGCCCACTGAGTCCCATCAACAGGCCCACCCTCCAGCAGGAAAGGGCCGGGCGACGGAGCTGCAAGCCTCGAAGCAGCACCGCAGGACGTAGGAAGCCCCCAGCCACCAAGCGATCCACCAGCAGATCACCCCCTGCCATGACCCCACGAACCCTGACACCAGAATGACGGGATGATCGATGTGATCGGCACCGACGCCGGGGCGCCCCCCTCGTTGCCCGCTCCACAGCAGACGTTGCTGCGGGCGGCCGCCGTGATTGCAGCACCGCAGCGGTTGCAAGCTGCCCTGCAGGACTGGCTGGGGGACGCCAAACCTGAGCTGATCAGCAGCGATGACCCGCGGGCTCTGGTGGACAACCTGCAATCGAAAGCTGCTGATCAATCTGTGGTGGTGCTGGCCAGCGGCGATCCGCTCTGGTTCGGCCTGGGGCGCATCCTTTGCGACCGCATCGGCGCAGAGCGGCTGCGGTTTCATCCGGCCCCCACATCGCTGCAGCTGGCCTTCGCCCGCATCGGGCGCCCCTGGCAGGACGCCGACTGGGTGAGCCTGCACGGACGGGACCCCAAAATCCTGACCAGCGCCTTGCAGAAACGACCGACGGCCCTGGCGGTGCTGACGGACCCGAACCAGGGGGGCGCCGGCAGCGTGCAGCAGATGTTGCGCAGCAGCGGCCTGGAGGCCAGCACGGACCTGTGGCTCTGCGAAAAACTTGGCCACCCCGATGAACGGGTTCAGCTGATCGCCCCAAACGCCGCGCTACCAACAGATCTGCATCCGCTGCTGATTGCACTGCTGATCGCCCGCGAACCCGCCGCGCCGGATCCGCATCAGCTGCCGTTGTTCGGGCTCGATGACGGGCTCTACCTTCAGCACAGCGATCACCCCGGACTGATGACCAAGCGGGAGGTGCGCATCCAACTTCTGGCCGAACTCGCCCTGCCGCAGCTGGGCGTGCTCTGGGATCTGGGGGCCGGCACCGGCAGCGTCGGTCTGGAGGCGCTGCGACTGCGGCCTGGCCTGCAACTGCTGGCAGTGGAACGCCGCGCCGGTGGCGCGCAACTGATCCAGCGCAATGCGCAACGGCTCGGTGTCAGCCCCGCAGCGGTGCTGGAGACCGACGCTACAACTGTGCTGAACGGAGGGCTCCCCGATGGCCTCAGCCAGCCCGATCGGGTTCTGCTCGGAGGCGGTGGCGCCCAGCGGGAGCGCCTGCTGCAGAACGTACTGACGCGGCTGCGGCCTGGTGGCGTTGTGGTGATTCCCCTGGCAAGCATCGAGGCGTTGGCCAGCGTTCGGCCGCTACTCGAGAACGCTGGGTTGTTGGTGCGAGTGCAGCAACTGCAGGCCTGGAGGGGACAACCGCTGGGGGATGGCACCCGCCTGGCTCCGATGAACCCCACGTTGATCGTGACGGGAACGAAGCCGGCTTAAGCCGGCTTCACGGCAAAAGCTGGGGCGGGGTGATCCGAACCGGATCCCCGATGCCAATGCCAAGCCGCTGCGCCTCGCCGGCACCGATCTCAATCACCGCTTCAACGAAATCAGCCCGTCCATTGCCATCCGCATCGGCGGCGTAGGAGCGACAGGGCAAGGCAGCACAGGTGGGAACGGCAGGCACCAGATCGAGCACCCGCCCATCGCGCACAAAGATCATGTCCAGAGGCGCAAGGGTGTTGAACATCCAGAAGCGCTGCGGCTGGGGGGTGGCAAAGGGAAACCACATCCCGCGCAAGGGCGGCAGAGCCGGCCTCTGCATCAAGCCCAGCCGCTGCTGCTCGGGGCTGCGGGCCACCTCAAGATCAATGCAACTGTGCTGGGCCACACACCAGCGGGCCCCAATCGGCAGCCACTGCGGGGGCGGTTCAGGGGGCAGAGCATCCATGGCCGCTCAAGCCTTCGGCAACACCTGGCCGAGGCAATACCCCCGGCCGCGCACGGTGTGAAGCAAACGGCGCTCACCACCGGCCTCCAGCTTCTGACGCAGGTAGCGCACATACACCTCAATAATATTGCTGCTGGAACGCTCCCCCTGCCACACCTCCTGAAGCAGCAGTTCACGGCTCAAAACCTGGCCACGCCGCCGCAACAGCACCTGCAACAGCATGAATTCTCTCGCCGTCAACGCCACCACACGTTCTCCCCGCCGCACCGTCCGGTTGGTGGGGTCGACACTGAGGTCATCGATCTGAAGCAGCACCGGTCGCTGCCCCGAGCGCTGTTGAATCGTGCGGTGCAGGCGCAGACGCAGCAACAGATCGCTGGGCCCGATCTCCGAGAGCCAGAAATCATCGGCACCGGTTCCGAGGCAGTCGGCGCGGGCCTCAACGCTGTCGCGTTCCAGATCCAACAGGATCGGCATGGCCCCAAAACGGCTGCGCAGGTCTTGAATCAATGCGGTCTGATCGGCCGCCAGCACAGCAGCCAGAGGGGATTCACCTGGTTCAGCGGCATGGGCCGAGGGCCCGGCACTGAGCCAATCGAGGGTTGCGTAGCCTGATGCGGCCAGACGGGGCGCAAGGGCGACCGCCGAAGAGCCTGCCAACAGCAACAAGGGATCAGCGTTCATTCCCGCTCGGGCTTGGCGATGTGGGGCAGGCCCCAACCCAATTTGTTGCGCAGCACCTGGAAAAACTCATGGTCAGCGAGGCGCACAAAGCGCACGGGGTGATCGCTGCGACGGATCAAGACCCGATCCTCGGGCCAGACATAGCAACCGGCACTGCCGTCCACCACCATCATCAGCCGCTCCGGCGTGGCCGGAAACACCGTGACGGGCTCACGGTCGCTGAACACCAGGGCGCGGGAGGCCAGGGAATGGGGCGCGATCGGGGTGAGTTGCAGCACCGGACAATCCGGCGTAATCACCGGACCACCGGAGCTGAGGGCATAGGCCGTCGAACCCGTCGGCGTGGAAAGGATCACACCATCGGCAGCGATGTCCACCGGGGCGTGGCGGCCAATGGCGATCTCGAAGTGACACATGCTCGTGAGCGGCTCACGGTGCAGGGCCATTTCGTTGAGGGACAGCGCCTCCCAGCGGCGCTGATCGCCCCGCATCACACTCACCACAAGGTTGCTGCGTTCCTCGATCGTCCATTGCTGAGTGAGCACCACATCGAGGGCCCGGTCCAGATCATCGAGATAGGCCTCAGCCAGGAACCCCAGATGGCCGGTGTTGATCGTGAGAATCGGAATCCCCACAGGAGCGGTCTGCCGCGCTGCGGAGAGCACCGTGCCGTCTCCCCCCAAAACGATGGCCAGCACCATCGATTGATCAAAGCCTTTGGGCACACAGGCGCTATAGCCCCGCAGCCGCAGGTGCTGATCGGGGTTGGCAAAGCCCACCATTCCCCCCGAACTGCTGGCCCGCTCCACGGGGTGGCCGGCTGCCTCCAGGCGCTGCTGAATCGTGTCCGCCGTCTGAACCGCCAGAGGCTTGCCGTCATTGACGATCAGTCCAATGCGGGGCACTGACCGCCTCAGGTGCAGAACGGTGCCACTTTATGAGTCTTGACGGGAACGGAATCAGGCTGGGCTGCATTCGACACAGAGCCTCTCAGTAGGCCTTGCGGTGCCTGGGACGATTCGAGCGTTTTTATTTGTCGACCATCAAAAAACCTCTAGTTTTCACACGATTTATCCCAAATCGGCATGCGTCGCCTTCTTCTCTCGTTCGCTTTTGCCATCCCTGCACTGATCGGTACAGGTGCTCAAGCATCGGAAGAACTGGCCTGGTCTTACACCCCTTGGGTGACTCAAGACTTGCTCGCACAAGCCGAGGCTGATAAGGCTGTTTCCGAGGCAGAAGAAGATGACAACGACTGGCGGTTTTACCTCGATCTCTACGGGTTCTTGCCAATCGATGCGAATGGCTCAACAACACTGGATGGCAACACCAACAACATCAACTGGGATTTAGGCGATGTAGTCGACAACGTCTCCAGCGTGTTGACATTGCGGGCAGGTGTCGAATTCGATCGTTGGGGTTTCCAAGCTGGAATTAATCACAGCAGTTTCGATTGTACGGAATCTGGCTCAATCTGGGGCACCAGAGAGCGGTCACGTATCCGTCGTCTGACAGGTGATGAAGTCACCCGAAGCCTCACTTTGAAAGGTGATGCTGATGCAGATATCCACCTGGATCAAACCTTGATCGATATTGCGGTGCGCTATCGCGTAGGGGACGTGCAACGGCCCAAGATGCCTCAAGGATCAGCCAGCTTTGTGGGTTTTGCCGGAGCTCGCATCGTGGATGGAACCATCAGCGCAGATGTCGACATTGAACTTTCTGCTTCTTACGAAGGCCCAATCCTCGAGCGCAAAAGGTCGGGCACCAAGAGCTTCAGCGAGTCCTGGTCCCACACCTGGGTCCAGCCGCTGATCGGCATGCACGCCACCTACGCCTTCAGCCCCGAATGGCAAGCCTTTCTTTACGCAGACGCCGCTGGTTTTGGTCTCGCTGGACATAAAGACATGAGCGGTACTGCACAGGCAGGCGTCGCCTATGCCATCGGCAATTCAACCCAGATCTCATTCTCGTACAAATACTTTGGCCTCGCTTATGCCGCCAATAGCAACGATCAGGGCTACGAAACAACAGCGCAGGGACCCAACCTGGGACTGCGATTCGTTTTTAACTAATGGCGTGAATCAAAGGCTGTCCGCCAAGGCAATGGCAGCCTTTGATCCGCTGGCGATCGCTCCCTCAATAAAGCCACGCCAGGCTTGGGCATGGTCGCCGGAAGAAAACAAAAGATTTCCCTCCTGTTGAGGAAGTGCATTGGCCAACCTTGCGATCGTGCCGGGCCGATACGTGCACCAGGATCCCTGGGACAAAACATCGTCACCCCAGTCGTGACCAAAGGTGGACAGCAGCTTGACGCCTGGAAGGAATTCTTCGAGAACGGCTTGCCATTCATCACAAGACTTGTCCAACGCACCGGATTCGAGGCTGAATCCAGCCAGAACGGAATGTTGTTCGCCGCGCTTGTAGGTGAAGCTGCCGATGAGGGAGGAATCCTTTGAACGGGAGAGGGTCATCACCGCACCGGGATCACCCTCCACCTCAAAAAACACCTTGTAGCCACCGCCAACATGCTTCAGCGTTGAGGCTTCCTGCTTCGCAGTAGACAGTGGCGGATCGCAGCTAACGCTGTTGAGCAGATTGAGCGGCAACGTGACGACCGCACGCTTGGCAGTTACGACATAGCCATTGGTTGTGGTGACCACAACCCCGGCCTCCGATTGCTGAACCGAAGCGACAGACTTGTTCAGCCCAACATCTAATCCACCATCCTGAGCGATGGCATCAACCAGCTCACCTGTTCCATTGGTGAACTCGTAACGGGCGGCAGTGTCGTTGAAGATCTCGTAATTCCAATCGGTCAGCGACCAACAACGCATCATCTCTACGTAGGACGCATTTTCGGGTTGGTTCATCGACAGGATCTCAAGGAATCCGCCAATCGATGTGCGTTGCAGGGGGGTGAGCTCCAAGGCGGCAAAGCGATCAGCAACTCTCTGCGCATCATGGGCACAGATCGCATCCCAACAGTGATCTTGGTCGTAAGGGCGCTCCCAAACTTGCTTGGCCTCCGCAAAGAACAGCTCAAAGCCCCGCAAAAATTCAGCGAGCTGGCCTTCCTGCAGGTCATTCACCTGCCCATCAACCTTGATGGCTACCCGCTCGGCGACACAACCGGGGTTTCTTGAACCTCCAAGCCGTAGCGCTCCTTTTCCGCCCAAACAAAAGGCTGGGTCCAGTGAATCCAGGTTCCGCCCAGCTCCACATGGAAGCCGTTCACCTCCTTGAACCAGGTACGACCACCCAGGCGATCGCGGGCCTCAAGCAGCAACACATTGAAGCCACGGTGTTTGAGATCACGGGCCGCCGTAATCCCAGCGAAACCACCACCAATGACAACAACATCAACTGAGCGAGACATGTAGCCAGGGGGAGAGGAGAAAAGGAGAACCAAAGAATCCTTCAGTGGAAAAGAACCCACTGAAAGAAGCCATGAGCAACAATCAGAGCTGTTCGATCTTGCCCAATTTCCAGGTGCGGTCAAACCACTCCTGGCCAGGACCGTAGAGCCGGAAGATTCCGAACCAGCCCTTGCCGGGAACCGTCTTCACCCAGTTGGCTTCTTTACCGGCTGGTGCTTCGGGGCCGAAGTAGAGGTCAATGCTGCCATCAGCATTTTTCGCCATCTCGAGATTGCGCTTGTTGTTTTTGCTGGGGTAAGGCATCTCCTTGCTCTGCAACATCGAGCGGGTCTGCGGGTCGTAGACGACAAACGACCAGAATCGCTGAGCCGGGGGATTTGCAGGGATGTTGAGTTTGTAGGTTTTCGAGACATCCAGATAGGCACCGCTACTGTCCCGGGCGCTGAAGGCGTACTGGGAGCCCACGCCAGGCAACTCCAAGGCCATGGCAGGGGTATTCACCGTGGCGAGGTAGAAGAAGAGGGTGCGGCCATCCATGTCGCGCCCACCATTGCCGCCATCCACGAGATATTCATGACTGCCTCCAGGGAAACCCGTTTGCCAGAAGCCTGATCTGTCGGAATAGATGTAGTTCTTGGCATCCTCCGGAGCAAAAAGAATCGACCGGGCCGTCGCATTGCCAATGGAGACTGCTTCAGTGAGCAAGGCCTTTTGTTGCCGCGATGACTTGAACGGCTTCCCTTTTTGGATGCCAATGGCCGATGCCATCCCCAGGAGCTCAGGAGAGAACATCTCAGAAGGCTCACGCTGAATCACCTCGTCTAGTTCTTCGTAGAACTTGAAATCGTTGGCATGGATGGTGTTGACCGTCCAATCCGTGAGGTTCTTGAAGGTGTTCGCAGGAGGATTGCTCCTCTGAGCGAAGGGATACACCTTGAGACTGTTTTGGAACGCCGCTTTGGCAGCATCAGGCTCACCGTTCTCATCCAAGAACCCTCGCAAAATCAACCAGTTGATTTTGCTGGGAGTCGTCGCAACGAAGTAGCCATCGGTATTCGCAGGGGCCCTATGGCCTGGACCAAGAATCAGATACTTGCCGCCTTTGCCTTTGTCTGGACCGGGGCCGCCCATGTCGACGACAAAACGGAAAAAGGCGTCATTAACCGTGCCAGGCCCCGTGCCCGGGGGCACCTCAACCACCACAGGCCCGTCACTGAGGTCCAAAAAGGCTGAGGCGTACACCGTGTCGGTGTTGCCGGTAAGCCAAAGGGATGTGGAGCTCATCAACTCCTCAAACAAGCCAATGTCGCGATTCGGCTGCGTGCCGTAGCCGTCACGGTGGCCGACATAGAGCATCTCAAGGGATGCAGCCGGCATGAAATTGAGGAAGGTCTGCACACCGCGCCCGAGATCCACCTGACGGCGTGCTGCCTTCTTGGTGGCATCATCCGGAAAGCCATCGAAATAGCGGAAGGTGCCGATGCGGGTGCGAATGACATCAGGCGTTAAGACGTCTTCAGGGATCGGCGTGTTGTATCCCTTGGGAGTGACATCCTTCGCTTGAACCGATAATGCAGAGCTTCCGATCAAGAGCGTCGAAGCCAAGAAAGCTGAAACAGGATTGAGGCCTTTCATGACAAATCAATGAATAAAAGCGTGAAGTCGTGAATTGTTCGCTCAGTCGAGCACTACGATGTTTTTCAGCTTCCAGGTTTGATCAAACCAGGGTTGCAATGGGCCATAGAGCCGAAAGGCCGTAAACCATCCTTTTCCAGGTACGGTTTCAATCCAATTGGCTTCCTTGCCCTCAGGTGCTTTGGGCCCGAAATACAAATCCACGGAACCATCAGCATTGGCGACCATATCTTTGTTGCGCTTGTTGTTCTTGGCGAGGAAGGGCTGACTAGTTTGTAACTGTGATCGCGTCTGGGGGTCATACACAACGATGGACCAGAAATCCTTAGCGGGTGGATTCTTGTCGATGGTTAATTTGTATGATTTGCCACCATCAAGAACAGCACCATTTTCATCCGTTCCGGCAATGGCATATTGAGAGCCAACGCCAACCATTTCCAGCACCATCGCCGGAGTGTTGACCGTATAAGCCCAGAAGAAGTTGTTGCGAGCATCAAGATTTCGGCCTCCCCGGCCACCATCTTTGAGCCACTCATAACTTCCACCTGCGAAGACTGTGAACCATTGGGGATTACCTTCATAGGTGTATGCATCGGCAGCACGGGGTGTAACCATGTCGGATCGCACATAGGCCACACCCACCTGAAAGGCCTCCTCCATCAGGGCTCGATCAGCCGCTGAGGGGTTAAAAGCTTTTCCTTTTTCCATCCCGATACCAGCGGCCAAACCACGGATTTCCGGATCAAGGAAATCGATGGGCTCCCGCTGAATCACACGATTGAGCTCGTTGAAAAATTCAAAGTTGTTGGCATGCACAGTATTAAAACCTTGTCCCCACCTTGGATGAAGGTCATCTTGGGCGGGTTGTCTTTTTGCGACAGCGGATACATCCGCAGACCATTCTCGTAGTTCTCAACTGCCTGATCAGGTTTACCCTCGTCATCCAGGAAGGCCCTCAGAATCAACCAGTTGAAATAGGTGGGTGAGCGGAAAACAAAGTAACCATCGGTGTTTGCAGGCTCTTTATCGTCAGGACCAAGAATCAAATACTTACCACCCTTGCCTTTGTCCGGACCAGGGCCACCGGTATCGGCCACAAAGCGAAAGTAAGCATCATTAATTGTGCCAGGTCCAAGACCAGCAGGCACCTCAATCACCAACGGACCCGTCCGCTGCAAGTTGAAAAAAGCTGAACCATAAACGGTATCTGTATTACCCGTTAAGAACAGGGGATTGGAATTCAAGGGTGACATCAAATTCACCTTGGTGTAATCGTCCACACCGATCTGTTGATGACCGTGGCGCAGCATTTCAATGCTCGCTGCCGGCATCAACGTGAGGAAGGTCTCGTAAGCCCGGATAAATTTGAGATTATCAAAACTCGCCTTCACCGTGGCAGCATCCGGCATGCCATCGAAGAAATTGAAGGTGCCAACCGACGTGCGCACCCGATCTGGCGTAAGCAACTCTGATGGAATCGGGGTGGTGAAGCCGCTGGGAACAGCATCAGCCTCTGCTTGGGCTCTGGTGGGCAGACCAAACAAAACACCTGACAGAGCAAGAACGGACAAGCCCTTAGAGGCACCCTTCATCCACGTTGCGCTCACCATGCGAAGCAATCGACATTTTTTCAAGCTAGGTAGGAACAAGCGATCGGTCAGCAGTCGATGGTCCGAAAAAGCCTTAATTCACTAGTGAGGTAAAAGCAGGCTTGCATGAGCTTGAAAACCCACGCAAGCCAAGCCCAAAAGGCGTTCAATCCCAGTAAGGATCAATCACGGAGACTCATTTGAGCTCCAACTCAGGCCGAACCCACGAACCATCGAAATAAGCGGGCTTTGGTTTGTAGATCCGGAAGGTGGCAAGGTGGCGTTCCAGCCCGGGTAAATCTCCAAATAATTGGGTTGTTTATTATCACCACCAAAATGAAGCGTCACTTCACCTTGCACGTCTGCCTCGGCAAATGCGCTGTTGACATTGAAATTCTCACCAACCGGAAATCCATCCTTGTCGTACACCGTCAGCGACCAAAAAGCATTATCGCCATTCGGAACATCTTTCAGCACCAGCGTTTGAGGCTCAGATGATTATGGTCTGTAGAACAGATAAACAGCACCTTCATTGGGTAATTCGCCAATTCCACCAGCCACACCCATGTTGTTTTGCTCCGGGGTGACTTCACCTGGCCGACCAAAGAGCGATTCCGACTTCACACCCTTCTCGTTTCGCTCTTCGTTGTAAGCCGCACGAAGAGCCATCATCTGCTCAAGATCCCACTGGTTGGGTTGCACATATTCGCCTGTATTAGCCTGATTTACCGACAACTTGGCCTGCAGAGCCTGGGCCTGCGCGACATCCTCAGGATCCTGAATGTTCACACCGGTGCGGAATGCCACCAAGGCATACCGAACACCCACCTCGTCCTCTGTAAGGGCGTAATCACCAGGTTCTTTTTCAAAGTAAACATAGCCCTGACCATTCACCACCATGGCGCTCTGGTTGCGACCATTGGTTTGCGGGAGCGTGAAGGTGGCCGGAGTGGTCAGGTCAAGAATCAACCAGGAATACAGGGTGTCAAAGTTGATACGAATCACCGTGCGATCCTTGGGGTCCGCTGCCTTCTGGAGATTCAAAATTGCTCCCAAACCCCCGGTTCAGGTAGTTTTAGCAACATCTGTGGTGTACTTGGCAAAGACCGTCTGCGTTTCAGCTTCGGAATAGTTCACCTTAGTGACAGGAACCACCGTGCTGCTCTGAACCGAAACAGCAGGCTGAGGACAATCAGAACCAGCGATAGCCGATCCTGGAGATGAAGCTAAACCGACAAACGAAACCAATAGTCCGGCAGAAAAAACGGACGCCGCCTTAAAAGATGATCCCAACATTGAGAAGCAATTTACTGGTTTTTAACAGCTAGAAACTAAAGAAGCGACTTGCTACTTAATGTTCTCTTCTTGTACAGAGGATCACTTCTTGGCCGTGGGAATCAGGAACTGGACCTGAGTGCGGATCGTCCAATCACCCAAAAGCTCCTCGCCACCGATTTCAGGCTTAATGGCGTTGTAGTAAGCATGCAATGAAACATTAATCGGCTGCTTGCCGAGAGTGAACACCCGTCCAACACCGGCACCAACAGGGACCATCCATCCGTTGTCTTCATTTTCCCAATCCGCCGTCATGATGGGGGAAACCGAGATGTACCAACCCTTGGGAAGGTTGTAGTTGATGAAGGGTTGAATCAACATCTTATTCACATCTTTGCGGTCTTCTTCCCCCGCAAAGGACCACATATTATTGACCAAACCACCCAAAACCCAAGGACCCTTGGTATAGACACCAACGAGTGCAGGGCCGACAGTCCACTTGCCGGTGCTCAGCGGAATCTTGTTGGAAGGAATACTGAGGGTAGGGCCAAAACCAAAGGTGAAATCACCCTCCATGGTGGGCACGAAGAAACCAGTGGGATTGACATCACCAACGCCAACGGTGTACTTCTCCCTCCAACCATCAAAGTAAGGTTCGCCTGCGGAGATGAGATCAAACTTTGGCTTGGCAAATGGGGCGCTAATAAAAGGAATAATGGTGCGCGTCACCAGCGTCCAATCGTCACTCAACTTGAAAGGGAAAACGGGCTGAACGTTGACCACATTCAAAGTCTTGTCATGCTTTGCATCGCGATCAACCGAATTCGGTGCCCACTGGGTCCCAGGCGTGGCATTCCACTGGAAGGGAATGCTGATCATGCTGGCAATGGGATTTTGTGCAGCTTTCGCCAAAACCTCTTGATCAGGCCCAGCTGCGTTGTCAGCACCAACTCCCGGAGCCTTCTCTTCTGCGGCAATTGGCTGGGCTTGTGCGATCTCGTCTTGAACCGTCAGCGTGCTGTAATCAAAAGTCCCTGTGCCAGCCTTGGTCTCACCAACCTCTTGCGCTACTGCACCAGTACCAGCAAAAGTAGTAAGTACAAAGCCCCCGAGTAGGAATCGACGAAGCATGGCAGGCACCAAAAGTTGGCCCATTCTGATCAGCAGAACAATCCTTGCGGTACAAATCGGACGGTTATCGCGAGACTCAGAAAGAGATCAAATATCGAACGGAGAGAGCCCACGTCCTTGAATTCGAGCCTCGCACTGAATCGAACGATGTAGAGCAAGATGATGCTGAAAAGCAGCGCGCCGAACGACAGGATGAGTGACCAGAGATATGGTGCGGAACTCAAAGCCGGAGCCTGCGACAAATCTGACATCAATCATCAACAGTTCAACGCAGACGAAAAGGCTAAAGACCTCAGCCGAAAAGTCATATCAATCTACGAATTCTAATTATTTAATCAGATTCACCAACGCAATCGAACGAAGCAAGTGGAATTCCAGGGGCACTGATCTCTACCAACCAACAACAGATTCAGTTCATCGAAGCTGGCATTCATGAGCCCATCTGTCCGTGATCGGGACCGCAACTCTGCCGGCATTCCGATTTCTCCCTAGAACACAGAAAACACATCGAGGTCCATGAAAGCCCTCAAAATGCTTGGCCAGACCCTCGCCCTCAGTGCGCTGGCGATTGGGACAACAGCAGGGTCTGTCGAAGCTCGAGGGCAATCAACATTGAAAGGGGAGATCTCCTTGAAGGGTCAGCCAGTGAGCGGCTCATCCATCACCCTCTGGCAAACCACAGCAGGGCAAACTCCCAAACAACTGAGCACCCAGCGCTCGAACAAAAGCGGTGCGTTCAGCGTCAAGGTTCGAGCCAGGCAAGGGGTCGTCCACTACCTCGTGGCAAAGGGGGGGGACATCGGGGGATCCAGCGCCGACCAGCTCACCATGCTCACGGTGCTCGGCGGGGATGAGCATCAGCAGGTGACCATCAACGAGCTCACCACCGTTGGTTCGGTTTGGCCCAATGCTCAGCTGCTTGAGGGCAACGCTTTGGAAGGAAGCCAAAGCGCCTTGATGATCGGTTCGAGCCAAGTTGAAAACCTGGTGGACCAGAGCACAGGACGGTTTGGAGCAACATTGCTGAAAAGCACCAACCTGCTGAATTCCGAGACAGCAGCTCGGATGAATATGCTCTCAGATCTAATTGCTTTGTGCGGGCAACCGCAGCAGTCTCAGGCGTGCTATCGGCTGCTAGCACTGACGAATTCAGAGAACACGCTCTCGGCAATGACGTCCATTGCCCGCCAACCCTGGAAGAACGCGGGCGCTCTCTATCACCTGTTCAAAAGCGCATACCCGATCAACAAATCGACAGAGCTGCGCACAACTGCAACTGCCCCCTATCTGCTGTTTCAACCCAAAAGCTTTTCCGTGTCCCTGGTTTTCAACGGTGGCGGTGCTTTAGGGCTCGGGAAGTTGATGTTTGACGGAAAAGGAAGCCTTTGGAGTGGAACCAACTGGATGCCGGGATCGCAATCCGGCGTGGTGAACAACATCGGCGGTGGCGTGACCCACTTCAGCCCCGGTGGCACGCCCCTCTCACCAGCAATTAGCGGTTACAACGGCCAAGGCATCAATGGTGTGGGCTGGGGAACCGGCGTCTCAGAAAAATATGCCTGGGTTGGTGCGTTCAACAACATGGTCGGGGTGTTCGACCTCAACGATGGCAAAGCTCTCGGGCCAGCCACCATTGATGGAGAAGTGGGTCAGCTTCAGGGCGTCGCCACAGCCGCCAACGGAGATGTGTGGATTGCCGACAACACGGCCAACCACATGATTCAGTTCCCAGGAGGTGATTACACCAAGGGGAAGCGCCACACTATTGATGGCCTCCAAGCCCCCTTCGGTGTTGCCGTTGACGCGCAGAACAGGGTGTGGGTGAGCAGCAGTTACAACAACAAGCTCACCGTGTTTCCGGGGGATGCTCCTGATCAGGCCAAAACGATCGAAGTGAACCTTGGGGGGCGTGGTGTTGCCGTTGACTCGACAGGGCATGTATGGATTGCCCAGCAATCCAATTCTCCCCAAGGGGCACTACCTCCCGGCGCGAAAATGCCGCCCAACATCCCCGCCAATGCACCACAACCCAAGACAATCATGGAGGAGTTTGAGGCCGGTGCTGAATACCTTCTGACCAACCCCAACATCACGCAGACTGGCATGGTTGGGTTGATTTCACCCGACATGAAAGTCGTCCAACAAAACATCGCCAAAGGCACCGCCTATATCCCCTGGGGCGTTTCCGTCGACGGCAACGACAACGTCTGGGTCGGCAATCTCTATGGTCAAAGCTTGACTCACATCTGCGGCGTCAATCCCGCCAATTGCCCCGAAGGGAAAACCACTGGGGATGTGATTCACAACTACCAAAGCGGCGTCATTCAAATGACCACCGACGTCATTGTTGATGACGCTGGAAACCTCTGGAGCGCCAACAATTGGTTCGACGGTGAAGTGGTCATCAACCCCACCTATCAGGGACGCACCTCCACCTTTGGAGGGGGGCAGGGATTCGTTGTGACCTATGGCGTTGCCGGACCGGTTCAAAACCCCCTGATGGGGCCTGTGCGCAAGCCACGCTGATGGCTTCGTTGTTCTCAATCGCCTGACTTCTTCCGTTCCAAATCCCGATGCGTCTCAACCGCCTGCTTTGCCTCGCCACCGCCTGTTTGCTCGCTCCGCTTGCACTGCCTTCACCCGCAGAAGAAATCCCAGACGAGGATGGCAACACCCGGGTGTATCTGGAGGCCTATGGGTTCTTCCCGCTGGAAACCCACTCCAAAACGACGCTGAACAACAACACCACCACGGAAACGCTGGATCTCAGCGATGTGCTGGACATGCTCACCGGTGTGTTCAGCGGCAAGGTGGCTGTTGAGAAAGGGCGGTTTGGCCTGCAGGCGGGGCTGGATCATCTCAGCTTCAGCACATCCGAGACGGTCTCGTCCTGGAACAGCTCGAACCTGATTCAGAACGACCGTCACCCGCGTTTACCGCAGCGCCGGGTTAACTCGAAAGGAACGATCAAGTCGGTCACCGACAGCGAGCAAACCATTTTTGATCTGGCCCTGCGCTACCGCGCTGGGGAGATTCAAAAGCCACGGATGACGCCGGGGTCGATGAGCTTCATCGGCTTCGCAGGCATGCGATTGATCGACGCCTCCTTGGACATGGACGTGTCGTTCAAAGACGACGTCACCATCGAGGGAATCCTTCCCTCAAGGCAACTCCAACGCGACATCGCCGATGAAGCCAGTGAGACCTGGCACAACACCTGGGTTCAGCCCCTTGTGGGCATGAACACCACCCTGGCACTGGGTGAAGACTGGCAGGCCTTCCTCGGCATGGATGCCGGTGGCTTTGGGCTCAATGGCAAACAGGACCTGTCGGGAACCGTCGAGGCGGGTGTGGCGTACGCCCTGGGCAATTCAGCTCAGATTTCCCTGGCCTATCGCTACTTCGGTATCGACTACTCCGCCGATAACGGACGCAACGGCTACTCCTCCACACAACACGGCGTTTCAATGGGATTTCGCTGGTTGTTTGACTGAGCCTTCAACGAGGAAAAGCGGAGCTTTTATCCGCTAACGGGGCTTAACGGGCTTTTGGGTTTGATGTGGCCAACCAAGCGGATCACCAGGAGAACCAGGGTGAAGAGAAGAAATGGTGCGTAGAAATCAGCTGGTCCTTTCTTCACATGGCTCACATAGGTGAGAGCGAATTCTGCCCAAATCCAATAGGAGCCAATTACATGCAGTCGCTTCCAATGCTTCATGCCCATCCATCGTTGGGCCGCATTCGTCGACGTGAGGGCCATCAAGGCAATCAACAGATACGCCACACCGCCAACCAGCCACTTCCCTGCGGGCTGCTCACTCAGAAATGGGTCAGGGAAATCCAGAGACATCGCAAGGATCAAGGCCAAATGAATCCCATGGGACGACGCAAAACTCAGCCCGATCCAGCGCCTGTTTTGCAGCATCCACTGGCTCACGGATGACGGCCAGAGGCGTTGCACACTCGAAGCCACAAAGGCCATCGAAAAGAGAACCAGGGAGCTACGGCCCGTGGCATCGATGTCTGCCGCGACTGACGTCGACGTCCATCCAGACACGCCGAAATGCAGCGCAAGACCCGCCACAATCGCGAGCGCCACCAAGGCCGTCAGTCGCCAGCCAAGACGGGCCATCGTCACTTCCCTAAATTTCTTCTTTAAACACGCTGTTCAGGCTTGCCAACAGCGCGTTTAAAAACAGCGCAGCCCAGGCAGCAGGGCCTGATTGTGCTTTTGCTGCGCTGATCAGAACTGTTCCAGGAAGCGCAGATCGCTGGTGTACAGCCGTCGGATGTCGTCAATGCCATGGCGCACCATGCAGAAACGCTCTACCCCCAGGCCCGCGGCGAAACCGCTGTAGCGCTCGGGATCGAGGCCCAGTCCTTCCAGCACTGCGGGATCGACCATGCCGCAGCCCATCACCTCAAGCCAGCGGCCGCGCCACTGCACATCCACCTCGGCGGAGGGTTCGGTGAAAGGGAAGTAGCTGGCCCGGAAGCGCACCGGTAGGTCGCCGAAGAAGGCCTTGACGAAAGCCATCACCGTGCCACGCAGGTGGCTGAAATCGAGCCCTTCATCAATGGCCAACACCTCCACCTGGTGGAACACCGGCGAGTGGGTGGCATCAACCGCATCACGGCGATACACCCGTCCGGGAGCCACGATCCGCACCGGCGGAGGGTTCTCTTCGAGGTGACGGATCTGCACCGGGGAGGTGTGGGTCCGCATCAACAGGTCACCTCCGAGATAAAAGGTGTCCTGCATGTCCCGAGCCGGATGGTCCTCGGGGATGTTCAGGGCGGTGAAGTTGTAATGGTCCCGCTCCACCTCAGGCCCTTCGGCCACGCTGTAACCGAGGCCCAGGAACAGATCAACGATCTCTTCGGTGGTGGTGATCAGGGGATGGCGATGCCCCATCGGCACCCCGGAAGCGGGAGCGGTGACATCGAGGCTTTCCCTTGCGATGCGCTCCGCCATGGCCGCCTGCTTCACGGCCTGCAGCCGCTCTCCCAAAAGTGACTGCACCTGCGTTTTCAGCACGTTGGCGCGCTGACCCACCAGTGGACGCTCCTCACCGGGCAACTTGCCCATCGCCCCGAGCACACCGGAGATGCGGCCCTTCTTGCCCAGCAGCCCAACCCGCAGTTGCTCCAGCGCAGCGGCATCGGCCGCCTCGGCGATCTCCGCCGCGGCCTGCTGCTCGAGGGCATCGAGTTGATCGGTGAGCTGCTGCAGGGTGACCGGTGCGCTCACAGGGATGAAACAGACAGCTGCCGACTGTAAGCAGCCACGCCGCTTAGGTTCACCACAGTGCGAATGACCCCATGGCCCCGCTGCGGATCCTGATCAGCAATGACGACGGGGTCTTCGCCGACGGCATCCGAACCCTGGCCGCTGCAGCGGCAGCCCGAGGCCATCAGGTGACGGTGGTCTGCCCGGATCAGGAACGGTCTGCCACAGGCCATGGCCTCACCCTGCAGACCCCCATCCGCGCCGAGCGGGCCGATGAACTGTTCGCCCCAGGGGTCACCGCCTGGGCCTGCAGTGGCACCCCCGCCGATTGCATGAAGCTGGCCCTGTTCGAACTGGTGAAAGAAAAGCCAAACCTAGTGCTCTCCGGCATCAATCACGGACCCAACCTGGGAACCGATGTGTTCTGCTCCGGCACCGTTGCTGCAGCGATGGAAGGCACCCTTGAGGGCATTCGCTCCCTAGCAGTAAGCAGCGCCTGCTTCCAGTGGCGGCAGTTCCAGGCGGCCGCCGATCTTGCCCTGGAGGTGAGTGAACAGGCCATCGCAGATCAGTGGCCCGACAACCTGCTGCTCAACCTCAACATCCCCCCCTGTGCCCGGGAGGAGATGGGTGCACTGCGCTGGACCCGTCTCTCGATCCGGCGCTACGACGAGCAATTCAGCCGTCGGGAAGACCCCCGTGGCCGCGCCTATTACTGGCTGGCCGGAGAAGCCGTGCAGGATCTGGAATCAGCCGGAGAAGGCCCCCGGGATTGGCCCAGTGATGTGGCCCAGATCCATGCCAATTCCCCCTCACTCACGCCGATCCAGCCCGACCTGTTCTGGCGGGGCCCCCTCAGCGGACTACCGCAGCTCAAGCTCAAGGATCAACTGGTGCGGTAAACCCGCTGCAGCAACCAGAGGGAGAACAACACCCCCATCAGGTGAGCGAACAGCACCTGGGTGTTGCTGAGCACCGACAGCATTTCCAGGGAGGTGATCGCCAGGTTGTCGGCCATGCCGCGGCCGCCGATGGCAATGCCGGGAGTCTGCATCGAGGCCTGCACGAACAGGCTGCCGGCGAGGGCCTGATAGCCAATGGTGGCGAAGGTGAGGCCCAGGAGATCCGCCAACAGCCCCCGTTTGATCAGCCGCGCCACCTCGCCCCGACTGGGACGAGCCGCGCTGTCGATGGCCCGTCCGGTACGGACGATCAGCCAGCCCTGCCAGAGGCTGAACAGCAACACGAGGAAGGCCAGGGACGTGAGCGAAAGGCCAGGCCCCAGGCCCACAGCACGTTCGGAATTGCGGGCCAGGCTGCCGCCGATGTTGTTGAACAGCAGAACGCCTACTACAACAATTCCGAGAACAACCTGGATCCAGAACCGGATCCATCCCATCCGACGCACGCCGAACGACAACTTCTGGAAATCGAGGCGGTCTGGCATGCCTTGGTGCTCTGTCGTTCAAACTTGCCACCAAAGCGCACCTTCTGCACCTCTTTGATCCCGCTCTGCTCTCCAGAGGAAGCCCGACGGCCCACTGCCCTAGCGCTGGGGAGTTTCGATGGCCTGCATGCCGGCCATCGCCGCGTGATCGCCGAGGCCATCCAAGGCAGCCCAGAGGATGCCGTTGCCTCGGTGGTGAGCTTCTGGCCCCATCCCCGTGAGGTGCTGTTCGGGGAGGCACGCCTGAGGCTGGATCTACCCAGCGAAAAACTCGCTCTGCTGGAACCGCTGGGAATCCAGCAACTCGTGCTGGTGCCATTCACCCGCGAGCTCGCTCAGCTGAGTGCGGAGGACTTCGTCACCAGCGTGCTGCTGAACACGCTTCAGGCCCGGCGCATTGCCGTGGGCACCAACTTCCGCTTCGGTCATCAGCGGCGCGGTGACGCCGAGATGCTGGAGCGGCTGGCGGCTCGC
The DNA here is from genome assembly GCF_000012625.1 of Synechococcus sp. CC9605. NCBI lineage: Bacteria > Bacillati > Cyanobacteriota > Cyanophyceae > Synechococcales > Synechococcaceae > Synechococcus > Synechococcus sp. CC9605. Next base: position 865,729 of record NC_007516.1, on the reverse strand, counting down.
AGCTGCGTTGAGGTGAAGGTGGTGCCTATTGTTGAGGACGGGGAGGGCCGGATGAGCAGCAGCCGCATCCGCGCGGCCCTCGACCAGGCCGACCTCGCCACCGCCAAAGCCTTGCTGGGCCGGGCCTACCGCTTTCAGGGACGGGTGGTTCGGGGCCGAGGCCTGGGGCATGAACTGGGCTGGCCCACCGCCAATCTCCAGGTGGATGGGCGCAAGGCCTTGCCAGGTCTTGGCGTCTACGCCGCCTGGGCCCAACTGGATGGAGATGGCGATCAGCTGCCAGCCGTGATGAACCTCGGGCCCCAACCCACAATCGATCCCACATCTCCCTCAGCCGTGGAGGTGCACCTGCTGGATCAGAGCCTGGAGCTGGAGGGCCGGCAACTGGGTGTCGAGCCGGTGCAGCGCTTGCGCGGCCAGACCAAATTCAGTGGCCTCGAGGAGCTCAGCAGCCAGATTGGCCGCGACGCAGCCCAGGCCCGGGAGATTCTTCAGACCGGCTCTCAGGCGACGGTCGGATAGGCATTCACCAGCCCCCAGACGATGAACACGCCGATGCCGCCGAGAAGGACGATTCCCCAGACCAGAACGTGCATGGTGCTCTCAGAACCACCGTTCTCCATGACCGACGCCGAAACCGTTCCCCACAGGGTGCCATGAATCCAACCCCAAGCGAGACATCACTGGATCCACGAGTGGCACGCCTAATCGACGCCAACCTCGATCGTGCCCGGGAAGGCCTGAGGGTGGTCGAAGACTGGTGCCGCTTCGGGCTGGAGCAACAGGATTTGGTGGTGCGCCTCAAGGACTGGCGGCAACGGCTGGGGCGACTGCATCACGACAGCTACAAGCAGGCCCGCTCCACCAGCACCGACACCGGCGCCGGACTGAAGCATCCGGCCCAACTCGATCGCCACAGCCCCGATCGCGTGGTGGCGGCCAACTGCGCCCGGGCGCAGGAGGCGCTGCGGGTGCTGGAGGAATACGGCCGCACCATCGATCCTGCGCTGGCCGCTGAAGCCGCAGCGATCCGCTACGGGCTTTACGACCTGGAGGTGACCTGCCTCAACGCAACCCTGGGAGCAAGGCGACGCAACAAGCTCAAGGACGCTTGCCTTTGCCTGATCACGACTCCCTGCGATGACCTGACCGATCGGGTGGAGGCCGCCCTGCGGAATGGCGTGGGGATGGTGCAGTACCGCTGCAAAGCGGGGAACGATCGCGAACGCCTGCAGGAGGCTCAGCAGCTCAGGCAGCTCTGCAACAAATTCGGGGCGCTGTTGTTGATCAATGACCGTGTCGACCTGGCCCTAGCGGTGGATGCGGATGGGGTGCACCTCGGCCAGGAGGACATGCCCAGCGAGGTGGCCCGCGATCTGTTGGGCGTTGATCGACTCCTGGGCCGCAGCACCCACAGCATCGATCAGGTTCATCAGGCTCAGCAGGAGCCGATCGACTACCTCGGCTTCGGCCCGATCCATTCCACAGCCGTCAAACCCGAACGGAACCCTGTGGGTGTGGAGCTCTTGGCCAAGGCCACAGCGATCAGCCAACGCCCCGTCTTCGCCATCGGTGGAATCACTCCTGCCAACCTGCCGGCACTGCTCATGGCCGGGGGCCAGCGCGCGGCGGTGATCGGCGCGATCATGCATTCCGAAGACAGCGGGCAGGCCACTCGACACCTGCTCCAGCAGCTGGACCAAGCCACGATCTGAGCCATGCTTCTCACCCTGATGGTCAACGGTGAAACCCGCGTGCTGGATCCAGCACCGGAGCCCGCCAGCCTTGAGGCCGTTGTTGCCTCGCTGGCCAACAACCCCCAGCTGGTGGTCGCCGAGCACAACGGCGTGATCGCACCCCGCAGCCGCTGGGACAGCATCGTGGTGAAGAATGACGACACCCTTGAGATCGTCACCATCGTTGGTGGTGGTTCCTAAAGTCACCTAATCAATACTGTGGGCGCTGCTGTGGCCACTCCCCGACTGTTGACACGATCCCGACGACTGCTCGCATCACTGCTTTTGCCGCTGATAATTGTGGGGCTCTGCCTGTTCCAGGCACAGCCGGCTGATGCCGCCCGCGGTGGGCGAATGGGCGGGGGCAGTTTCCGCGCTCCCTCGATGCCGAGATCAGGTGGCAGCTACGGGGGTGGAAGCTACGGCGGCGGTTACCGCGGGGGTGGCTACCGCGGCGGCGGACTGGGCTTCCCCTTCCTCATCCCCATCTTCGGCTTCGGCGGTGGTGGACTGTTTGGTCTGCTGATCCTTATGGCGGTTGCAGGCGTGCTGGTGAACGCCCTTCGTGGCGTTGGCAATGCCCCTTCGATCGGTGGTGCTGCTGCGGCTCCGGCCATGCCGCGCAACGTGAACATGATTCAGGTGCAGTTGGGCCTGCTGGCCAGTGCCAAATCCCTACAGGAAGATCTGCGCTCCTTGGCCGCCTCTTCAGACACCAGCAGTTCCGCAGGTCTGCAAAGGCTGCTGCAGGAAACAACCCTGGCCCTGCTGCGCCAACCGGACCTCTGGGTTTACGCCAATGCCGAGAGCGGCAGTGTTCCCTTCAGTTCAGCTGAATCGACGTTCAATCGCCTCTCGATGAACGAGCGCAGCAAGCTGGACGCTGAGCTCACCAGCAACGTCGGCGGACAGCGGACGTCGGACTCGAGTAACAGCACTGGAGACGCTGATGCCACCAACGAATTCATCGTTGTGACCTTGCTGGTGGCCTCCGCGGCATCGGCCAAGCTCCCCGGGGCCGATACCGGGGAAGATCTGCGCCAGACCCTGCGCATTCTTGGTTCGACAGCCTCCAGTGAGCTCATGGCCCTGGAAGTGATCTGGCAACCGGAAGGCCGTGGAGATGTGCTGAGCGCTAACGACCTGGTAACGGCTTACCCCAACCTCCAGCACCTCTGAGACGCCAGAGCCCCACATGGCTCATCTACAGGTTTTCTGAGTATTTCTCCCCAGCGGTCAGGCCTAACTTTGCTTGATCAGATTGCGCACCTCCAGCGTTGGCTCCCGACCCCCGCTCCATGCAATGGCAACAGGACGGCGAGCTGGCGCAGGCTGATCTGGATGCTCTTGTGCATGCGCTTCAGCAGGTGGAGTGCGATCACAACAGTGCTGAGCTGCAGCGTCTCGGCCAGATCGACCCTTCCGCTGCGGCTTGAAGCCTCAGCTTGAAGCGTCCGGGGCACAGCCTCTGAGCATCCGCAATGCAGCCATCGCTGCGCCGTAGCCGTTGTCGATATTCACTACCGTAAAACCTGGGGCACAGCTGGCAAGCATTCCTTCCAAAGCGGTTCGTCCCCCTGCGCTGATTCCATAGCCAACGGAAACCGGGACGCCGATCACGGGTTGCGGCACCAGACCCGCAAGCACCGTCGGCAACGCGCCCTCCATTCCCGCGCAGGCGATCAGGATCCGCGCCGTAGCGAGACGGGGCAGTTGATCCAGCAAGCGGTGCAATCCAGCCACCCCCACATCCATCACAGGGTCCACGCCGATGCCATGGCAACGCAGGGCCAAGCTGATCTCCGCCACCACCATGCGATCACTGCTGCCTCCGCTGAGCACCGCCACCGCAGGCGGTGGCGCAGGCGCAGGAGGCAATGCACCCAGGGTGAGGCAGCGAGCATCGGCATGCAGCTCCACCGCCGGCAACGCCTCACACACCCGTGCCGCCTTTTCGGGATCCACCCGGGTCACCAGACCCAGTTCTCCTGCTGCGGCAAAGCTTTCAAGGATGGCGATGATCTGATCGGCTGTCTTGTGTTCCCCCCACACAGCCTCGACCATGCCCAAGCGCTGGCGGCGCTGCAGATCGAGGCGAGCGTCCGGCGTGGTCACTGCGGCAACAGTTCCCCTTCAAACACCAGCGGGAACGGGTTGCCCTGGCGCTGCCCCGTTGCCTCACGGGCCAGCGTCTCGAAGCGCTCCTGAACAATCTCCACCTCGGCCATGGGGATGGATTTCCAAGCCTTACGACTGCTCCAACGAATCAGCAGCGTTCCCTCTTCGGTGGCCGGATCCCAGAACAGATCACGGCCCAGAAAACCAGGCTGTTGCTTCAGCCAAGGCTCCCAGCTGCCGCGTTCCGATGCCATCCACTGATCACGGCTCTCCCGGGGGACCTGCAGCCGCAGGTGCTCAACCACAGCCTCCACGTCACCACGTGTTGGGTCGGACTCAGCCCGCACCTCTGTCTCCGAAAGCCCGCCCAACAAGAGAACCAGCGCCAAACAAGGTGCGATGACCCTAAGCAGTACAAACCTGAGGTGATGCACGGTTCAGCTCCGCTGCAGAAGAGCCACAGCCTGGCAACTGATGCCCTCTTCCTGTCCCTCCGGACCCAAGCCTTCATTGGTGGTGGCCTTCACACCCACGGCATCGGGGGCGATGCCGATCGCAGACGCCATCCGGCTGCTCATCTCAGCGATGTGCGGCTTGAGTTTGGGGCGCTCAGCAATCACCACAGCATCGATGTTCACCACCGACCAGCCGCGCTCCTTCACCAGCTTCACCACCTGATCCAGCAGCTTCAAGCTATCGGCCCCTTTCCACTGGGGATCGGTGGGGGGGAAGTACTTGCCGATGTCGCCGAGGGCAAGGGCCCCGAGCAGCGCATCCATCACGGCATGTACCAACACATCGGCATCGCTGTGGCCATCCAGACCAAGACCATCGGGATGGTCGAGGGTCACACCCCCCAGGATCAGGGCCCGACCGGGCACCAGCCGATGGATGTCGTATCCGTTGCCGATGCGCAGCTCCATGCCGGGATCTGAAGGGTCATTCATTGTCGCGGTCTGCCAGCGGGCAAACAGATCGGGCCGCCGCTCGCGGGTGCGCTGCTCCCGCTGCTCCTGGCGCCACCGGGCGATGGAACCGTGGTCGCCACTGCGCAGCACATCCGGAACGGTCATGCCGCGGAAGTCGGCGGGGCGGGTGTAATGCGGGTGTTCCAGGAGGAGTGCACTGTGGCTTTCCTCCACCAGGGAATCAGCGGTGCCAACCGTGCCGGGCAGCAGGCGCACAACACCGTTGATCACCGTCATCGCCGGCAGCTCACCACCGGTGAGGACGAAATCACCCATCGACACCTCCTCATCGGCCAGGCCGCGAATCCGTTCGTCGAAGCCCTCGTAGTGACCGCAGAGGAAGACCAGTTGATCGTGTTCGGTGGACCAACGCTGCAGATCGGCCTGCTGGAGGGGGCGCCCCTGCGGTGACATCAACAGCACCCGGCTGCGGGGACTTCGGGGAATCGCCTCCATCGCGGCGAACACCGGCTCGGGCTTGAGCACCATGCCGGCACCGCCCCCATAGGGCTCGTCGTCCACCTTGCGATGGCGATCCGTGGCGAAGTCCCTGGGGTTGTGCAGATGCAACTCGGCAATGCCCGCGTTGAAGGCACGACCGATCACCCCCAGCTCCAGCAGAGGAGCAAACGCCTGCGGCGCCAGGCTCAACACATCAAGGCGATAGGGCGCCATGCCGCCTCAGGCCGCGGGTTTGGACACCCTGCGGATGTCCGTGCAGAAACTGCCTTGCACCGGTGTTCCCTGCGCATCCACCGCCGTGGTGCTGCGCAGGCGCAGGTTGGCCCGCGTGAACCAGATCCGCTCCTGAACCTGCACACCGTCAGCCCGGCTGAGGTTCAGCTCCATGCTGCCGTCAGGCCAGAACCTCCAGTTACCTGGCGAATCACCATCGAGAATCAGCCGTCCATCAGCAGCGAAAGTGAGGCTGCTGCTGGTTCCACCAGGGGCCTGCACCTGCAGTTGGCCGAGAGCCCCTTGCTCGCTCACGCAGCGGACGGTGAGTTCACCCCGTTCGCTGCTGTGCCACTCGTCATCTCCACCAGCAGCCAGCTCAAAGCAACTGCGAAGGCTCATCCACTCCCCGTCGCAAAGGCTCAGAAAGGAGCCAGGGTCTTCCGGGGGAAAGGCTTGTTCACTCATACGCCCATTCTCTCAGCCGGATCACCAGCTGATAGGGAGGAAGGGATAAGGGCGGTTCCAGCCGTAAAGCGCTAACCGCTGCTGCCCCTGGGCGGCGGCACCGCGCCGGTGAAAGCCGAACACGTCCGCCAGCACCAGGGTGTTGGCAGGGCAGGTGAGGGCAACAGGCCTGGGCAGACCCAGTTCGGCCAAGGACTCTTCGCGAATGCGGAACGATCCAGACACATCCGGCTGCCGCCGTTGTTCTGCAGCTGCAACGGCTGTGGTCTGCTCCCACCGCAGGCGGGATGGATCGAGACGATGGCTGCCCGGCACGTATTCGAAGGGACCGTCCTGGGGTTGCACCGGCCGCAGAAAGAACCAGAACTTCAGAGCTCGGAAGAACGTGTCGCGATGCAGCACCTTCTGCAGATCGGGCGTGCGGGCCTCCTCGCCGTGAGCCGTGAGGTAGATGTCCAGCTTGCGCGGATTCATCGGCAAGCCGATGACCTGGCGCGATCCCGCACTGAGCCTATGGTCATGGGAGAAGGCAGTGGCCCGAGGCATCTGCTCGGGGTCGATGTGCAGAAAGCGGTTGAGGGTTCCTCCATCGAAACGATCAAAACCCCCGGGGAAGGGTTGTTTGGGGCGAAAACCAGGCATGTTGTTGTCCGGTGCCGGATGCAGGCGTGAGGCGCGAGCCACCACGGTCTCCACCTCATCGCGCAAGGCCTCAAACTCCGGCTGCGGCAGAAAGTTCTCGAGCACCACAAAGCCATCCCCCTCCAGGCTGGCCAGCTGAGTTGGTCGCAGCAGCCGCCTCCAGAGGCACAGCGTCTCCGCCAGCTGAACCCGGCGTCGATGCAGCTGCCAGCGTCGGTTCAGATCTGGGTGACCGACCCATGGGTCCCGAAAGCTCTTGGTGCGCGTCAGCAGCGAAAGCATGGGCGCGACATTACGCGCTGATGCCATCAAGCGGGCAGTTATTGATTTCCCGTGTAACCCAGCTCCGCCAAGCGGGCCGGTTTGCTGCGCCAATCGGGCACCACCTTCACGAACAGCTCCAGATACACCGGACCATCAATCAGCACCTGCATCTGCAGCCGCGCCCCCTGGCCGATCGTCTTGAGCATCGCCCCGCCTTTGCCGATCAGGATTCCCTTCTGACTCTTCCGTTCCACCAGAACCGTGGCCAAGACAGCCGTCCGACCCGCACCCTTGCCCTTGGCCGGCAACTCCTCAACGCGATCAATGGTGACGGCAACGCTGTGGGGCACCTCTTCCCGCGTGTGCAGAAGCACCTGCTCGCGAATGAGTTCCCCCAGCAGCACCCGCTCCGGTTGATCACTCACCATCTCGGGCGGATACAGCTGTGGCCCCAAGGGCAACTGAGCCGCCATCGCTGCTGTGAGATCTGCGCAGCCATCGCCTGACAGGGCGCTGCAGCGGTGCACCGGCCAATTCGTCTCCTGCAGCAGGGCGGCATAGGCCTCTTCCGCTTCAGCGCGGTGCTCCTCCGCCAGCTTGTCCCACTTGTTCAGGGCCACCAGCACCGGCAGGGACTGCTGCTGCAGCAAATTCACGATGAAGGCATCACCGCGCCCCGGGCGCTCGCACCCCTCCAACAGCAACACCACCAGATCCACTTCACCGATGGCGCTGCGGGCACTCTTCACCAGCCGTTCCCCCAGCAAGTGGTGGGGCTTGTGGATGCCAGGCGTGTCCACCAGCACCATCTGGGCCACCTCAGTGGTAAGGATGGCCCGCAGTCGGTTGCGGGTGGTCTGGGCCACGGGCGATGTGATCGCCACCTTCTCCCCCACCAGCTGATTCACCAGCGTGGATTTGCCCACGTTGGGGCGACCGATCAGTGCGATGAAGCCAGAGCGGTAATCCTCTGGCAGGGGAGTTGCGTGCATCCTCTAAGTCTGCGCCGCCGTTGAATCAATCCGTTGAATCGACCCATAGCCTGAGAGCAGGAATTGAACAGGTCCATGGCGGATCAGCAGCCCACCTTCCAGCAGGCCATGGAAATCACAGCGGCCTGGCTGCAGCAGTGGGACAACGAGGAGATCAGCGATGAGGTGTTGGCCGACCGCATCGGTGAAATGGTGGCCAGCCGCGATGGGGCCCGGGGATTTTTCGTGGTAAGCCTGGCGGGCGAGAGCGTGCTGATGGATCGGTTGCCCGACGCCGTCGTCGGTCAGCTGCGCGGCGCCGGTGCTGGCGTTGTGGATCTGAGCGTTCGCAATCTGGCCATGAGCACAGCCATGGCCGTTCATCACCGGCGCACGGGAGATGAGGTGCAGCAGGCAGGCTCGGAGCGGGTCAGCAGCCGCTGTGTTGAACTGCTCAGGCTGCTGGAACCAGCGGAGGTGAAAGAGCGCCTAGAGCAACTGCTGGCCGCAGCCCTCGACAACTGCGGTGAGGACGTCGCCTTCCTGGAGAAGTGGGGGTACGACGCCGAGCAGAAACAAGCGATTGGAGACAGCGTCTATGCCGTGGCGGAGGGCTGAAGGTTGAAGGCTGAGCCATAAGAAAAGCCCCGGGCAGGCCGGGGCAAGGAATGATTCGATTGAGTTGAAATCGTCAGTCGCGACGTTCAGTCGCGACGACCACCGCCGTTGAGCACGATGATCAGACGCAGGATGAAGATGAACAGGTTGATGTACGTGAGGTACATGCTCAAAGCGCCTGCCAGGTATTGGTCATCCCGGTAGGAGCGGGGCATCGTGTAAAAGTCGACAAAAGCGGCACCAATGAACAACACGGTGCCGAAGCCGGCGATCATCAGCTCAAAGCTGGTGCCATGGAACATCGCGGGGGCAAAGATGCCACCGATGAACTGAACGACCATCGCCAGGATCAGGCCGACCAGGCCGAGACCCACCACACCGGACAGGGCCTGACCAACGGAATCGCTCATGCGGCGGCCGACGATCGATGCAATCACGAAGGTGATGCCGGTGGCCAGTGCGGCGGTGCCAACCGCACCCACACCCGCAACGGCTCCCGCCAAAGCCACGAGACCACTCAAGGTGAACCCGGTGATCAAGCTGTAGATCGACAGCAGCGGCAAGGCTGTGGCGTTGTTGCCCTTCAAGGCGACGTTCTGCGCCACGAAGAACAGCACCAGGTTGCCGATCACAGCCACCCAGAACAGGGGCATGAACAGCGGAGTGGCCATCATCGAGAGACCACCAATCACCCCGATTGAGGTGAGCACCATGCCGCCGCCGACGTAGGGCAGCGCCTTGTTGACAACGTTGGGGCCGACGAGGGCACTCGATTGCGCCTCGCGGATCGCTTCCTGGAAATTGCTGCTTGCTGGCATGTCGACCAAGTCACCAAAGACTCATCACATCCTGCCAGCGGTGACAAGGGATTGGGGTGTGGATCTCCCTATCGACGTTGAACTTTTGGCGTTTTGCGTTCGTCCCGTCGGGCATAGGCCTCCACCACCCGCTGCACGAGGGGGTGACGCACCACATCCGCCGAAGTAAGGCGGCAGACGGCGACCCCTTCAACGCCCTCCAAAACCTCAGATGCCTCCACCAAACCGCTCTGCACAGTGGCAGGCAGATCCACCTGGGTGATGTCACCGGTCACGACCATTCGCGAACGCTCTCCCAGACGGGTGAGCACCATGCGCATCTGGGCCGGCGTGGTGTTCTGCGCCTCATCCAGGATCACAAAGGCATCGCTGAGAGTGCGGCCCCGCATGTAGGCCAGGGGAGCGACCTCAATCACACCCTTCTCCAGCAGCACGTGGGTTTTCTCCGCGCCGAGCAGGGAATGCAAGGCGTCATAGAGCGGACGCAGATAGGGGTCCACCTTCTGCTGCAGGTCGCCGGGCAGGAACCCCAGGCGCTCCCCAGCTTCAACAGCCGGCCGGGTGAGAATCAAACGCTCCACCTTGCGTTCGGTAAGCATCCGAACCGCGAGAACGGTGGCGAGAAAGGTTTTGCCGGTGCCGGCAGGGCCGAGGGCAAAGGTGAGGTCGTGGCGCTCCATGGCATCCACGTATTTCTTCTGGCGCAGGGTGCGCGGGCGAAGCAGATTGCCCTTCTGGCTCTTCGCCAACACCTGCTCGCCCATGGCGGCGTGGTCATCGCCGCGGCCGGTGTTGAGCGCTCCCAGCGCCGACTGGAGGTCCACCGGTGACACCGACTGGCCGTCCTGCCAGATCGGGCGCACCAATTCCACAACCGCAGCAGCCCTCTCAATCTGCGTTGGCCGCCCGGTGATCACCAGTTGAAGACCCCGCAACACCATGGAGGCTCCTGTCAGAGCTTCCAGGCGATGCAGGGTTGTTTCCGCTTCACCAGCCAAGGCCAGTGCAGCATCGGGATCAGGCAGGTCGAGAACGAAACGGCCGCGTTCGCCGTCGTCAGACACCGGAATGATCAGCCCTCGGTGGATTCGGATTCTGCGGAATCAGAAGCTTCAGCTTCTGCAGCTTTCTCATCAGCTGCTGCAGCCTTAGCCTCGGCAGCCTCCTTGGCGGCTTGCTTGGCATCAGCCTCACGCTTGGCCGCTTGCTTGGCCTTGCCGACGGTCTCGGCAGGACGCACGGTCTTTTCAAGAAGACCGCCGCGCTCGAGCAGGGTGCGCACCACATCAGTGGGTTGGGCACCCTGACCCAGACGCTCACGAATCGCCTCGGTGTCGAGACGGGTTTCCTTCGTCCGCGGGTTGTAGAAGCCCAGCTCCTGGAGGGGACGACCGTCCCGACGTGAGGTGCTATTGCAGGCCACGAGGCGGAAGCTCGCTTCCCGCTTCTTGCCAAACCGCTTCAGGCGGAGCTTGATCATCGTGGCCCTGGAGTGAAGGAAAGAGGTGGTCCGGCGGCGCCTAAACGCCTGCCAAACAACCACCATACCGTTCCGCCCTCACAGGTCCCCGAAGCCCTTCTTCTTCTTGGCGGGTCGCTGTCGCTTCGGTGGTCCCCCACGACCCGGACGACCACTACCTCCAGGCATGCCGCCCATGCCTGGCATTCCCGGCACGCCTCCCATTCCGGGCATCCCAGGCATTCCACCCATACCGGGCATGCCTCCCGTTCCGGGCATGTTGCCCTGGCTCATCTGCTGCATGAAGCCACGCATCTTCTGAAAGTCAGCCAGCACCTTGTCCACATCTGCAGCCTGATGACCGCTGCCGCTGGCGATCCGGCGACGCCTTGAGGGTTGACTCGCCAGAAGGTCGGGATTTTCCCGCTCCTGCTGGGTCATCGAACCGATCATTGCCTCGATGCGCTTGAGCTGCTGTTCCCCCTGCTTGAGCATGCCGTCATCGATCTTGTTCATGCCCGGGATCATTTTCATCAGACCCCCCAGCGAGCCCATGCGCTTGATCAGGCGCATCTGCTTGACGAAGTCCGAGAAATCAAACGTCGCCTCCTGCAGCTTCTTCTGCATCTTTTCGACGTCGGCGAGTTCGACCTCCTTCTGGGCCTTCTCCACCAGCGTCAGCACGTCACCCATGCCGAGGATGCGACTGGCCATCCGTTCGGGATGGAACGGCTGCAGGGCCTCAACCTTTTCGCCGGTGCCGATGAACTTGATCGGCTGACCGCTCACCTTGCGGATCGAGAGGGCGGCACCGCCACGGGAATCACCGTCGAGCTTGGTGAGCACCGCACCGGTGATCCCCACCTGGTCGTGGAAGGCACGGGTGAGTTCGGCCGCTTCCTGGCCGATCATCGAATCCACCACCAGCAGCACCTCATCGGGCTGCACAGCGGTGCGGATCCGCACCATCTCCTCCATCATCTCGGTGTCGATCTGGAGGCGACCGGCGGTGTCGACCAGGAGCGTGTCGAACCCTTCCTCCTTCGCCTTGGCCAGACCAGCGGCCGCAATGTCTTCAGGCTTGGCCTCAGCACCGAGGCTGAACACCTCCACATCGATCTGAGCACCGAGTGTTTTCAGCTGCTCGATGGCGGCTGGTCGGTAGACGTCGGCACCAACCATCAAGGCCCGACGTCCCTGATCCTTGAGGTGGAGGCCCAACTTAGCCGTTGCGGTGGTTTTACCGGCACCCTGAAGACCGGCCATCAACACGACGGTGGGAGCGTCAGCCGCCTTGGCCAGAGGAGCGTTATCGCCCCCCATGACCTCCACCAGCTGTTCGTGGACCACCTGGATGAACTTCTGATCCGGGCTGACACCGCGCACCACCTCGGCACCAACGGCTTTGTCGCGGACATCAGCCACGAATTCCTTCACCACCGGCAGGCTGACGTCGGCTTCAAGCAAGGCCCGACGGACGTCCTTCAGAGCCCCATCGACGTTGGTTTCGCTGATGCTGTCTTGGCCGCGCAGCCCTTTGACCGCATCCTCAAAACGGGCTGAAAGCTCGTCGAACATCGGCGTTACGCCCCTGGATCAATGGGGTGATCGTAAAAAGCGACGGTCATGCAATCCGATTCAGCAACTCAGGAGCCCGGGATGTAGTCGTGCAAACGCCATTGGGTTCCATCCCTGCCGAGTACGTAGGTGACAATGAAATCAGTCGGCGCTGTCTCTTCAATGACGGTTCCGTCGCCAGACTTCAGGCGATCGCTGTAGGCCACCTGGGCCAGCAATTCAATCCTTTGAGGCTTGCGGTCGACCACCTCAATGGTGGTAATTGATGCATCAATCGACTTGGATCGCCCTGCAGCCTGATCAGCTGCCCGCTCCTGCTCCACGCGCTTCAGTAGGGGCCGCCTCGCCACGACGGACAGATCGGCTGGCTGGCCAGACAGTGTCAACGCTTTGGCATCAAGCCATCCCTGGAGCAAGGCCTGAAGCTCGGCTTCCGTCGGGGCATCACTCACCAGTGGCTCAGAAGGTGCTGAAGGCTCAAGATCGGGCTTCAGACTCGCAATGGGCTCGTCATCCATGGGGTCTTCATCCACGAGCTCTTCATCCACGGGGGATGAAGCAGCGTCGAGCTCCAGCTTTGCTTCAACCTCCTCTTCCACAGCGGACGGTGAAGCGGTTTGCGCCGTCTGCGACGCGGGATTCCAGTTGCGTCGCACCAGGGCAAAACCTGCAACGGTGATTCCGATCAGTGCAAGCGCTGCAGCAGCGGGGCGGAGCCAACGTTGCTGCCAGAGCGGTGTGGCATCCGCGTCTTCGGAGTCAACCGTCTGGTCTGATTCAGCTGGTTCGCTCGGCTCTCCAAGGGATGCATCGCCTGCCGTTGCCCAGGCCAAGGTCATGTCGTCGGATCCGATCTGCCGCGACGCCTTGCGATCGAGACGATCGACAAAGCCCTGCACATCACGATCAGCGAACCAGGCATCGAGATCAGCAACCGAGGCGTCCACGTCGCGATATCCCGGCAAGACATCACGTTCAAGCCAGGCCCGGCAGTACTCGCACTGCGCGGCCAACCGATCACCCGGGTGATTGAGGAACCAGGCCTGCAGATCCGGATCCCGCAGGACGGCGAAATGCCGATCCGCATCCTTTACGTTGCCCAGCAGCAGATCCAGACACCCCAGCAGAGGCATGGGATCGAGGTCGGCATTGGCAACCGTCTGCATCCGCTCACGCGCCTGCTCGAGAAACTCGGGCTTGCGCCGGGAGAAGCCTGCGGCAGTGAGGGCCAGAACCGTGAGGAAACCGGCATCGGCGGCGCCCGCCTCAAACCAGCGGCTGAACAGATCGATCTGCTCCTGAACGGTCAGGAAGCGGCGGATCTGGTGAAAGAACGATTCGAAATCCTCCTGGCTGAGGCTGCCGGGCTGATCGTCATCAACATCAGCGGCCTCCAGGCCGCCCCGGGCCACGACCAACTCATCCAGCAGCTTCAAACCCTGTTGATGGGAGGCCTGATCGCCAAGATCACGACTCAGCAGATCGAGAATCCTGAAGGGAGTGAGCCCCTGCAAATCGTTTTCCAGCCGGCGCTGCTGGTCGGGCAGCTTGCCCATCCGCTGTTGCAGCTGAATGCCCTCGATTAACAGCTGGGCCGCCGACTCATAGCGCCGTTGCTCCTGTTCCTCCAAGGCAGCATCGCGGCAGGCCAGGGCGGCCAGAAGCGTCAGATCCGCTTCACGGCCACTGCCGAGGGCTGGAGCCTGGGGGGGCTGGAGCCCCTGCCTTGCCAGCTGAAAGGCCTCGAGAGCCCCATGGGCTTCCCAGAGCAGAATCAGACCCGCCACCTCACTGCTGGTAGGGAGGTCCAATCCCACCGTGCCGTTCGGATGGGATTCGCTGAGGCGCAACAGAGCGGCTTCGTACTCAGCCCTGTCCGCGGGATCGGTCAGCAAATCGGCGGAGCGACGCAGCAGATCGGCGCGTTGGAGCAGAGCCTCATGGGTGAAGCCCTGATCCGGTGGACTGTCACAGCGGGTTTCCAAGCGGCGCAGGATTGCCTCAGGGCCTGCCGATGGACTAATGCCCAGAAGTCGGAAATGATCAATGGGCAGATCCAACAGCGCCGCTGCGAGGAGACGCGGATCTTAGTCAGTGTCAGGGGTTTTGCCCATCGCTCATCGGTTGGCCCTTAAAGTTGATCGCAATCCCTCAGGTGGACATGGGTCAGGACCTCGCTGTCGATTCCGCTCCGATTGGCACTGCGACTGCTGGTCCCCACGCCGAACGGCTTTCCAAGCTGGTCACCACACAACGGGCCACTGTGGAGCGGGACACCGGCTTGGAGCTCTACCGGGACATGACCCTGGGCCGACGCTTTGAGGACAAGTGCGCCGAGATGTACTACCGGGGCAAGATGTTCGGCTTCGTGCACCTCTACAACGGTCAGGAAGCGGTCAGCACCGGCGTGATCGGTGCGATGAAACGACAGCACGACTGGTTCTGCAGCACCTATCGCGACCACGTGCATGCCTTGAGCGCTGGTGTGCCGGCCCGCGAAGTCATGAGCGAACTCTTCGGCAAGGAGACCGGTTGCAGCAAAGGCCGCGGCGGTTCGATGCACCTGTTCTCCAAGGAGCACCACCTTCTTGGCGGCTTTGCCTTCATCGCCGAAGGCATTCCCGTAGCGCTCGGATCTGCCTTCACCAGCCGCTACAAGCGCGACGCCCTTGGTGATGCCTCAAGCAACGCCGTGACGGCAGCTTTCTTTGGCGATGGAACCTGCAACAACGGTCAGTTTTTCGAATGCATGAACATGGCGCAGCTGTGGAAGCTGCCGATCATCTTCGTGGTCGAGAACAACAAGTGGGCCATCGGCATGGCCCACGACCGGGCCACCAGTGACCCGGAGATCTGGCGCAAGGCCAGTTCCTTCGGCATGGCCGGAGAGGAAGTGGATGGCATGGACGTTCTGGCGGTGCGGGCAGCGGCCCAACGCGCCGTGGAACGGGCCAGGGCCGGTGAAGGTCCGACCTTGCTGGAATGCCTGACCTATCGCTTCCGCGGGCATTCTCTGGCTGATCCGGACGAACTGCGAGCGGAGGAAGAGAAGCTGTTCTGGGCCAAGCGTGATCCCCTCAAAGCCCTCGAGCGGGACCTGACCGAAGCGGGTCTGGTGAACAGCGATGAACTGCGCGCCATTGAAAAGGATATCGACGACATCGTTCAGGACTGCGTTGACTTCGCCCTCTCCGCACCCGAGCCAGACCCAGCAGAACTCACCCGATACATCTGGGCTGAAGACTGATTCAGCTGACCTGGATCAACCGAATCAATCGACTCACGTGGCGGCTCAGATGCCGCTCGGAAGTCGTCGGGTGAGGTTGCGCAACTTCCGCAGCGCCTTGAGTTCAACCTGACGCACCCGCTCGCGGGACACCTCCATCAGGCGTCCAATTTCAGCAAGCGTGTGACGCTCGTTGCCCTCAAGCCCGAAGCGCATGCGCAGAACGTGCTGCTCCTGCTCGCTCAGGTGACTCAGCCAGCGGCCCAGCTGCTCGTGATGAATCCGCTGTTCAACGATGTCGAGCGGTTCATCGAGGGATGAATCAGCGATTAGATCCCCAAGGAAGCTGCGCCCCTCCTCACCGTTGACGGGAGCATCCAGGCTGCTGGTGGTGAGCGCCTGGCGCAGCAGCGAATCGAGCTCATCCAAGGGGATATCCATCGCTTCAGCGATCTCCACACGGCTGGGCATGGCGCCGAGCTTGTGGGCCAGATCAAGACTGACCTTGCGAATCGTGGTGAGCCGCTCACTGAGATGAACGGGAAGACGAATCGTGCGCGACTGGCAGGCAATGGCCCGGGTCATGCTCTGGCGGATCCACCAGAAGGCATAGGTGGAAAACTTGTAACCGCGAGTGGGATCAAATTTCTCAACAGCACGCTCGAGGCCGAGGGAGCCCTCCTGAATCAGATCGAGCAACTCCAGACCCTTGCCTTGATATTTCTTGGCGACGCTGACCACAAGACGAAGATTGGCCTTCATCATCCGCTCTTTGGCGCGGCGACCGATCCTCAGGAGACGGCGCTGTGCCGTGGTGAGTTCTCCATCCTCGATTTCACGGGAACCGTCTTCGGTGAAGGCCATCATCGCCTGCACCTGATTGCCCAGCTCGATTTCTTCGGCTGGGGTCAGCAGTGGAATTCTGCCGATGGTGGCGAGATACCAACTGACGGGGTCGCTGCTGCGCCGACGTTGCGTCTCCAGCGGCTTGGAAGCTGTGGACACCTTGGGTGCTGCGGAAGTGAGTTGACTTTCCTACGAACAGAAAGAATGTCGAAGTGTTTTCAGCAACCCTTCAGATTCAGAACAGCAAACCGCAACATTTCAGATTTGCGAAAGATTTAAAAATCAAGAAAAGCTCTTTTAGTACCTGCAAGCCGAGGCAATCAAAACAAATCATTTGTTCAGACTTCGTTGAACATCGTTGTTTGCTTTTTCTGACACCGCGCTGTATTGATTTTCAAACAATCCGCAATCGTTGAAGCATCACTGGAGCGAGCACGAGCGGCCGCCAAACCGTGCAAAGACGCAGCGGCAGCGAAGCTTTCAAGCCCGGGCTGCTGCTGTGACGCAACTGTCTGGGCGCCCCAACCGGTGGCAAAACCGGCCAGCAGATCACCCAGGCCGGTGCGGGCCACATGGGGGCTCGTGGATGTGAGCACCACCGCCGCACCCGTTGGATCAGCTAGCACGGAATGCGCACCTTTTAGCAAAATGCAGCAACGGCTGCAGCGGGCCGCGGCGATCGCCTTCTCAAGCGCATCACCCGCATCACAATCTGGAAACAACCGGGAAAACTCAGCCGCATGAGGCGTCAGCCATGTCGCCCCCCGCCGCTTCAACAACCAGCGCCACCCCTGAGGACTGGCCGCCAGGCCATTGAGGCCATCGGCATCGAGCACCAGCAAACCGGAGACGCTGAGCATCTGCTCCGACCACTGGCTCCACCAATGGGTGAGCTTCCCCAGCCCGGGACCGACCAAAACCGCATCCAGCCGCTCTGGAATCACCCCGTCCTCCAGTTGCATCACCTCCGGCAACACCTGCCACAAGGTGGATTGAAGACGGGGCGGCACAACGGCCTGAACGCAGCCGCAGCCACTGGCCATGGCACCCCGCAGCGCCAGATGTGCTGCGCCGGGGTAGCGATCACTGCCCGCCACCACCAGGCAGCGGCCCCGCTCGTACTTCATCGCCGTGGGCGGCAGCGGCGGTAACGGGGCCGAGCAGGCCTCTGTCACCGGCAGACGGCGCGGCAAGACCGCTGCGGCGTTGCCCATCACCGCAGGGGGCAACCCCAGATCAATCCGCACCAATGCTCCAACCCAGGAACGGGCCGGGTCCAGACACAACCCACGCTTCAACCAGCCAACACTGAGGGTGACCGAGGCACAGGCCGCCTGCTCGCCCAACACGGTTCCCTGGTCGGAGCAAAGGCCCGACGGCACATCCAGGCTGATCAAAGCTCCAGGCCGAAGATGCTGGCGGCGCCGGAAGAGGTCCGCCAAGAGCTCTGGCAGCGGCCGACTCTGGCCGAGCCCGAAGACCGCATCCAGCCACAGTTCGGCTCCGCCTGGATTGGGCTCTTCAATCCGTTGGCGCAGACCAAGCCACTCCCCGTGGCGCAGATGTTCAGCGGTGAGGGTCTTGCGAATCGGCAGGGGACACCACAACGACACCTCGATGCCAGCCAGGTGCAACTCCCGGGCCACCACCAGACCATCGCCACCGTTGTGACCCGGTCCCACCAGGACAACCACGCCATGGCGCAGCAGATCCCGGCGTGCCAGCAGCCAAGCCGCCATGGCCAGCCCCACCTTCTCCATCAAGGCGGCGACGGGCATTCCGCTCTCGAACAACCTCTGTTCCGCAGCCGCCATGGACGCGGCATCCACCAGCACGTGATCGGAATCAGCGGGAGGCCACACCAGTTGAAGGTTGCCGGGACCTCACTATGGAGAGAACTCCCTGCGCCGCCCATGGCCGTCGGATCCACCACAACCCGCGCTGGAGAGGCTGCTCTTGAGCGCCTCAGGCAATGGCCCGGGGAGCATCGTGTGGCCATTGGTCTCTCTGGAGGCGTCGACAGTTCCCTGACGGCGGCACTGCTGGTGGAGGCGGGCTGGGAGGTGGAAGGCCTGACGCTCTGGCTGATGAGCGGGAAAGGAGCCTGTTGCGCCGAGGGGCTGGTGGATGCGGCCGGCATCTGTGAACAGCTGGGCATTCCCCACCACGTGGTGGACATGCGCGAAACGTTCCAACAGGAAATCGTTCAACGGCTGGTGGATGGCTATCGCGATGGGATCACGCCATTGCCCTGCTCCCAGTGCAACCGATCGGTGAAGTTCGGACCAATGCTCGATTGGGCTCTGCAGGAGCGCAAGCTGCCCCGAATCGCCACCGGCCACTACGCCCGGATCCGCCATGGCGGCGATCGAGGGCGCCATCAGCTGCTGCGGGGCCTCGATACCCGCAAGGACCAGAGTTACTTCCTCTATGACTTACCCCAGGAGGTTCTGGGGCGCATCGTTTTCCCCTTGGGGGAGCTGACCAAACCCGACACGCGACTCGAAGCCGCCCGCCACGGTCTGCGCACCGCAGAAAAACCGGAGAGTCAGGATCTTTGCCTGGCCGACCACCACGGATCGATGCGGGCGTTCCTGGATGCTTATCTGCCACCGCGGCAGGGGGAAATCGTGCTGGCGGACGGGACTGTTGTGGGCGAGCACGACGGCATTGAACACTTCACCGTCGGTCAGCGCAAAGGGCTCGGTGTGGCCTGGGGCGAGCCCCTTCACGTCATCCGCCTTGACGCTGCCATGAATCGGGTGGTCGTGGCACCCCGGGCCGAGGCTGGCCGAGACAGCTGCGTGGTGGGCGCGGTGAACTGGGTCTCGATTGACCCGATCGAGGCACCGCGAACCGTTGAGGTACAGGTGCGCTATCGCAGTACACCAGTGCGTGCGGAGCTTTCACCCCTCCCGGCCATCGAAGCAGATCAGCAGCGGGAACGGCCCCACCGCTGCCGTCTCAGCTTTGAGGAGGAGCAGTTCTCGATCACACCAGGCCAGGCGGCGGTGTTCTACGACGGTGAAACCGTTCTGGGTGGGGGGCTGATCCAACGGGAATAGGGCGTGACGCGCTGGCGCACCTGAACGACGGCCTCGGCGACCCCCGAGGCTTCAGGCGCTAACAACCTCTGCACCGACCCGTTGGCCGAAATCAGCGCCGTGGGGCCCGTGTTGCCAACGCTGAGCAGATCCCGTCCTGTCTCGATCGCCCTTAACTGCGCCAGAGCCAGAAACTGCTCCTGCAACTGGAGCGGGTAGGGGTCGAGATTGGCGATGGCCAGGAGCCAGGTCGCTCCATCGGCAGCGGCGCGGGCCAAAGCCAGACCATCGGCGATCTCGTAGCAGATCGCAACGGCCGCAGGGGGTTCCACCACCGCCATCGTTCTCGGGGCCGGACCGGGGGACAATCCCCCCACCGCAGATAGTCCCGCCGTCAGCCCGGCAGGAAGAGGCGGAATCCATTCCCCGATCGGCACGAGACGGTGCTTGTCAGCCAGAGGAACGGGAAACCAATCGGGCGGCTCGTAGAGCAACAAGGAACTCCGTTGCTGACCCCGCACCCAACGGAATCCGCCACTGATCAGAGGCATGGCTGGAGCTTCGGCCGGCAGCTGAAAACGCGCCGGCAGCGCTCCCTCCGGAGCAACCACAGCAGCTGGATTGTTGGGCTCCAGCTGACGCATCGCATCCACCAGAGCCATTGGAAGCGCCTGTTGACGTTCCAGATCGAATTTTTCTCGGGTGGGAACGGCGGGTTGCCAGACCCCCAGAGCAACGGAGTCGACCGGCGGCGGCGGCGCCGACAACAGCCAGCTGCCCAAACCATGGGCCAGAAGCACACTGGCCAATCCGAGCAGGCCCCAGCGACGCCAGGAAGCGGGTTGCTCGAACAGCGCCAGCAGGCAGCAGCCCCAGCACAACTGCAGCCATGTCAGCCCTCCGGAACCAAACCAGCGGGCCAATCCCGCCAGGGGACGGTCCCAGGGCAGGGTGGTGCCGCCGACGCCGATCCAGAACAGCGGCGAACCCGAAAGCACCAGTTCGGCCAGGGCCCAGACCCCGGCCAGCAACATCAGCCGCACTGGACGCGGCCAGTGATGAGGCAACCGCCGCGCCAACACAGACCATCCGGCCAGAAGCAGAGCGGCAAGGCTCCCGCAGGCCAGCCAGAGCGCCAGTGCTACAGGCAGGCTGAGCCAGGCGGGGACGCCCATCCAGGTGAGTGGATGCAGGGCCAGCAGCCAACGGTGACTGATCAAAACGGCCAGCAGTCCCCAGCCCGCCGACCAGCGGGGACGCTCAGCCACGGACCAGAGCAGCGCCAGGGCGGGGACCATCAACAATGGCCCGCCAAGGCATGGAGCCACGCCGGCCAGAACGCCGCCAAGCAGCGCCCGCGATCCGGCCTGCAGTTGGTGATTGCCCATGGTCAGCAGTCCCGGCCGAAGGCATCCTGGATCGGACCCGCCCACCTGTCGCCATGGATGCCGCGAATCCTCTCCAGCAACTGCTGCTCCGCGGCCTGGGCACCACCACCCTCGTTGCTGAGCGTCTGCGCGGCGTCACCCAGAACTGGGTGAGCAGTGGCCGACTGGATCCGAATGAAGCATCCGCTCTGGTGGACGACGTGCTCAAGGCCCTGCGCGGTGAAACCCCCGAGCTGGAACAGCAGATGGGGCGCAACCTGGAACGCAACCGCGACAACCTGCTCCAGGACTTTGGCGTTCCCAGCCAGAAAGAAGTGGACGAGCTGCGCGGCCGCATTGATCGCCTCGAGCAACAGCTGCGGCAGATGAACCGGCCTGAATGAACGCCGACGCCGCGGACAGGAGGTCAGAATCAGCGCAATAGAAGCCTTTACGTGCGCGACATCATCATCAGCACAACGGTCTGTGTGGCCTGCCTGCTCCTGGCGCTGGTCAGCCAGATCGTGGCCCCCTCCACTGTTTCCGCAGCCCCGGTGCAGCCTGCTGCCGTTCGCAGCGAAGCTTCGAAACCCCAAAAGGCGTTGAGCTTCGAACTTGACCCTGACGACCCCAACCCGACTCTTTTCGCCATGGCCAACGATTCCGCATCCGCAGACGCCTCAGCCCTGGGTGGCCCCCTCGATGCCCCCGACACCACCATCACCGCCAGTGGTCTGAAAATCATCGAGCTGGAGGTGGGCAGCGGCGAAGAGGCCACCCCCGGCCAAACGGTGGTGGTGCATTACCGCGGCACCCTGGAAGACGGACTCCAGTTCGATGCCAGCTACGACCGGGGCACACCCTTCAGCTTCCCCCTCGGGGCTGGTCGGGTGATCAAGGGTTGGGATGAAGGTGTTGCCGGGATGAAAGTTGGTGGCAAACGCAAGCTGGTGATCCCCTCCGACCTGGCCTACGGAAGCCGGGGTGCCGGTGGCGTGATTCCCCCCAACGCAACCTTGATCTTCGAGGTGGAACTGCTCGACGTGAAGAAGTGAGCGGAAGCTAGGCTCAAGCCAAGACAATTCCGCTTTGAACCGATGCTGCGCTCGGCCCTTTCCACCCTTGCATGTGCCCTCCCTGCCCCCGTAGCAGAAGCCCATTGCGACGGTCCTTGTGGCGTGTACGACCCGGCTTCCGCTCGCGTGGCAGCCGAAGCCGTGCTGTCGATGACCAAAAAGCTGAAGGCGATGGAAGCTCCCGCCTCTGGTGACGCTGCTGCCCTGGCCGCCTACAACAACACCTTCGGCCGCTACGTGGCCATCAAGGAAGAGGAAGCTCAGAAGACCAAGAAAGAGCTGTTGATCCTCTGGACCGACTACTTCAAGCCCGATCACCTGGCCACCTTCCCCGACCTGCACGACACCTTCTGGAAAGCAGCCAAACTCTGCAGCGCCTGCAAGGTGAACATCGATCAGGCCAAGGCCGAGGAACTGATGGCCGCCGTTGAGAAAATCCACGGCATGTTCTGGCAGTCCAAGGGCCGTTCCGACGCCTGGGTCACCGCATCCTGAGTTCGAACAGAACCAATCCCCCCATCGCAGCAGCAGGTCTTCGCGACCTGTTGCTGCTTTTTTGTGGCCGACGCCTGCTGCTGCGCATCGAAGGACGATCGATGCAACCCACCCTTGAACCCGGAGATCGGGTTCTGGTCAGACGGCTGGGACGGAAGACCGCACCCTGCCTGGGATCCGTGGTCGTGACCTGGCATCCACAACGCAGCAAGCTGCGCCTGATCAAGCGCCTCAACCGATTGGACAGCAGAGGGTTTTGGTTGCTGGGGGACAACCCCTCTGAAAACACCGACAGCCGCCAACTCGGAGCGGTGCCAACCAATCTGTTGATTGGCGAGGTGGTGGGTCGGTTGCCGCGCGGGGAATCAGAACAGAGCCGGTGAGGTCTTTTGCAGCCAGATGGCCCCGGTGATGATCGAGAGAGCACCTGTCCCACCCACGAGGAAGGGCATCAGCCGGGCACCGCTGCGGAGCGTGAGGAACGACACCACAGACACCACGGCCACCATGGCGCCTATGGACCCAAGCAGGTAAGCCACCAGGTAGCCGACAGCGGCGTGGGGCGGCAGGGCCAAGGCTGGGATCACCGCGAGCAGGTGACTGGCCCCCGCCAGTCCATGCAGCAAGCCCAGCCCGGAGGAGGCGTGGACGTGGCGACGGTGGTTGCTGGCGCCGCGCACGTGCAGATGAAGATGACGATGCTCTGCGGCACCGTCGTGGCGGTGCTGATGGGTGTGCAGTTCCAGCCCGAACGCCGTGCGCACGGCCAGGGCACCCACCACCAGCAGGGCAACACCCACGAGAAATTCCGCCCAGGACGACATCGCCTCCACATGGGCCAGGTCTTTCAGACCAATGGCGATCAACGCAAGAACCACGACTCCGGTGGAGTGACCAGCACCCCAAGCCAGGGCGTGACGAAAGGCGGCCCATGGCTTGCTCAGGGAGAAGGGCGCCATTGCCACCAGGTGATCAGCACCACCCACCACATGAACGGCCCCGGCTGCAACACCGGTCAAAAGGCTAATCAGCACAAAGAACCGCCTGAATGTCCCAATTCTGCATCAGCAGTGAAATGGCAACGGCCTTAACCGGCCTGGATCAACTGCACCAGACCAGCTTCAACATCCTGCTGCCGCATCAGGGCTTCCCCCACCAGCACAGCCCCCGCACCGGCGGCTTGCACGCGATCGAGATCGGCCCGGCTGAACAGACCTGATTCACTCACCAGCAACACCCCCTGTTGCTTCAACCGGTCGTTGAAGTCGACCAGCAGCCGCTCGGTCGTGGCCAGATCCGTCTCGAAGCTGGTCAGATCACGGTTGTTAATTCCAATCAAGGGGAAGCCGCCAATGCTCAGCACCCGGTCCATTTCGGTGGCGTCGTGAACCTCCACCAACACGGTGAGGCCCAAAGCCGCCGCAGCCTTGTTGAGATAACGAAGATCCTGATCCGACAGGATGGCAGCGATCAGCAGCACCGCATCAGCCCCGGCCGCTCTGGCCTGGAACAGCTGGTAGGGGCTCAGCACAAACTCCTTGCAGAGCAGAGGCAGGTCAACGGCCTGACGCACCTCCACCAAGACATCAAAGCCGCCCTGGAAGAAGGTCTTGTCGGTGAGCACCGAGAGGCAGCTTGCACCACCAGAGGCATAGGCCTTGGCAATCGCCACCGGGTCGAAATCCTCACGGATCACCCCTTTGCTGGGGCTCGCTTTTTTCACCTCAGCGATCACCGCAGGTTTCGTGGCGGCCGCCTGAAGCGCCCCCAGGAAATCCTTGGTGGGAGGAAGCTTGGCAATCTGCTGCTTCAGGTTGTCGAGAGGAACCTTGTCGCGGGCGGCATCGATCTCACGGTCTTTTTCCCAGACAATTTTCTCGAGAATGTGACGCGGTTCCTCGTCGTCGTGGGGCACCGCATATTCGAGATGGGCCACCCGCACTTTGGGGTTGGGGGGACGACGGCGGATCTCCATGGAAGAGGGGAAAGACTGGAACGAAAAACGTGGGGCGGGATCAGGCGGCCACCTGGGCGGAAGCCTGCTTGTAAGCAACCTCCACCACCTCGCTGAGGGTTGGGTGGGTGTGCACTTCGGTGGCGAGCTGACGCACGCTCTGGCGCCTGGCAACGGCATTGGCCACCTCCTGGATCAGGTCGGCGGCGTGAAGCCCATAGATGTGGGCGCCAAGCACTTCACCACTGGTTTTATTGAACAGCAGCTTCATGAGGCCATCGCTATCCAGTTCAGCCAAAGCTTTCGAATTGGCCTTGAAGTAGCTGCGAACGGAACCGAGCTGGAAGCCATCCTTCTCTGCCAAAGCTTTGGCATCCGCCTCGGTCAGACCGACCGAGCTGATCTCGGGATGGGTGAAGGTGGCTGCCGGAATGCTGCGGTAATCGATCTCGCGCGCATGGCCAAGGATGTTGTCCACCGCAACGGTGCCTTGGGCAGCAGCCGTGTGGGCCAGCATCAGCTTGCCGGTCACATCGCCGACGGCCCAGAGATGAGGAACAGGCTGGTCGTTGACCAGAACGCGCATGGCGTCGTCGATCGGGACGAAGCCACGGTTCGTCTCCACGTTCAGCGACTCCAGGTTGAGACCCTTGCTGCTGGGAACACGTCCTGTGGCCACCAGAACGGCATCCACCTCAAGGCTCTCAACCAGTTCACGACTGTTGAAATCAGCCAGTTCGATCTGCACCGGACAGCCCGGGGTGACCTTGCGGGCCAGCAGACCGGAACGCGCATCGATATCGCGACCATCAATCAAATGACGCCCAGCGATCTTGGCGATGTCTGGATCAAAGGTGGGCATCACCTTGCCCATGGCCTCGATCATCGTCACCTCGCAACCGAGGGCGGTGTACACATCAGCGAATTCAAGGCCGATGTAACCGCTGCCGATGATGGCGATCCAGCGGGGCAGCCATTCCAGGTTGATGGCCTCGTCACTGGTGAACACCGTGCGGCCATCGGTTTCGATGCCTGGCGGCACAAAGGGATCTGATCCGGTGGCGATGATCACGTCCTTGGCGGTCAGCACCCTGTCGACCCCGCTGGGTTCCCGCAGTCCCACCTTCTGGCTGCCCTCAAGACGGCCGTGCCCACGAAGGATGGTCACCCCGGCCCGTTCGAGGGTTTTGGTGAGGTTGGTGCGGATGGTCTGAACCAGCTGATTGGCGTGATCAGCGATCTTCTGCCGCTCGAACCGCACGGGAGCAGCGTGAATGCCGAAGCTCGAGAGGTGTTTGTCGTCTGCCAGTTCCCGCACTTTTCCACTGGCGGCCAGCAGCGCCTTGGAGGGCACGCAGCCCCGGTTCACACAGGTGCCACCCATGTCGCGGGATTCAACGATCGCCGCCTTCAAGCCGTGCTCGGCGGCATGTTTGGCAGCATCGAAGCCGCCGTAGCCGGCTCCAATAACAATGACGTCGAAGTCGAAGCTGGCGTCGCTCACCCGAACTGCTGCGATTTGGCGGTCATTGTCGCTCTTCGCCGCTCCAGAAGGAGAGGAACAGCGGCAGACGCCACATTCAGGGATTCCACCCGTGCGCTATGGGGGAGCGTGACGGCATGGGTGCAGCAGGCCTGCAGATCAGGATGCAGACCTGCGCCCTCGGTTCCCAGCACCAGCGCCGTCGGCAGCGTCCAGTCGAGATCCCAGTAGGGAATCGGAGAAGCTTGGGTCGAATCGGGCACCAGGGTGGCCACCACTTGCACACCCAAAGCTGCTAGCTGCTTCAGTCCCTGCCGAAGCTGTGAAATCGCCATCGCTTCGCTGGGGCCAAAGCGTTGATGCGGCAGTTGAAGCAGAGCACCGGCAGAGGCCCGCAACACCTTCGTGCCAAGTGGGTCTACGCCAGCCCCCATCCAAACCGCGTTGACGTCAGCGGCCAGGGCCGTGCGCAGCAACGTGCCCAGATTCCCTGGATCCTGAATCCGATCCAGAACCAGGAGGAAGTCCAGCTCTGGTGGGACGGCGGGCAGTCGATCCAGGGGGCTCAGGCAGGCAACACCATCAGGTGTGACCGTTGTGAGTGCAGCCCGCAACACCTCATCGGTGACGATCCGCAATCGCGCCTGGACACAACGTTCAGCCAGGGCCGAATGACCTTGCCACCAGGCTTCAGTCGCGATGATTTCATCGGGTGCATTGCCCTGCCTGAGAACTTCTTGTAACAGGTGGGTGCCCTCGAGAAGCAACAGCCCCTCGGCCTCTCGCCCAGCACGGGTGGCCAGGGTTCGCAGCCGTTTGACCAGGGGATTGCGTCGGCTACTGATCAGGGGGAAAGAGGAATTCAGAAAACGACTCAGAACGCTGCGTGTTTGCGCACGTTCAGTCCCTTGTGAACGCTCAGATCCTCGCCGTCGAGCTCGAGGCCATTGATGGCTGCGATTTCCCCTTTAATTCCTTCCGCCGCCAAATTTTCAATCAGCTTTTTGATTACTTGATCCTCGACGGTTGCATGGTCGATGGAATCAGGGGTGAGAAATTCAAGAAACTTTCCCACCTTCGAAGCAACGACTTCAGAAGCGTTGGAAATTTTCAAAACAATCATGGTTGTCGGGTGTCATTACCCGACAAAGTTAGTGCGGATGGGGAGACTTGAACTCCCACGATGTTGCCACCACTAGTACCTGAAACTAGCGCGTCTACCAATTCCGCCACATCCGCTGGCGTGTCGTATTCGACGGGAAGAACATAGGCCATCGCCGATCCCTGACGGCCCCAGCCCTTCGCAACAAACTGTCCACTTTGAACGCCGGCCGTCTAGACGGTCTCAAAAACTGTTGCCAAACTCCGGACTTAGGGGATCAGCTCACCGATGATGGCCGTTGCAGAAGCGTCTCAGGAGAGTCTCAAGCAACGCCTCAATGTCAGCGGTGGTAATGGCTTAAAGGGGACACTTCGCGTCAGCGGTGCGAAAAACTCTGCTCTGGTGCTGATGACAGCCAGCCTCCTCAGCGAGGAGACCATTGAGCTGACCAACATTCCCTCTCTCACAGACATCGATGGCATGAGCGCCATCCTCGAATCTCTGGGGGTTCAAGTCGACAGGCAGTCGGATTGCATTCGCCTCACCGCAGCCGAGCTCAGTGGCTCAGCCCCTCCCTACGAACTGGTTAACAGCCTGCGCGCCAGTTTCTTCAGCATTGGTCCGCTGCTTGGACGCCTGGGACACGCTCAGGTCCCCCTGCCTGGAGGGTGCCGTATCGGGGCTCGTCCCGTCGTGGAACACATCCGCGGACTGAAAGCCCTCGGTGCCGTCGTCAATGTCGAGCACGGGATTGTCACAGCCTCAGTGCCCGGCAGCAAAAAACGCCTGACAGGCGCTCAGATCGTGCTCGACTGCCCCAGCGTTGGCGCCACCGAAACCATTCTGATGGCAGCGGTTCTGGCCGATGGGGTCTCCACCATTGAAAACGCTGCTCAGGAACCTGAAGTGCAGGACCTGGCCAACCTGCTCAACAGCATGGGGGGCCAGGTCAGCGGCGCTGGCGGCCCGTTGATCACTGTTCAAGGGGTAGAGCGGCTCCGTGGTTGCAGCAACTACCCGGTAATCCCGGATCGCATTGAAGCCGGAACATTCCTGATGGCGGCGGCAATCACGCGCTCACCACTGGTGGTGGAGCCCGTCATTCCCGAGCACCTCAGCGCTGTGATCCAAAAGCTTCGCGATTGCGGCTGCTCCATCCAGATCAAGGGAAGGGCCGTGACGATCACCCCAGGCGAGATCACGGCCGTGGATATCACCACCCAACCGTTCCCCGGGTTTCCAACCGATCTCCAGGCACCGTTCATGGCCCTGATGTGCACCGCGAAGGGCACCAGTGTGATCAGCGAAAAGATCTACGAAAACCGTCTGCAGCATGTGGCCGAACTGCAGCGCATGGGGGCGTCGATTCGACTCGAGGGCAGCACCGCCATCGTGGAAGGCGTGGCTCAGCTGAGCGCAGCTCCCGTCACCGGTACCGACCTCCGTGCAGCCGCAGCCATGGTGCTGGCTGGCCTCTCCGCCAAAGGAATCACCGAAGTGGCTGGTCTGAAGCACCTGGACCGGGGCTACGACGACCTCGAAGCCAAGCTCAGCGCTGCTGGCGCTGAGGTGAAGCGCAACATCCCCTGAAGAGGGGCCTTTCAATCAATACAAGCAGTGGGCGGGAGCCTGGCGGAATTGGTAGACGCAGCTGACTCAAAACCGCAAAGTCAGTTCTTGTCTACACAGGCGTCTCAGCAAGGGATCACCTGAGAAGTCAGCTATAGAGGCAGACCTTAGGCAAGAGAGGCGAACCCGTGATGCACGTTGAATGAGCCGTTAGGGCACTTCGGCAGACAATCTTGGTAGACAAGGTTGACTTGCGTGCATGGTGGTTGCATCGAATCCAGCTAGCCGACGTGGCACCTAAATCCACCTACCCATGGACCCCTGAAGTGGCTCGACTGAACGAGCTGCTCAGCGATGAATCCATCAATGGGCACGCGGTCCGAATCAGGACCAGACCCCGACCACTCGCTGGCGGGTTTCACATGATGGAACTGATGGCTGAGTGGAAGCCCGAAGCGCTGACCAAAAGCGGACGAGGGACTCCCACAGCAACCGACATAAAGCTTCATCCAACTGACTGGATAACGACCTGGGGACAGCTCGAACCAATCGTTCGGGACATGATCCGCCGAGCCAACAACGGAACCTCTTGCAGGGTCGCTGACAGGCGAAGCAGCGCTGTTGTCATACCGACCTCAACCCCCATCGGTAAGCAGATCGCCGAGGCACGAGAGATCGTGATGAAGAAAGGGAACCCGAACGCCACCCTCAAGGACGGAACCAAGGGGAGGAAGTGCAATCAGAAGCAGCTGAACAAGCACCTGGCGGTGATCAGCAAGATCGGTCAGGTCTTGGTGGACAACAAGAAATCGTTATCGGTGGAGAGTGCTGCGCGGGTCCTGCTGCAGACCAACAAACGGGACGGCAAGTACACCCTTGATCAGGTCAGAGCCTCGAAGCTCTATAAGGACGAGCTGGACATCCTGAAGTTCGCCTGTCGGGAGATGGGTTTGCCGATGCAGATGCCCAATGAGGTGGTGCCGACCTGGGAATCGAAGCCGAAGGACCGTCTCATCCCTTCTGACGCAATCCTCTGCAAGCGGTTCAAGACCATCAAGGACCCGTACGAACAGAAGCTGCTGTACGCCTGTGTCACCTTTGGTCGTAGGAACCGAGAGATCTACTCAATGGACTACGACAACATTCAGAAGAAAGATGGAATCACGATGATGTATGTCTACTCAAACAAAACAAAATCAAACGGAATTACTTGGTGTCTTCCCTTTGGTGATGAGCAAGTAGACCTCTCAGGATTCGAGCCACCTGAATGGGAGACGTTGAAAACTATTGACCGTGAAGCTGATGAGTCTTTGGAAAGTATGTACGCCACACAGTCAGCAAAGATCACCGAACTATGCAAGGACCATCTGGGTTGTTACCCCTATGACCTTCGCCACCGCTGGTGTTGCAAGGCACTTATCGATGGAAACAATGAGTTCCACGTAGCGGAGGCTATGGGTACATCACCAGAGATGATCCGAAAGACCTACGCCCGTCAGATTGCACAGGGCAAGATGAAGAAAGGGTGGACCCCACAGGTCTCTTGATAAGATGGTTAGGTCACACCTGCAGGCGTGGCGGAATTGGTAGACGCAGCGCACTCAAAATGCGCCGGGGCAACCCTTGTCGGTTCAAGTCCGACCGCCTGTACTCAAAGGAATAATCCGACCCATCCGGTGGGCGAGTCGGTGCATCTGTTCCATGTCGTATCGGTGGGTGCGGGTACCGAAGACTCGGTAGTGCTTGCCCTCGACCATCTCCCCAGCGTCAATCCATGACCGCTTGAGGTTCTTGAACTGACGGGTAGAGACGCCGAGATATTCGGATATGCCCTTGGTATCGAGCCAAGGAGTAGGAGCCTTAAACATATGTAGGTTTATCGATCGAATCGGTTGGGACTAGCAACCGTCTGGCAGTAGGGGACTGCGCGATCCGATGTACCTGCATGGTGTCAGTTAAGGGAAACCATGGCTGCGGGGGACACGACAAGCCCAGATGGGGGATGAACCCCGCTGAATAAATCACTCGTTTGGGGGAAGTGATTCCCAGCTGGAACGGAGATGATGAAGAGGTCCAGGAGGGATGACCTCCACAACACCAAAACTCAAATGAAACTCTTCACTGCAATCGCTACAGCTGTTGTTCTCGGCGGCTCACTTATCGCTGCCGGTACTCCTGCTTCTGCCTATGAAAGCTATCGAGTTACTCCCACCTATAACGGCGGTTATCGCATCAACGGCTCGAATCGTTACAACGGCCGCTATACGCCTAACTACACCGGTGGTGGCACCTACACCTTCAACTGATATTCCTAGTCGGGACGCCTGATGCCACCGCAGAGCGGCTGAGAGCTATACAAAACCCGAGAGGGAAAAGCAGGGGGCGTTGTTGTCGCTATCCATCTCCCGACAAAACCTCACACACATAACCGCGTCAGCAATGGCGAGAATCTTTCTGCGACTAACCTCACAAGCCCGAGTGATTTGAATCACCTAAGATTGATGCGTGGTTGATCATATTTCAAATGTTCTGCATTCCTTCTCATGCAAGTTCAATCGTTTTTTCAAGCCAAAGACTCACAGAAGTCTCAACCATTCTTTTCCTACAAAGGCTCCTCCAAGGACTCTATTACTGGCTTTGACAAACTTGATACAAGAAAGTATCAAGAGCCTGATGAGTTTCCTATGGGCGAATGGAGCCCTTCCGGGCAAGATGAATACCCCATGGGCGAATGGAGCCCTTCGAGCGAATCAAGCTTCATTGCCGAAGCAGTTCTTTCTACTTTAGGGCAAGCTTCTATCATTGACCCGAATACTTCGCCAACCGCAGATGATTTGTGCACGACCTGTTTCCCTATGAGTGAATGGTGACTATTGATTCAGCCCCCGTCAGCGATGGCGGGGTTTTTTATTTCTGGTTAGTTACTCCTCATCCATTGGTTTTCCGTCGACACCCTCATTGACAAGCTCAGCCAGTCTCAACAGGCTCTGAATGCTGCATAGCTTCCGCTTTAGCTGCCGTGTGTCTGCCTTCCTGCCGTTCATCTCCTCTCGTGTCTTCAGTACCTCAAGCTCCTCTAATGCCATCTCGTGGCACTGCTGACCCCTTCAGTGAGAAGTGACCCTGACCGTCATAACGACCCTTCGATACTCCACTTCGGCTGCCTCTGAGGGATCCACTGGGTGGGCGAGTGTCCTTCGTCTCATATGGAATCAATGGACGGCAGTTGAGATTCGCAAGGTCAGTGGGTGCGGCTCCACAGCTGACCGAGCTTTGGCCTTGTCGGCTTGATCACCAAAACTGGGTAGCTATAAAACGCTCGGTGCAGACAAAAAAAACCACCCCAGATATGGAGTGGCTCTAAAAGCCGTAGTAATCCCCATCACCCGGCCGAATCACTACATCTGCAGCGATGTGACGAGCTTAGTTCAGCCTTACGTCACCTTTAGCGTTGTGCGGATTTAAACAAGACTCACCTTGAGAAGGCTATTTTGTTCAGCAGAGCACTGGATCTAGCGTTTTGTGCGCGATACGCTTTGAATTCCCCCATCACCCGGCCTGCCCTACGGCAGGCTTTTTTGTGCCTGGCACTAGGGGTGGTGTTCGGCACAGCAAAAGACGTTCACTCGGTGATGAGTCTTAATTTCTTCCTTTTGACGACGCAGCCAGCGACACCACAGATCACTTCGTGGGTCTCGTCGCTCAGTCGGCTGATGGCTGGTGGCTCCAGTGACGCGAGGCGCTTTCCAATCCTCCGAGCTGCCATCAACCACTGCATCGTCATCGTCTTAGAGAAATAGCTGGTGAATAGAAAAGGCAGGTTCGTTCCCCTGCGTCGCTTTCTCACGACACGGGCAAGCCCCCAGGCTCACCCTGCCTTCAGTGTGTGCTCTATCGATACCAAAGAAATCAGCTCTTCAGCTTATTGCCAGGAGGGCCATCAGTCAGATCCGTATAGGCCTGGCTACTAAGTCAGCGATGCCCAGTCGTTGCGCGGCTTTGGCAGTTTGAGATTCTCCTCCAGTGAGAAGTGACTCTGAGCGTCATAACGACCCTTTGATATCCCATGCCTGGCTGCAAGATCCAGAGCCTGCTGATGGGGCTTGGATGAGGGCTCGCTGACCCAACTTCACGCCTCTCCTTTTCACTTGCCAGCATGGCTGCTCGGATCAAGACGGAGTCCCTGCTTGAGAGAGAAGGGGCTCTTTTTTTTGCAAACGAAACCACCGGCCAAGCCGAAGGATGGTGGTTCCGTCGCTCCAGAGGTGTCGGTCTGAAGCTCCTCTGTAGTAACCCTGTCCGAGCAAGGCGTAACCCATCACCGACTACCAATGCGGATGCAGGGAGGTCTACCTAACCAAGAAAAAGACCGTAATGGTCTGTAGGTATCAGACAAAACATTTACCTCACTTTCTGTAATCTCTGCTACTTCTAAGAGGAGATTTATATCGATACCAATAACTTTATGGACAAAGTTTCACGCGTCGCCAGCATTTATACAATGGATGTTTTCCGATGTTGACCACAAAGACAAGACTGAAACTTCAAGACATCTTGACTCGCTTATCCAAAAATGAGGTGGTCAGCCTTGAGGAAAGAATTCTCGTCCAGAAGTATGCTGACAGGAATTCGACTGTTTGGCATTGGTTGCGAAAAGCGAGATCGATCCAGGCAAAGGGAAACCTAGAGCAGAGTTCTATGGGTGGTTTCATGCAGCAGATGAATCTGCCAGGGCAAACAAGCGAGGATCATTTCAATGGGTCACAAGATGATATTGGTGAATGGTTTCAGGGCTCACCACAATGGGTTCGTAGAAGCTGATTTTCAGGTCGTGGAAAAGGGTTGTGTTTTGTACAGACCGTGGCTTGAAAAGTCGTCAGCACCGTGCGTGAGAAATGGAGATGCGTCCCTGGAATCGCGAAAGAACTATGTCGCAACTTGATTAGATTTGTGAAGCTTACTCTGGTTATCATCTGCTCAGGCAACCGCCCCAGCCTGAACTAATTCTGACAACATAACATTATTCCCAAACATATGTAACGGTCGAAACTACAAAAGAAAAGAGAACAGATTGAAATTGGATTGAATGTGATCCAAGAACAAGAGAGACGGTGCTCTCGCCTCTCCATGCCGGTGGTGGTGACATTGGTAGACCAAGGCTGATAAGAGGTCAGCGCTGAGAGGGCTAGACCCCTTGCCATCACTGCAGTTCTGGCTGGTTAGTATCTACCCTGAACCAATAAACCTTGTGCCTGGCAGGTCTAACACTTCAAATTCAGGCACTCCATGGGGGTCGTTTGTGTCCCTGTAGCCTCGATATATGACCTCACAAAATTATGTCAGAAATTTCTAGTTCTACTGTTGAGCTTTTCAAAAATGAGCCAAGCAATAAAAGAACCTATATAGACACAAGCAATTAGCAGATTGTTCAGTGGAAAAAAGATGTCCCAGACAACAGACACTGCTACTGTTATTAGCCCTGACCATCCAAAACCAGAAAGCCAATCCATTATCAGGACACAGCCTCTAAAGGGTCATCAAACTCATTAATTAAAGAAAGAGCCTCCTCAGCAAGTTCCTTGGATAGAAGAAGTTCAGACCTTGTCTTCAACCAATTAATAGTGTGAAGGGCCTCTAACTTTGGAGCCTCATCAACAGTAATCATCTTAAAATTACTTTCCCACGCAGACATGATAAATAGAAAAAGAGTTTAGATCTTATCCGAGACGTCCTTGTATTTCTGTTGCCTAGATAACCATTGTCAAAGGGTAATAGGCGTCACCTATCTCCAATAGCCATGAGATCTATCCTTAATGCAGGCCAACTTCGCAGCAATGAATTCACATGAGTCAGATGCCTACTCAAGAGCACTAAAGCTCTTCACAGCATCGGTAATAAAACCTGACCAAGATTTACGGAGACTAGCAAGTGAATATCATTGTTATGAGGAGTTAATGGAGATCAGATACCATTGCCTGACCTACCTACAAAGCTTGAAAGAAATTCACGAAATAGATTCTCCTGATGAAAGTGATGAACTTGAAGCAGAAAAAATAGGGCTTGAAAAAGCAGCTGCTACTGGAGACCTCTTAATAAGCCAATGAACAATGCAATCACTCCAATAGAAAAGTTGTTGATGGCTCAAATATGGGAAAAAACCAGGCTGTCTTATTTCAAGTCAAAAGGCAATGAAGACAAGGTAATTGAGCTTACCAAAAAGCTGAAGGTCATCAAGAAAGAAATAGAAGATGTCAACTGGGAAAAATAATTACACAGAGCTCTCTACAGCTTAGTAAAAATCATTATTAGTTCAGACTATAATTGGTTCGTCAGTAAGATCATTGGAAGAGTCTTTACAAGGCTTCAGACCACTACCAGTGGCTGTCGTTGAACCCATAGGTTCCATCCGATAGTAGTGATTTTTTTGTTATGGCGACCTAGTTTCTTGTGAGGCTTAGGTGCAGAAATGCCTGTGTTGTCTTCGTAGCTAACGCTTGTCTTCTGCACATTATATCCAAGGGCCATCACTTGGTCTCGAATGCGCGGTCAGCGATAAAGCTGTTCACGTCTTCAACACGAGCTTTCAGAGCGCTCGCAATATCTTTCTCAGACACAGCTTCAATACCGGTGACGCTTTGGAGCTTGATGACCATATCGAGGGGAATACCACCACGTTGAAAAAGGACAGCAGACCGAAGGGTGTCGAGGGTCAGACCCAAATAGCTTTCGATTCCTGCATCGGCGTTAATAGAGGTCTCAGTGGAGATACCAGAGGAAGAGGTAACTTCACGCACAGTAGTTGCAGAAGCAAGTCGTCGAAGCTCATTGAGCCACTCCTTACGTGTCTCCTGAGAGATATTCACGTAGAGGGGTGCAGAGGTGCGAACACCAGACTTGGTGATGAAGTCTTGGCTGGAGGTATTGGGAGGGGGTGGTGAGTTGTATTGGCGGATTGTTTTTTTATATACAGGCGATTGTGTCATCTTTAGTCGTGGTGATCCTGTCTTTGCTCAGACCGCCACTGCTGACCCCCACGCCGGTTCACTAAGCCGCTTCCACCCTGGCTCTGTAACGCCTTCTACCTGCGCTCACGACGGTACCGCTCAGCTTCAACCGCTGCTGAGGTGCTCACTCAAGGGTCGCTCCGCTTCCACAGAGTGCCAAAAAAAGACCCCTGGGTTCTCACCCCAGAGGTCCCGTCCCCTCGTCTCTCGACCCGTCCACTCTCCACCAGATGCTCTTCTCCGAGGAGCAGGAGAACCGTCAGAACAGGTAGTGACGACCGTTCCTGGTTCGGTTGTCCGCAAGCAATAAAAAAGGCGGCAGGGAGTGCCGCCAGAAACAAGGGGACGAACGCGTCGAAAACACTGGGGGTACCAGCCGCACCACCCTCTTGAGACATCCAGGGGTGCCGTGGGTGCCCTTTACGAACTGCCAAAAAAAAGAGGGGTCGCACCCCCCCTTAGTTCGACGCATTGCCCCTTCACCGAAGAAGCATTCGAAGAATTACGCGGGGTTCACCTACTGGTCGTCGCCGTTACAACCAAACGGCTACTGGGGTCAGCAACCCAAGAAAAAGCAGAGGTCCCACCCCCTGCTCTGCTCGACGCATTCATCCCTTACGGATGATGCTCTTTTATGTTCGTCGCGTTACAAACCCGCCGCCATCGGTAGAACCGCTCATTAAAAGGGGGGTGAGCAGACACCCCCCTGAAGGTCCTTGAAACCTGGTTTGTCGTAATCGGTCTCTGACCTCATCCCTGTTCTAAGGCGAGTGAGAGCACAGGGGCATGAGCGGAACTACCCCTCAAGGGCAGAAGTTCATTCGCCCAGAGCAGGGCCCCTGGAAAACTCTGAATAGAGGGCAGACGCTTCATCGGGCATCCCGCCATCCCAAAGCGTTTGAGTCCTCTCCAGCAACCAGGTCCCCACCTCACTCCAAAGTTCCCGCTGAAAGGTTGATTTGAGGTGGTTGGCGTCTATGTAAGACATGGCGAGGCAACACCTTTTTGAGGTTGTAGGCACCCGCCATATGAGCAGCGGCAGCGATTTTTACTGGATTGGGATTTAGGTAGCGGGAACACCCTTCCTGTCGGTCCGCTTTTAGGCACAAAAAAAGGAGCGGTATCCCTATCGCTCCTTCGGAAACTGAAAGTGCCGCTGGGCGGGACGACGCCAAGCGACCACCACCTTCACCGATGAGGCGGGACTGCCGTGGGTGCCGTGAGCGTTTTCCAAGAAAAGACCCAGGAGTGTTTGACCTCCTGGGTTCCTCGCTCTCATGCGATATGACTGGTCTAACACCGCCTAGTAAGCATTTGTGCTTACGGTTTGCCGAACGTCTTAAACGTCAGCAGCAGCGCCCCAAGCAGGTTCCTTCAGAGGTTCCCATCCCTGCGTTTGAAGGGACTTCCAGAACTGCTCCGCTGCGTCCTTCCGCAGATACCGACGCTCCTTCAGCAAAGGAGGGCCATCAGGCATCTGACGCCCCCTGTCGATGAAGATCTTGGGATCTCGGATCCACGCCTTCTCATCACGGTGGAACCGCCAGATCCAGCAGCCGTCCCGATCAATCAGCCATCCCTCCCTCATGAGCCCTATGCAAGTACATCTGTACTAGCCAGGATCACCGTTGGGTGACAACCAGATGCAGTAGGGGGAGTCGTGGATTCAGAATGGATCTAGGTCTTGGAAGACGGAATGACCACCTTGGAAGACAAGAGCGGTGAGAACGCTGTCACCAAGGGAACGTCAGCTGATTCAAAATCAGCCGGCCACTGGTCTTGGGGGTTCAAGTCCCCCGGCTCCCATCCCTCCGCTGTGATGAACACCTACGGCCGGTTCCCTTTGGCTCTGGCCAAGGGGAAGGGTTGCTGGGTCAAGGACACCCAAGGGAGGCTCTACCTGGATGCCGTTGCTGGCATTGCCACCTGCACCCTGGGCCACAGCGACAGGGCCATGCAACGGGCTCTGCGCAATCAGCTGGGACGTCTCCAGCACGTGTCCAACCTCTATCAGATTCCGGAACAGGAGGAGCTGGCCAGCTGGCTGGTGCACAACAGCTGTGCCGACAGCGTCTTCTTCTGCAATTCCGGCGCCGAAGCCAATGAAGCCGCGATCAAGCTGGCGCGCAAACACGGCCATCTACGGCGCGGCATCGAACAGCCCGTGATCCTCACGGCAGCAGCCAGCTTCCATGGCCGCACGCTCGCGGCGGTCACCGCCACGGGTCAACCCAAGTACCACAAGGGTTTTGAGCCCATGGTCACCGGGTTTGATTACTTCCCATACAACGATCTGAAGGCCCTCGAAGCCCTGATCAACCGCTACGAACAGGCCGGCCCCTCGATCGCAGCCGTTCTGGTTGAACCCCTGCAAGGTGAGGGTGGCGTCAACCCTGGAGATCGCGCTTTCTTCTCACGCCTGCGCGAGATCTGCACCGAGCGAAACATCCTGCTGATCCTTGATGAGGTGCAGGTGGGCATGGGGCGGAGTGGACGCCTCTGGGGCTATGAGCAGCTGGGCATCACCCCTGACGCCTTCACCCTGGCCAAGGGCCTGGGCGGTGGTCATGCCATTGGCGCCTTGCTGGTGAACGCATCAGCCGATGTGTTTGAACCCGGCGACCACGCCAGCACCTTCGGCGGCAATCCCTTTGCCTGCCGGGCGGGGTTGACGGTGGCCACAGAGATCGAACGCCGCGGCCTGCTGACCAACGTCACAGCCCGCGGTGAACAACTGCGCGATGGGCTCCAGGAGCTGGTGAACTGTTTCCCCGAGCACCTGCAAGGCGTGCGCGGCTGGGGCCTGCTGCAGGGCATCGTGATCCGGGAAGGCAGCAGTTGGACGGCACCCGCGCTGGCGAAAGCCGCCATCGATCACGGCCTGCTGCTGGTGGCGGCCGGCCCCTCGGTGCTGCGCATGGTGCCCCCACTGACCATCAACAAGCGCGAGGTGCGCGAACTACTGCGCCGTCTGGCGACAACCCTCTCCAGCCTCAGCTGAGTGGACGATCTTTCTGATCTGATCCCGCGCTTCGATCTGCGTGGCATGGATCTGCAGTTGGATCGCATGGATGCGGCCCTGCGCGAGCTCGACCATCCCTGTCGAACGATTCCCGCGATCCAGGTGCTGGGCACCAACGGGAAAGGATCCATCGTCAGCTTTCTGGAATCAGCCCTCTGTGCCGCCGGCCTCCGCTGCGGGGTCACCACCTCCCCTCACCTGGTGAGCTGGTGCGAACGCATCCGGATCCAGGGGAAACCCATTGCGATTGAAACCCTGCGCAGCCGATTGCAGGAACTCCAGCCGCTGAACGAACGGCATCGGCTCACCCCGTTTGAACTGCTGGTGACCGCCGCCTTGTTTGAGTTCCAACGTCACGCCTGCGAGCTGCTGGTGCTGGAGGTGGGGCTGGGGGGACGGCTTGATGCCACCACGGCCCATCCCTGCCGTCCTGTCGTGGCCGTCGCCAGCATTGGCCTGGACCACTGCGAGCACCTGGGCCACAGCCTCACCGCCATCGCAACTGAAAAAGCGGCAGCGATCCCGCCTCAGGCCACCGTGATCAGTGGCGCCCAAACCCCTGAAGTGCGGGACGTCCTGGAGACAACCTGCCGGACCCAACAGGCCACGCTCCACTGGGTGAAGCCCCTGGATTCAACCTGGCAACTGGGCTTGCCCGGCGCCATTCAGCGCAGCAACGCCGCTGTTGCCCTTGGTGCCCTGCAAGCCCTCTCGGGCTTGGGCTGGACCTTGCCTGAGGCTGTGATTCAGGAGGGCTTCGCCACAGCCCACTGGCCCGGTCGGCTGCAAAGCGTGCGTTGGGGTGACCACAGGCTTCGCCTTGATGGAGCCCACAATCCACCGGCCGCAGTGCAACTGGCCCAAGAACGCAGCCTCTGGAGCCATGCCGCCAATGGTGTGGTGTGGATCCTGGCAATCCAGGCCCACAAGGACGCTGTCGCCATGCTCCAGACGCTGCTGCAACCGCAGGACCAAGCCTGGATCATTCCGGTGCCAAGCCACAGGAGCTGGAGCCGGTCGGCCCTCGTCCAGGAACTGCCTCAGCTCGAGCACCAGCTGCAGGAGGCCGACAGCCTTGAAACCGTGCTGCACCAGCTCAGCAGCAATGGATGGCCGACACCGGTGCCAATTGTTGCCGGATCGCTGTATCTGATCGGTGACCTGTTCGCTCGCGGCGTTGTAACGGCAGAGTGAGCACAGCTTGCGCGTGGACTGTGCTGCGAATCTCCTGGTTGCTGGGCCTTCTCCTGCCCCTCCTGCTCATGGCATCACCTACCCAGGCCCTGGACACCTCAGCTGGAGTGGGTCTGCAGGACCGCGCCCTGTTCCAGGAAAAGGTGGATTACACACTCACCAACCAGAGCAATGGCGATTTCGAAGGACAGAACCTGGCCAATACATCCTTCGCCGGAGCCGTGGGCCGCGGTGCGAATTTCCGGGGCGCCAACCTGCATGGAGCCATCCTCACCCAAGGGGCCTTCGCCGAGGCTGATTTCCAGGGTGCTGACCTCTCCGATGCCCTGATGGACCGCGCCGACTTCGTCGGCACCGATCTCCGCAATGCCGTCCTGAACGGGATCATTGCGTCGGGCAGCAGCTTCAGCAACGCTCAGATCGAGGGGGCCGATTTCACTGACGCCCTGCTCGATCGTGATGATCAACGCCGGCTGTGCGGCGAGGCCGATGGCATCAACCCCAGCACCGGAGTCGCCACATTCGACAGCTTGGGCTGCTGATCCTCAGGTGCGCTCCTCCCATCCCCGAAGCTTGCCGGGATTAAGCAGGCCGGCAGGGTCAAATCGCGTCTTGGCCGCCACCTGATCGGCATCGATTACACCAAGGCCGCCGTCTTCCACGGTGATTACGTGGGGGTTGAACAACACCGCACCCGCGGCCCTGCAGTCGTCCATCAACCGGTTCAGCTGATCCGCCCCCTGCCAACGCACCAACGGCAGGGCCGCCAGACGGGGACAGCCCTGCTGACGCACAAGCTCAAGATGCCAGAGCAGGGCATCACCCCAGCGCTGCTTCAGTGCCGCCATCGCTGGGGCCTCCGGTTGCGGCAACAGCATCTGCAGGTAGGTCCATCCCGGCTCTGAAGCCCTTACATGCAGGGTGGTGTGGTTCCAGCTCAGCTCGCGCAAGCCATTGCCCCCGGAGAGATCCTCAGGGCCGAGATCCCGCAGGCTGGTGCTGGCTGACTGCGACATCCAATGCAGGCTGTTGAGCCCATCGGGGGCGACGAGCAACAGAAGACGGTGCGCCGAGACGGCAGGGCCACCCCAGCTGGGCAAACGCGACAGCAGCGGCTGTTCCAGCAGGCTCGCCAGATGGAGATCCAAGGCCGAGGCAGCGATCCGTTGCATCAGCTCAATCGCCTGCTCCCAGTGCTC
Organism: Synechococcus sp. CC9605; assembly: GCF_000012625.1. Lineage (NCBI taxonomy): Bacteria > Bacillati > Cyanobacteriota > Cyanophyceae > Synechococcales > Synechococcaceae > Synechococcus > Synechococcus sp. CC9605. Next base: position 824,833 of record NC_007516.1, on the reverse strand, counting down.
GCAGTCGACACTCACCTGGTGCCAGTTGACCGCTGGAGCTGTGGCCAGGCTGAGGGCCGTGATGATGCCGTTGGTGCCATAGGCGTGATTCAAGGCCTCCGCATCCATCTCGCCGAGTTGATGACGCTGAGCATCGGCACGTAGCGGCACGATCTCCAACCCGAGCAAATGGCCTGGATCCCGCAGAAAGCCCCAGCGCAGCGAACCGATGCCCCCGGAGCCCCCTGCAACAAAGCCGCCAATGGTGGCGCTGCGCCAGGTGCTGGGCATCAAGCGCAGCTGGCGTCCATGCCGGCGCAACTCCTGATCCAGATCGCGCATCACACAGCCCGGTTCCACGGTCACCACCCCGGTGATCGGATCAATCGAGCGGATCTGCCGCAGGGCCGTGGTGAGCATCACCACACCGCCCTGCAGAGGCACGCACTGGCCGTAGTTCCCTGTCCCGGAGCCGCGCAGGGTTAAGGGAACCTGGTGCTCAGCGCAGGCCGAAGCCAGCCGTTCAACAGCATCCACCGTGCGCGGGCGGACCACCAACTCAGCACGGCAGGCCTCCAGCCGCGGCGTCAGGACGGGGGAGTACTCAAAGGCGTCCCGGGAATGGCGCTGCAGCTCCCCCGGTTCCTCCAACAGCTCCAGCTCCGGAACAGCACTGAGGGCTTGCCGCAGGGCAATCAAGGCTTCGGCGCGACCCATGGCGTGGCGGAACACTGCTCAGGGTCTAGCGCCCGGTGACGACTGCCAGTGGCCGTCCACAAGAACCTGACGCTGGGGAGGAGATCGGATCAGGTCCGACCATCCCTGGCCCTCCATGCAGATCAGATCGGCTGGAGCACCAGCCCGCAGCACTCCATCCCACTCCAACTGAAGAATGGCGGGCGGTGCCGTGGTGAAGGGGGCCAGGCCCAAGCGCTGCCAGGGGAGCAACTGGGTCAACGGCATCGATGCGGCCAGCAGGGCTAAAGGATCGAAGTCACCTCCCGGGAACCAGGGGTCGGCCACGTTGTCACCCGCCACCGCCACCGGAACACCACAACGTTGCAACTGACGGATCGGAGCCTGCGGACGCTGAAGTGGTGTGGCGTGATCCGCCCGCGCCAGCAACCAGGCATTGGTGAGGGGCAGTGCAATCACACTGAGCTGCGCTGCTGCCATGCGCTCTGCCAACCGCATCAGGCGTGACGCCGGCAACAGGGAAAGACTGCTGGCATGGCTGCAAGTAACGGGAACCTGCACCGGCACGCGCTGCAGAGCCTTCAGCAGCTGAACCATTCCCTCCGCCGGGCCGTGATCCGCCTCATCGATGTGCAGATCGACACCGCAGTTGTGGCGATCAGCCAGGCGCAACAACGCCTCCAACTGCTCGGTGACCAGAGCCGATCCACAAGGAGGGGTCAGGACACCACCAAGACAGCCGCCACTGGCGGCCACACGACGCGCCAGAGCATCCGCTTCAGCTGAACACCAGAATTCCAAGGGCACCAGCACCACCAGCTGGAGATCAATGCGGCTTCGCCAGCGCTGCTGCAGGGTGAGCAAGGCCTCCAAACTGGGCTCAGCACCGGGGCCTCCACTGTCCACATGGCTGCGCATCGCCCGCAGCCCATGGGCGAACGCCCTCTCCATGGCGCGTTCTCCACGTTGAAGCACACAGGCCACGGTTCGGCTGCTGTGCTCCCGCAGGTTGGCCTCCAGGGCACCGCCATAGCTGCCGCTGAGGTTGGGATGCTCCTGCCAGGTGTAAGCCTTGTCCAAATGGACATGGCAGTCGACCAAGCGCGGCAGCACCATCCGAGACGGAGACACGTGTTCGGCGGGCAGGGGCATGGGCTCCCTCAAGCGCCCCTGATGCCAGGCAAGCCGCACAGGCGTCAGCCCTTGCTTCTCGCCATCAGGCAGGGGCGTTGAAGGGGCGAAATCCAGCAGTCCCAAGGGGGCCCAGGCCTCAAGGGCACCACTGCCCGACTGGGCCTCAAGCGACGGGGTGTCCATCACCGCTCAGTACCCTTGCTGGCATCGGTGCGGAGGACGACGAAACGACCGGCCACACCAAGGCTGAGCACTTCAAAACCAGGCAGGCGCAGACCCGGCAGCATCTCCTTCCGTTCCATCCGCGTGGAATAGAGACTGGCCACAAACAAGTTGCGGCGGGTGGTGAACTGGCCTGCCAATGCCACCAGTGCATCCCGCTGGGAGGCAATCAGTTCAGGGCAATTGCGAATCCAGAGACGCAGGACCATCGGCAGGGTTGGTTCGTCGCACAGTTCCTTGGTGCCCAACCGGACCAGCTGGTCTCCGGCATGGGCCTGATAGTCCTCCAACGACGGGTTGGATACCACCAGCGACAGCACCCCGGCCGCTGCAATCCCCCCCGCCAACATCGCTAGAGCAGACCGACCTTGCGGACGCGATGAACGGGACACCAGGCAGGCTGCAGCTCGTGTTGGTAGATTCTCACGGACGCGGCGGGCGTCGCCAAGTGGTTAAGGCAGCGGCTTGTGGCGCCGCTATTCGGGGGTTCGAATCCCCTCGCTCGCCCTTCTAACAATTCAACAAAGTTTCCAGGAGAGGTTCGGCACCCCAGCGGATTGGATCCGTGCAGGGCATACCCAGGGTCTGGCAGATGCGCTCCACCTCCTCTCGAGCCTGAGCCTCATCAAGGCGTGCGGTGTTGAGGGCGACAGCGGCCACCCTGGCTGGCTTACCGGCCCCATCAGGCCGAGCCCAGCTTGCCAGGGTTTCAGTGGTGGCCACCAAAGCCTCAAGGCTGGGGAGAGGAATCTGAGGCAGCCGGTCGATGGTCTGCTGTGCTGCCCGATGCACAAGCAACAGAGCCGTCGGCTGGGTGCCGCGCAACAGGGGCAGGGTGGCTGTTGAGGCCGGATGGCAGAGCGACCCCTGCCCCTCCACCAGCACAAGGCCCTGCTCAGGTAGAGCATCCGCGGCCCGAAGCACCGCCGCCTCCACCGCACCGGCGGCGTAATCAATGCGCACAGCATCCAGGGCGACCCCTTCCCCGCTGATCAGGATTCCCGCCTGACCTGTCCCGACAAAGCGCGCAGGGATCCCGGAGCGCTGGGCCGCCTCCAACAAAGACAGGCATGCACTCATCTTGCCGACAGCCATATCGGTGCCAACCGCCAGAAACCGCCGACAGGGGAGTGCTGCGGCGCGTGCCTGGCCAACGTTGAGACCTTCCGGCTCCCGGCGAAGATCCCAGATCCAACGGTCAGGCCAGCAGGCTTCCGCCAGCTCAGGATCATCGGCCAGCCGGGTGTGGAGTCCGCTGGCGAGGTGAAGGCCGGCGCGCAACGCCGCCAAGGCATCGTGGCGGACAGGATCAGGCAGCCGCCCCCCCGAGGGAGCCAGGCCGACCACAGCGACCTCAGGCTTGTAGGGCAGCGCCGCAGCCAAATCCGCCACCACCGGCACGTCACGCTCGATACCGGTGACGGATTGCAGAGACTGGCCCGCATGATCGGGATCGATCACCGCGACGATCGGACCAGCACGGTGGCGGAGTATGGCCAGACCGGTCTTGCCAGTGAGGCTGGCCAATCCGCCGTGTTGGAGCAGCACCAACCGCAGCTCCCGAAATCCCGACGGCGCCTGAATCCCGCTCATCACGCCGCTGTGCCTCCTAAAGGACGGATCCCCAATCCAGCCATAGCCGAAGCTCGCAAACGATCGTTCTGCAACTCAAGGCCCACAAAGGGGTCATCCACCAAGTTGAGGTGGCTGTCGAGATCCGGCCAACGAATCAGAGGCAACATCTGGGCCGCTGCGCCGTTCAACAACGAGCTGTCGGAGTAACACCCCACCATCAGGTCCAGCCCCTTCGTCTGCGCCACCTGGGCCATCAGCAGGGCCTGACTGAGCCCGCCGGTCTTCAGCAGCTTGAGATTCACACCATCCACCACGGGAGCCAGGCGCAGCAGATCGTCCAGATCCCAGCAACTTTCATCCGCCACCAGGGGCATCGGACAGTGGGGGTGAAGCGCCGCGAATCCCGCTGTGTCCTGCGTGGGATCCAGATCGGGAGCCAGGGGTTGCTCCAGCAGCACCACCCGGTGTGCGGCCAGGGGCTCCAGCATTCGCTTGGCCTGATCCACGGTCCATCCGCCGTTGGCATCCACCTGCAGTTCGATGGCCACACCCTGCCGCTGGGATCGATCCGTGATGGCTTGGGCCACCGCCTCCAACAGGCTGAGGTCGTGGTCCAACCCGTCAGGGCTGCCCAGCTTGAGCTTCACCCGCGTCGCCGGCAGCTGCGTCCACCAGCGTTGGAGACGATCCAACACGGCGTCCACAGAAGCCAGTCCCAGGGTGACGCTGGTGGCCACACCCTCGGCTGGGTCCAATCTCCAGAGCCGCCACAGCGGATGGCCGAGCCGTTGCCCATGCCAGTCCCACAAGGCCAGGTCAATGGCACAACGGGCCGGGGGACTCAGGGAGGCAAGCAGGGGCTCGAACCGTTGCGGACGGTGGGGATCCAGAGCTTCCAGTTGCGGCAACAGCGCCAGCAGCTCCTGTTCCACAGCCTCAAGGGCGAAGGCACGGTGGCCGGTCTCAAATCCACCGGTCTCGCCGCGACCCACCAGCCCCTCACCTTCCAACCTGAGCTGCAACCGCACCACGGCAGCGGTGGTGCCCCTGCTGATCGTGAGGGGCACGGCCTTGGTGAGCGAAAACCGTGTGAGGGCCCAGCCCATCGCCGTCCGGCTGGCAATCTCCAAACTGACACAACACCGCTGTGACTCACACTGAGAAGGCTTGAGCCAGAGATTTGGTCGCCTCCGCCCCCCTCGCCACTGACGCCACCGCCAACCCCCAGCGGGGCAGCTATTGGATCACCACGTTCGGGTGCCAGATGAACAAGGCGGATTCCGAACGGATGGCGGGAATCCTGGAGGCCATGGGCTACCGGGAGGCGTCAGCCGAACTGGATGCCGATCTGGTGCTCTACAACACCTGCACCATCCGGGACAACGCCGAGCAGAAGGTTTACAGCTACCTCGGCAGACAGGCCCAGAGGAAACGCAGCAACCCCAATCTCATCCTGGTGGTGGCGGGCTGTGTTGCCCAGCAGGAGGGCGAATCCCTGCTCCGGCGGGTGCCGGAGCTGGATCTGGTGATGGGACCGCAACACGCCAATCGCCTGGAAACCCTGCTGCTGCAGGTGGACAGCGGTCAGCAAGTGGTCGCCACTGAAGACCACCACATCCTTGAAGACATCACCACGGCCCGCCGGGACAGCAGCATCTGCGGCTGGGTGAACGTGATCTATGGCTGCAACGAACGTTGCACCTACTGCGTGGTGCCCTCCGTGCGCGGCAAGGAACAATCACGGCTGCCCCAGGCGATCAAGCTGGAAATGGAGGGTCTTGCCGCCCAGGGCTACAAGGAAATCACCCTGCTCGGCCAGAACATTGATGCCTATGGCCGGGATCTGCCGGGCATCACGCCGGAGGGTCGCCGCCAACACACCCTCACCGATCTGCTCCATCACGTTCACGACGTGGAGGGCATTGAACGGATCCGTTTTGCCACCAGCCACCCGCGCTACTTCACCGAGCGGCTGATCGATGCCTGTGCCGACCTGCCCAAGCTCTGTGAACACTTCCACATTCCGTTTCAGAGCGGAGACAACGACGTGTTGCAGGCCATGGCCCGGGGCTACACCGTTGAACGCTACCGGCGGATCATCGACCGCATCCGTGAGCGCATGCCCGATGCCTCCCTCAGTGCCGATGTGATCGTTGCCTTCCCCGGAGAGACGGATGCGCAGTACCGCCGCACCCTCGATCTGATCGAAGAGATTGGCTTCGATCAGGTGAACACAGCGGCCTATTCACCCCGGCCCAATACCCCTGCAGCTAATTGGGACAACCAGCTGCCAGAAGAGGTGAAGGTGGAACGCCTGCGCGAAATCAATGCCCTGGTGGAACGCTGCGCTCGCAAAGCCAATGCCCGCTACGAGGGGCGCACGGAAGAAGTGCTTGCGGAGGGCATCAATCCCAAGGACCCATCACAGCTGATGGGGCGTACCCGCACCAATCGCCTGACCTTCTTCAGTGCCACCGGAGCAGATGGTCATGCCAACAAAGCTGGCGATCTTGTTCAGGTGCGCATTGATGCGGTGCGCTCCTTTTCGCTCAGCGGCAGCCCCCTGCCCCACTGAGCACAACGCTGATACCTTTGGCGCTCCCACCGCTCAGGGGTCGCAGCATTCATGCCGTCCAGTCCCATCACGGTTGGCCTCGTCTTTGGAGGCCGCTCTGGAGAGCACGACGTTTCGATCCGATCTGCAGCGACTGTCGTTCGGGGCCTGCGCAGCGGTGAAAACACCGAGCGCTACACGGTGCAGCCGATCTACATCGACCGTGATGGTCGCTGGTGGGGAACGGATCTGGCCGAGGCAACCCTGACCTCTGAAGTCGCACCGGAGCTCACAACACCAAGGCCACCCTCAGGATTCCAGGGGTTCCCGGAGGGCTGCGATGCGATCGACCTCTGGTACCCGGTGCTGCATGGTCCCAACGGCGAGGACGGAACGATTCAGGGGTTGTTTCAGCTAACCGGCAAACCCTTCGTGGGCGCGGGCGTGCTCGGCTCAGCCGTCAGCATGGACAAACAGGCGATGAAATCTGCTTTCTCCAGCGCCGGGCTGTCCCAGGTGCCCTATGTAGCTCTTCACGCGTCGGAACTCGAGGACGCCAAGAGCCGATCGGCTCTCTTGGACCGGATTGAACGCGAACTGAACTACCCCTGTTTTGTGAAGCCGGCCAATCTCGGCTCATCAGTGGGCATCAGCAAAGTGCGTTCCCGCCAAGAACTGGAAGCAGGACTCGAGCAGGCAGCAGCACTCGATCCGAGGCTGGTGGTGGAGCAGGGCGTCAACGCCAGAGAAGTGGAATGCGCCGTTCTGGGGAGACGAACGCTCGAAGCATCGGTGATCGGGGAGGTTCGTTTTGATGCGGACTGGTACGACTATGAGACCAAATACACCGCAGGTCGCAGCACCACGTTGATTCCAGCTCCCTTGCCTGATCCGGTGCGTGACCGCATTCGTGAGCAGGCCTTGCAGGCCTGTGCAGCTGTTGGCGTTCACGGCATGAGTCGGGTGGACTTCTTCTACGACGAGACCAACGATCAGCTGTGGATCAACGAAATCAACACCCTGCCTGGTTTCACGGCCCAGAGCATGTTCCCGATGCTGTGGGCCGCCAGCGGCGTAACACTCGAACAGTTGGTGCACAAACTGATCCAAACAGCAGGAGAATGAGAGCAGCGTCCTTCGCCTGACCCATGAGCCACGGACTGCTCTGGTTTCCTTTGCTACTGGCCTTTGTGCTGCTGGCATCGCTCGGATGGCTGGAACGCCGGCGCCAAACCCTGTTTCGCGCCTGGGCCGAAGGCTCCGAACTTGCCAAGCTCGACGGTTGTGGTGGTGCGCGTCTGAAAGACGGTGCACTGCACTGGAGCAGCTTCGAAGCAGGCAGCTTTCAGGATCAGGGCTCGTTTGATGTCTGCAAACTCGAACTGGTGGAACTGATGTCGCTGGCCTCCGGTGATGCGCCACTCACCGATGAATCCCAGGGGCGTTGTCGGCTGCGCCTCGTTGGCAAGGATCTGCAGATGGATGTGCCCTTCTCTGATGCAGACCGCGCACGCAGCTGGGGTGAGCAACTGATGGCGCGGGCCCGGTGCGACCTTTGAGTCGGGTCTCGACCGATACCCAGTCCTCCCAACGGCCGGTTTCCGCTCAGGTGGCCCGTCGCAGGGAGCTGCGCCGGGAGCGTCGGCAGGTTCTTTTGCTCCAGCTCTGGCGCTTGGTGGCCTTTCTGCTCCTCGGTGGAGGATGCACATGGATCCTCTTGCGCCATGGCTGGACGCTGCGGAGCTCCGATGTGATGGTCCTAACCGGCGGCGCTGCCCTCGAGACCAGCCAGGTAGTCGAGGCGGCCAAGCTGCGCTTTCCCTCACCCCTGCTGGAGATCAGTCCCAGGGCACTTGAAAACCAGCTGGTCAGGGAGCTGCCCGTGCGAGCTGCTCAGGTGGAGCGCCGAATACTGCCCGCTCGCCTCATCATCAGCCTGAAACCCGAGATTCCCGTTGCCAAGGCGATGCGTCAGGGTCCCGACGGACGGGAGAGGGGACTGCTGAACGCCGACGGGCAATGGATTCCCCTCAGCGAAGCATCACCAGAACCGCTCACCAACATCATGGTCCGCGGTTGGAATGATCGGAAAAGCGGCCAGATCGCCGCATTGCTGCAACAACGGGATCGCTTCGAGGGGAGACTGAAAGCGATCGTGCTTCACCCCGATGGCAGCGTCAGTCTGATCACCACGGGATTGGGCCGAATAGACCTCGGAGGCGAACCAGCCCTGATGAACACCCAGATCGACACGATCGTCCACCTCAACAAGACGTTGCCGAAGCACCTGCGCCAGGCCCATCAAAGCAACCTTGATCTCAGCAATCCGGAGCGACCGGAGCTGCAACTGCCGTCGCCACCTGCGACCAAGAAAGTCCCAACCCAACCCTGAAACATGAGGGTTGAAAATCCGGAGACCACAACCTCAGGGCCTGGTTTGTGATCAGTTGAAGCCGAGACCAGGCTTCAGGGACATAATGCAACGCAACCACACGGTTCTGCCTCGACGATGGAGATGGTGAGCGGCTCAGGGTCTTACACGGCAGCGGGAATCCAGCCCAGCCAGTCCGCCCGCATCGAGGTCATCGGCGTTGGCGGCGGTGGCAGCAATGCCGTCAACCGCATGATCCTCAGTGACCTTGAAGGGGTTGGCTACCGCGTTCTCAACACCGACGCGCAGGCCCTAATCCAGTCGCAAGCGCAGCAACGTCTGCAGTTGGGGCAGACCCTGACGCGCGGGCTTGGCGCCGGCGGCAATCCCACCATCGGCCAGAAAGCAGCCGAGGAATCCCGCACAGATCTCCACGACGCACTGCAGGGCTCCGATCTTGTGTTCATTGCCGCTGGCATGGGCGGTGGAACGGGCACTGGTGCCGCACCAGTAGTCGCCGAAGTCGCCCGTGAAGTCGGTGCTCTCACCGTCGGCATCGTGACCAAGCCGTTCAGCTTCGAGGGCCGTCGTCGCATGCGTCAGGCCGACGAAGGCATCGCTCGTTTGGCGGAACATGTGGACACCCTGATCGTGATCCCCAACGACCGCCTGCGTGATGCCATCGGCGGGGCCCCCCTTCAGGAGGCCTTCCGCAGTGCGGACGACGTCCTGCGCATGGGCGTCAAGGGCATCAGTGACATCATCACTTGCCCTGGACTAGTGAACGTTGACTTTGCGGACGTTCGCTCCGTGATGACTGAAGCGGGCACGGCACTCCTGGGCATTGGCATCGGTTCCGGCCGCTCCAGAGCCGTGGAAGCAGCCCAAGCCGCGATTGCGAGCCCACTGCTGGAAACCGAGCGCATCGATGGTGCAAAGGGCTGTGTGATCAACATCAGCGGCGGCAAGGACATGACCCTGGAGGACATGACCACTGCTTCTGAGGTCATCTACGACGTCGTTGACCCCGAAGCGAACATCATCGTGGGCGCTGTGGTGGATGAAGCCCTCGAAGGCGAGATTCACGTCACGGTGATCGCCACAGGATTCGAAAACAAGCAGCCTTACCGCAGCGAGCGCAGCCGCTCGATGCCATCGATGGCGAACCATGCGGAACCCGAAGAGAACGGCGCTCGAATCCCTGAATTCCTGCGCCGCCGTCAACAACAGGACAACGGAACGGTCTGAGAGCCCCGTCAGACCCTGCTGTCTGATGGCTCATTGGAAGGTGGTGACCCGGAACCCACGCCTGCCCTGAGCATCCCGTGTGGCTGCTCCCTTCCGGTCCTGACCAGATTTGGGCGTCAGAGCCGCATGGGCCCGAATCGGTTAAATGCTAGCAATGAGCCCCTGAGGGGTTCTGAAGCTGCATGCGTCCTTCTGATCTGACCCGCTTCAAGCAGAAGGGCCAACCCATCGCCGTACTCACCGCTTGGGACAGCCTCTCTGCAGCTCTGGCCGAAGCCGCCGGTGCAGATGTGCTGCTGATCGGTGATTCACTGGCCATGGTGGCGCTGGGTCATGCCACAACACTCCCGGTGAGCCTGGACCAGATGCTCCATCACACCCAGGCGGTGGCACGAGGATTGACGACCATGCCCGCCGATCAGCCCCTGCTGGTCTGTGACCTGCCCTTTCTCAGCTACCAATGCGGTGAAGACCGCGCCGTTGCAGCGGCAGGGCGCCTGCTGAAGGAGTCCAGTGCTGCGGCGGTGAAGTTGGAGGGAGCGGAACCCGAGGTTGTCGCCGTGATCGACCGTCTGGTGCGCATGGGCATTCCCGTGATGGGGCATCTGGGCCTCACGCCTCAGGCCGTGCATCGTCTGGGGTACCGCCGCCAGGCCACGGACGCCATCAGCCAGGAACGCCTGCTCGAGCAAGCATGCACCCTCGAGCAGAAGGGCTGCTTCTCCTTGGTGCTGGAACATGTTCCAGCCGAGCTGGCGTGCCGGGTGCAGCAGGCCCTGACCATCCCGGTGATCGGCATCGGGGCAGGTGATGACTGCGATGGCCAAGTGCGCGTCACGGCAGATCTGCTTGGGCTCACCGCCAAACAACCTCCCTTCAGCCCAGCACTCGTGGATGGCCGCCGACTGTTCATCGACGCATTGAAGGGTTGGGTCAATCAGACCCGGAACCACACTCCTCCCACCAATGGGAGGATCACCCAAGCCGATAGAACTTGAATCACAGCCCTAAAAGCGCCACAGGGCTGTGTGTGAAGCGAAGCCTGGAAAGAAATAGCAGGGTTTCGAGAGACGACAACGGTCATCCGTACCTCCGTCGTCGGCTCTCGATTTTTAGGCTCCATCAGTCTGAATGCAGAGCTGCAACCAGACCGTTGGACAATCTCCGGTTCTGAGGGGTTCCGGAGATTTTTTTTGCTTCCCTATGGATCAAGCTGAGATCAACAACTGGAAATCAATCGCCGAAAGCATGGAAGCCAAGGGCGATACCGAGAGCTGGTTTTACCTTCGTGCCCGTGCAATTGCAGATGGGAAGCCTGATCCCATGCCCAACATCTCAGAGTTGCTGGCTGACCCTGCTTGACCTGCTCGAAAACAGGGATGGGGGTCGGCCATCGAGCCTTGGCTCCACCGTCTCAAACGTTTAGGGAAACGCGGGCGAGGGAACCCGTGAACATTCCGTCTCCCAAGCGTTTGCAGTGGTGCTAGCGCCTTAGCCATCCTCACAGCCAACTTGAGAAGATCCGGCCAAGCATTAATGCCTAATTAGATGCAACTGATACCGGGCGAGGGCTCACCCGTCAGCGATGATGGATCAGAAGGCAGTGGTGCCTTCAATGCGTCGTTTGGGGGTGGGCTGAGGGGCCGACCTCTTTTTTTTGAGATTTCGGGCGAATTCATTCACATTTCTGACCCAACCAGCCCTAAAGATCGCAAGGTCGTTGCACTCCGAGCCAAACGCAAGAGCAGCCGCTGATCAATCAGATCGCTTGCTGTTACTGGCTTTGTTCTTCTAAAACCTTTTCCCACCACAGAATCACCTCAATCAACACTGGATTGCTGAGGGCCATGCCCTCGGGGTCGGTGAGACACCAACGGCCTGCCCGCTGCTGCAGCCATCCACGCTCAACGAACGGTTGCCAACGGCGCACCAGCGCATCAGCATCAAGCCCTTGAAGGGTCACCCCTTCGCGGCGCCGCAGACCCACCAGCAATCGATCATCCAGGGGGAGACCAGCCTCGGCGATCGATTCGTGAGAAGGGTGATCAAGCCATTCCGCGTAGGCGGCGCGGGTGCGGGGTCGTGCCAAACGCACCCCCCAGGGTGCGGATGTCGCTCCCATGCCAAAACCCCACCAACCGGCACCACTCCAATACACCCGGTTGTGCCGGGAGGCATGGCCCGGACGGGCGTGGTTGGAAATCTCGTAGCGGCTGAGTCCAGCAGCCGCCAGCCGTTGCGTGGTCCGCTCCATCAAGGCAAAGGCAAGGTCGTCCTCCGGCAGCTTCAACAGGCCAAGCGAACGTTGGCGATCAAACACCGTGCCCGGCTCCACCGAGAGGTCGTAAATCGAGAGATGGGGGGCCTGACTGGCAATGGCCTGATCCAACTGCGCATCCCACCCGGTCAGGGTCTGACCCGGGAGGTTCTGGATGAGATCGAGACTCCAAGAGATGAGCGCGCCATCGCGCCAGGCCTGAACCAGCCAGTCGATCGCCGCATGGAGGTCGCTCAGGCGATGCCGACGCCCCAGCTGCTCGAGCACCGCATCATCAAAGCTCTGCCCCCCCAGGCTGATGCGGTTCACGCCATGGGCAAGAACGGAGGCCAACTGCGCGGCATCAAAGGTGGCTGGGTCCATCTCCAGGGTGATTTCCGCACCCGGTTGAAGACCAAATTTATTGGTCAAGGCATCGAGCAGGTCTCCGATCTGATCGGGGCACAACAGCGATGGCGTTCCCCCGCCGACATACACCGTCGATAGGGGCGGACCGCTTGGGGCAGAGGCGATTTCACGGTGCAGCAGGCTTAGGTACTCACGGATCGAGCGGCTGCCAGGCCCGTTGTCGGCGCGGGCCTGGTCCCCCAGGGGAACCACGGCGAAATCGCAGTAGTAACAGCGCCGGTGGCAAAAGGGAATGTGGAGATAGGCGCTGCGGGGCGGGATGGGATAAGGCATGCTTCTGGCATCCGGATCGAGCTGCCACGACCTGAACCCATGGTGGATCCGCTCATCCTGCTTCTGTTTGTGGTTTCCGGTGCGGCTGCCGGCTGGATGGGGATTCACTTGCTGCCCGACGGCCTGGTTAGTGCAACCACCAATGCTGAACAGTTGCGTCTCCAGCTCAGCGGAGCTGGAGGTGGCGTTGGCTTGATCGCAGGCCTGGTGTTCAAAAGGCTGCGGGTGCGCCTGATGCAACAGGTGCGCACCATGCCCACCGATCTGCTGGTGAGCCGGGCTGTCGGACTGATCCTGGGGCTGCTGGTGGCCAACCTGCTGCTGCTGCCTGTTCTGCTGCTTCCGTTTTCTGGGGGAATTGTTCTGCTCAAACCCCTTCTGGCGGTGGTGAGCAATGTCTTTTTCGGAATTCTGGGAAGCAACCTGGCGGAAGTTCACGGCCGCACGCTGCTGCGCCTGTTCAATCCCGCCAGCACGGAGGCACTGCTGGTGGCTGACGGGGTTCTGACCCCCGCCACAGCCAAGATCCTGGACACCAGCGTGATCATTGATGGCCGGATCCGCGGAATGCTCGCCTGCGGATTGCTGGAAGGGCAAGTGATCGTTGCCGAATCGGTGATCGATGAGATGCAGCAGCTGTCGGATTCCATCAACATCGAAAAGCGAGCCAAGGGCCGACGTGGACTGAAGCTTCTGAAGGATCTGCGGGAAACCTACGGGCGGCGGTTGGTGATCAACAGCACCCGTTACGAAGGCAAGGGAACTGACGACCGACTGTTGCAGTTGGCATCAGACACCGGCGGCACGCTGGTGACCGCAGACTTCAACCTGGCGCAGGTGGCCCAGGTCAAAGACCTGAAGGTGATGAATCTGAGTGAGCTGGTGATCGCGTTGCGGCCTGAAGTGCAACCCGGCGACGAGCTCAAACTCAAGATCGTGCGTGAGGGCAAGGAGGACAGCCAGGGGGTCGGCTACCTCGATGATGGAACGATGGTGGTGGTCAACGAGGCGAAATCGCTGATCGGCCAACGCAAACCGGTGGTGGTGACCGGTGCCCTGCAAACCCCAACCGGCCGCATGGTGTTCGCACGGTTGGACGAGAACGATGCATCAACAGACACCAAGCATTCATCCAAATCGAAAAGTCAGGGGAAACCGGCCAAAACCAGCAACCGCAAGCCCGCTGACCCCGGCTAGGCTCGCCCCACCGCAATGGTGGAGATGACAACTTCGGCCCCGTACTACGGCGACAGCGCCGTGATGCGTACACCACCTCCAGACCTTCCCTCACTCCTGCTGAAGGAGCGGATCGTCTATTTGGGCTTGCCCCTGTTCTCTGACGACGACGCCAAGCGTCAGATGGGGATCGACGTGACTGAGCTGATCATTGCTCAGCTGCTTTATCTGGAATTTGACAACCCAGAGAAGCCTATTTACTTCTACATCAACTCCACTGGAACCAGCTGGTACTCAGGTGAAGCGATCGGCTTCGAGACCGAAGCCTTCGCCATCTGCGACACCCTTCGCTACGTGAAGCCTCCGGTGCACACCATCTGCATCGGCCAGGCAATGGGTACAGCCGCTGTGATCCTCTCGGCAGGTACGAAAGGTCAACGGGCCGCTCTCCCGAACTCTTCCATCGTCCTGCACCAGCCGCGCAGCGGTGCCCGCGGCCAGGCGACTGACATCCAAATCCGTGCCAAAGAAGTGCTGCACAACAAGCAGGCGATGCTTGAAATTCTCTCCACCAACACAGGTCGTTCTGTGGAAGAGCTGAGCAAGGACTCCGACCGGATGAGCTACCTGACCCCGCAACAAGCCGTTGAGTACGGCCTCATCGACCGCGTGCTCAGCAGCCGCAAGGATCTGCCTGGCAATCCCCCCGTCTGACCGACGGCATCAGACCCAACCCTCCTGCACTTCTTCCTTCAACGTTCTGAACCATGCCGATCGGTACCCCCAGCGTTCCCTATCGCCTGCCCGGCAGCCAGATGGAGCGTTGGGTCGACATCTACACTCGTCTTGGGGTGGAGAGGATCCTCTTCCTCGGCTCTGAGGTCAATGACGGCATTGCCAACAGCCTGGTGGCCCAAATGCTCTATCTCGACTCGGAGGACAGCAGCAAGCCGATCTACCTGTACATCAACTCCCCCGGCGGATCAGTCACGGCTGGGCTTGCGATCTACGACACCATCCAGTATGTCAAAAGCGAGGTAGTGACCATCTGCGTTGGCCTGGCGGCATCCATGGGTGCTTTTCTTCTTGCCGCTGGCACCAAGGGCAAGCGGGTTGCCCTGCCCCACAGCCGGATCATGATCCACCAGCCCCTTGGTGGCACCAGCCGTCGCCAAGCCAGTGACATCGAAATTGAGGCACGGGAGATCCTGCGGATGAAGGAGATGCTCAACCGCTCCCTATCCGACATGAGTGGCCAGAGCTTCGAGAAAATCGAGAAGGACACCGACCGGGACTACTTCCTCAGTGCCGAAGAAGCCAAGGAATACGGCCTGATCGACCGCGTCATCTCCCATCCGAACGAGGCCTGAACCGAACGGGGCAGGCCGCTGCGTAAGCTCGTCCACTGCAGTGTTCCGCAAGCCCGCCCCGGATGGCCCAGCTCTTTTACGACTCCGACGCCGATCTCGGTCTGCTGAACGGCAAGACCGTGGCCATCATTGGTTATGGCTCCCAGGGTCATGCCCACGCTCTGAACCTGAAGGATTCAGGCGTGAACGTGGTGGTGGGCCTTTATGACGGCAGCCGCTCCGCCGAGAAAGCCAAGGCAGACGGTCTCGAAGTGCTGAGCGTGGCCGATGCCTCAGCCAAGGCCGACTGGATCATGGTCTTGCTGCCCGACGAATTCCAGAAGGACGTATACGAGAAGGAAATCGCACCCCACCTCAATGCAGGCAAGGTGCTCAGCTTTGCTCACGGCTTCAACATCCGTTTCGAGCTGATCAAGCCTCCCGCCGATGTGGATGTGGTGATGATTGCCCCCAAGGGCCCCGGCCACACCGTGCGCTGGGAGTACCAGAACGGCCAGGGCGTGCCTGCCTTGTTCGCCATCGAACAGGACGCCTCCGGCAACGCCCGCGGCATGGCCATGGCCTACGCCAAGGGAATCGGTGGCACCCGTGCTGGAATCCTGGAGACCAACTTCAAGGAAGAGACCGAAACCGATCTGTTCGGTGAACAGGCTGTGCTGTGTGGCGGTCTGTCCGAACTGGTGAAGGCTGGTTTCGAGACCCTGGTGGAGGCGGGTTATCAGCCCGAACTGGCTTACTTCGAGTGCCTGCACGAGGTGAAGCTGATTGTGGATCTGATGGTGAAGGGAGGACTGACCTCCATGCGCGACTCGATCTCCAACACCGCTGAGTACGGCGATTACGTCAGCGGCCCCCGTCTGATCACCGCCGACACCAAGGCTGAGATGAAGCGCGTTCTGGCAGACATCCAGGACGGCACCTTTGCCAGGAACTTCGTGGCCGAATGCGAAGCCGGTAAGCCAGAGATGAAGAAGGTGCGCGACCGTGATTCCCAGCATCCGATCGAGAAAGTGGGCAAAGGCCTGCGCTCGATGTTCAGCTGGCTGAAGGACGCCTGATCCAGAGCAAGCGCTGAACAGCCGGTGGCATCAAACACCATCACCCACCTCACCCCCCGCTCTGTTGCCCTAACGGCGCATAGCGGGGATTTTTGTGGGTTTCTGGCCATACGCCTCCCATGAGCTCAGAAGCAGTGGGAGGCCTACTGGTGCTTGGGGCAGCACTGCTGGACCAGCTGATCGGTGACCCGCGCCAGTGGCTCCACCCCGTGGTGGTAATGGGGTGGAGCATTCAGCAGTTGCGCCATTGGGTCGAACCATGGGCGGGGGACCATCCAATCAAGCTGCGGATCGGGGGAGGCTTGATCAGCCTGATCCTGGTGCTTGGCAGCGTCCTGACGGGCTGGTGTCTGGAGCGGCTGCTGTGGCTTCCCTCCCCATGGGCATGGCTCAGCCTTCCGCTACTGACCCTGAGCCTTGCAAGCGCCCTGGCGGCTCGCAGCCTCAGGGACAGCGTGCTCGCAGTGCTGAATTTGCTGCCATCAGCGGCGGAGGGCGATCTCAAACCAGCCCGCCGGAACTTGAGCTGGATCGTTGGACGAGACGTTCAAAGCTTGAATCGAGAGGGACTGCTCAGGGCCGCAGCTGAAACAGCCTCAGAAAATGCTGTGGATGGTGTGTTCGCACCGCTGTTCTGGATGGGGATCGGTGCACTGCTGTGGATGGTCATGCCCACTGGCCCTGGTCCACTGGCGCTGGCCTGGGGCTTCAAGGCCAGCAGCACGCTGGACTCCATGCTCGGGTACCGCAGCGGTCGGCTGCGCTGGTTGGGGACAGCGGGCGCACGCCTGGATGATCTGCTCACCTGGCTGCCCTGCCGTCTAGTCATGCTGACGCTGCCCCTGGTCTGCCCTCCCTGGAGGAACTGGGCACAACGGGTCCGAGCTGCGGAACGGGATGGATCTGCAGATCCATCCCCCAATGCAGGGCGGTCGGAAGCGATCTACGCCCACTGCATCGGAATCCAACTCGGCGGAGAAAACAGATATGGAGAGCGGCTGGTTCAAAAACCGCTGCTGGGAGCAGGCCAACCCATCCCCAACGTGACCCTCGTCAAAAGTGTTCTGAAGGCATCCAGCCGGCTAGAGATTGTTTGGCTCAGTGGTCTTGTGATCATCCAATGGGCGATCAGCCGCTGAACACGGCTCAGTAAGCACCCCGATCCATCGGAAGGAGCAACACACCGAACGTGCGCAGGATGATGGCGAAGTCGAGACCGAAGGACCGACCACGGGCGTAGGCCAGATCAAGCTTGACGCGTTTCTTGTAACTGAGGTTGTTTCGGCCACTCACTTGCCAAAGCCCAGTCAACCCAGGACGGACTGAGGCAACTTCGTCCATGTAAGGGCCATAACGGACAAGTTCCTTGTCAACGATGGGGCGCGGCCCCACAACGCTCATTTCCCCACGCAGAACGTTTAGAAACTGCGGTAGCTCATCAAGGCTCGAGCGGCGGAGGAATCGACCCACGGGAGTGATCCGGGGATCACTCCTGAGCTTGAAGTCACGCTCGAACTCAGCGCGCAACGAGGAATCTGCCTCCAGAACACGCGCAAGAACGGCATCCGCATCCGCCCGCATGGTGCGGAACTTGATGCAGCCAAAACGCTGGTAGCTCCGGCCCACCCGTCGCTGGACGTAAAACACAGGCCCTGGTGAACTGAGCTTAACCAAGGCCGCCAAAAGCAGCAACACCGGTGAACCGATGCTGAGTAGGGCCAGAGAAAACACAATGTCGCCGGTGCGCTTGAAGACGCGGCCCCAACGGTTCTGGTGGCGGATCAGCGTGCCGGTCGAGAGAACCGAGGGCGGCGCTGAGATCAGCGCAAGATGAGGCTTGTACTTGCCACGGCGAGGCGCACGGCCTGCAGTCTGAATTAAGGAAGGCCGGGAGGCCGAGGTCAAAGGCTCAACCTGGGACTCACCACACTCAACGTCACCAGCGAAGCCCTGGCATCTCCGCAGGGTCACTCGCTGCAACGGCACAGCCCCGTTGATGGGCGCTCCAAGCTGTTCGCAGTGCGGATTCAAAGCGCGCCGCGAAGGCTTCCGGACGAAAGCGCTCAGCCCAGGCACGAATGGCTTCCGCATCCAGAGAACGCCAAAGTCGTTTCTGCTCAAACCACTCCACGGCCTTCACCAGCGACTCCACGGTTTGTTCTGGAAACAACACCCCAGTGGGCTCAGGAATCCCGGCAGCTGCACAACGCACCGTGTCCAACAGACCACCCCGGCCCAAACCAATCACCGGCGCTCCAGACGCCATTGCTTCCACCGGAGCGATGCCGAAGTCTTCCAGGCCGGCATACACAAAGGCCCGACAACGGGCCATAAGCTCTTCCACCTGCTGCTGTGACTGACGGCCGAGCAAGGTGACCGTTGGACCTGCCAAGGCCTCCAATCGCGCCCGCTCTGAACCATCCCCCACCACAAGCAGGGGCAGGCCCAAGCGGTTGAAGGCTTCCACCACCAGATCCACCCGCTTGTAAGGAACCAAACGGCACAGGCAGAGATAGACGTCGTCTCGATCGGCAGTCCAGCGAAAGCGCTCCACCTCCACGGGGGGATGGATCACGCTGGCTTCGCGCCCCCAGTACTTGCGGATTCGACGCGCCGTGAAACGGGAGTTGGCAATGAGGTGATCCACACGCTGGGCACTGAGTTGGTCCCATTGCCGCAGAGCATGCAACTGCCAGCGAATCAAAGGGCCCAGACCACGCCGAGCCAGAGCAGAACGCTGCAGATAAGCGTGCATCTGATCCCAGGCGTAACGCACGGGGGTGTGCACGTAGCTGATATGCAATTGCTCTGGTCCGGTGAGCACACCCTTGGCCACAAGGTGGCTGCTGCTGATCACCAACTCAAATGAACTGAGGTCGATCTGTTCGATCGCAAAGGGCAAAAGCGGCAGATACTGCTGCACGTGGCTGCGTCCCCATGGGAGCAACTGAATCGGACTGGTGAAAACCGATCGACCATGCAACCAACTGCCTGACCGCCGGGATTCAGCATCGATGAGAGCGGCAAGCTGTGGCTCACAATCGAAACGCTGAAGAAGAGCATCAACCTCTTGAACAACCTGTTCAGCTCCGCCGACTGAGCGGGGCGAAAACCATTCATGAACCAGAGCGATGCGCTGCGGGAGGGAATCTGAAACCGAGACCATCCCTCTAGATAACGAACACTACGAAGTGTCTCAGCTCATTGCAGGCGCAGGCCAGGATCACGATGCTGGTAAGTATGTCCAGCACGAACCTCACCATCAACATCCTCCTGGAGGAGGCGTTGAATGAACCGGACATCGGCACGACAAGCCGATTCCGTTGGCATGCCACAGCAGTGGGTATCGCCGCACTGTGGATTGACAACGCACCACCATCGACGCACCCCTTTGAGGATGCCCTCAAAGAGGGACTCAATGTGGGGCTCGACCTCAGTCGAGAGGAACGGGAGTTCCATCAAGTGGAACAAGGGCTAGTGCTCTTGTTCCATTCATGAAAAAAAGCAGAAGTAATGGAGATGGGGGACTGGTAAAACCATCACTGCTGACACTCCTCATCAATTTGGTTAGCTTGCATGGGAAGACACCTAAGTGAATTGGGCTTGGGAAGGTTGCCAGCAAAAACTTAACCCAGGTGATTTAGCCAATTTTCTTGTCTAACCTCATTAACATTTTCTGGCATCAAAGTGATTCATCTCGATCCAGATTTCAAAAGACTGAGCGAAGATCAGCGCACAGTGGCATTGAAATGCCTTTATGGACTAACCAGACACGCCAATGAAGAGCGCCCCTCAGGGCTGACGCAAATCCATTTGATTCATGCCATTGGAACAGCCTTGCTAGGCGTGGATCTGAATGTTCAAGACGCAGCAGTTGATCAAGATTCGCTAACTACACTCGCACAAGAATTCAAAGGAATCAGTGAGGCTGTGCGACATCGCCTCTTTCAACTTTTTACTCTTGCCGAACTGGTGCTTGACCCATTACCAGAGCAAGCCACAGAAACCTTAAAACATGCTGCAGAGGCACTGGGTGTAGAAGATGACTTTATTGAAATTGCACGTGAATACAGTCAAGGTGCTTACGGAATAGCTGCATCGGACCTGGCGCGTAAGGGTTACATAGGCAATCCAGATTTGGTGAAGCAGGGCGGTGAACTGATGCATGTGCACAAAACATTGACCGATCCTTTTGAAGTCGATGAAGATGATCCAGAATTATTGGATCAATGGCTTGCGCTTGAGAATTGCCCAAAGAATTCTTTAGGTCGATACATTTGGGAGTATTACCAAGGCCGTGGATTTGTTTTCACAGGACAAAAAGGAAGCGTAAACCCATCAATTGCCCAACACGATTGGATTCACTTACTTTGTGATTACAACACCACCATTGAGGGTGAACTGGAAGTATTCTCCTTCATTGGCTCAGCAATACCTGACATTAAAGGGTTCTCCTTCTTAGTAGCCATTGTTAGTTTGTTTGAAACCGGACGACTTGAATCATGGGGCGGAGGCGTACTCAACGCAGACAAAGGACACCTAGATTTGCCTGGAATGCCAGAACGGGTGGCCGATGCAATTCGGAGGGGGAGGACGTGCAACCGAGACGTAATGTACGGAATCGATTATTTTAATTACAAAGATATGCCAATTGATGATGTGAGGAGGCGCCTAAACATCGTCGAAAAAGATGAAGAGCTTGACTCACCAGGGGTTTGGCACCCCAATGGCATTACCGCTTATCAGCGCGAACACGGCAATAAGAAATACCAGCCACCAATCGCTGAATAAAACTTTGATTCTTTAAGACGGACGTCTGAAAAAGTCGTAACTTTGTCGGCTTTTCGACATTTATGCTTGGTTTGAAGGAAATGATCCTAAATTAATCAAAACCTATTTTTGTTCGATGAAAACGTTCGTTCGTACTGGCTTGACATTACTGGCATTATCAGCATGCGGTCAAACTGCTGGCTTCGCTCAAGAGATCGAATCAAACCTACAACAGGAGCAAAGATTGAATGAAGTGAACAATTATATGGCGCACGAGTTAGATGAGAGCGTCGACCAAGTCACGACCGTGACCGGTTTTTCAGACGTTCAACCAACCGACTGGGCATATCAAGCACTTAAACGCCTTGTAGAAGGATACGGATGTGTTGCTGGATATCCAGATTCCGGTTTTCGTGGAAACAGATCAATCAGCCGTTATGAAGCAGCAGCTTTATTAAATGCATGTCTCGAGAGAATAAGCGCAATCACCGATGAAATTAGACGACTAATACGTGAATTTGAGCCAGAGCTTGCAATCCTGAAAGGAAAAGTAGATGGATTAGAGGCTAATATTGGCGAGTTGGAAGCGATGCAATTCAGTACAACAACAAAATTAAATGTATTTGCCGTGTGGAATCTGAATGCCAACAGTTTCAGTGGTAGCGGCAAATCTGATGATTACAACGAGGCAAACGGTGGAACTACATATGCTTACACCATCCTGCCAATGCTCAAGACAAGCTTTACAGGCAAGGACATGTTTGAGGTGATTTTTTCAGCAAGCAACTTTGACTTGAATTCACCTTCATGCGGCAATCCATACCTCGGATCAGCATCAGCTTACTGCCTAGCCAGTGAGAATAAACTAGAAATTTATCGGATGTTTTATAAATTCCCAATAGGGGAAGATATTGAAATTACTGTTTCTCCTAGAATGCAGACGTTTGATTACATCACTGTTGGCACTGCAGCATTGTCTCCAAAGTCAGGCAATTTGGTTGGTCTGAGGAATCTTTATAATGACATGATCACATTTACCAATGTGCCAGCAGCATATCCTTACATTATCGGCGGAGGTGCTGCTATTAAATATAAGAAGAATGGATGGGCAGCAGACTTTGGGTACCTTACATCCAATTCCAATAGCAGCGACTCTACGTTGGGAATGGGAGGGGGAAAAACACAAGGGAATATGGCAGCTCAGCTCTCATACTCGAGTCAAAGAGCTGGATTCCAATTGGGGTGGACACGGACTCAATATGGAGACTCAGCAGCTGGCTCCACCTTCTACTACATGCAAGGCACACCTCTCGCAACAAACCCATTTTCAGAGAACGTATTTGTATCCCCCGCACCAATGACCGTTCAAACGGGTGGATTAGCAGGATATTGGTATATAACCGAAGATTTCTCAATTAGCGGTGGTGTTAACTTGGGATTCTACGAGTCAGATTTGACAACACAATATTCAAAACGCGGGGACGAAGCTATGTCCAAGGCTTGGCTTGCCACCTTGCAGTGGGAGAGATTTCCAACTGAGGAGACAACAATTGGTTTCGCCTTTGGTCAACCATCATCAATTCAATGGAGCGACGCAACACTTGGGGAAGATCATGGTGATCCTTGGATAGCCATGGCGAACCTGACCTGGCAAGTTAATAACTACATAACTGTAACTCCAATTATCTATTGGTTCCAAGGCATGGGCGGCAATCAAGATCAAAATGGATCATCCTTAGGTGCGTCCCTTATGACAACCTTCTACTTCTGATCGATAAACTTAGGTCCAGAAATAAAAGAAATCAATAAACTGTACAATTAAAGTACAGTTTATTGAAAAAACAATTTAGAATAGCGAAAAATGCAAGAAACATGTTAGTGTTAGTATAATACATTTACTTATATAGTGAAAGGCTAATAAGGCTCAGAAATTAATACAATATTGCTTTCTGGATCACGAACAAAAAGATGCTTCATTCTTAATCCAGCACCTACATCGATTGGCCCCCAGGAGACTTCAATGTCACCACGGTCAACAATTCTTTGGTATACCTCATCAATATTGTCAACCCAGAACTGGAACTGACAAACTCCAGAAAAAACCGTATGGGATGTAGGATTTGGTCGACGAAGGACAAAACCTTCAGGTTGCTGAATAAATTCCACCCTTAATTGAAAACCTTGAGGTGTGTCACATCGCATCATAATTACAATTGTTCCAAACTCTTTGAAATCATTACGACGGTCTTCCACGAAACCAAAGGCTTCCTTATACCACCGAGCCTGCTTCTCAGCATCAACACAAGCAAAACCTACTTGAAAAGAAGGACCAAGATTTAAAATTTTTCTGGAAAGATCCTTACTACATTGAGAGAGCTGATCTTTTTTAAAGCTGCCAATATCTTGAAGAGGCTCTGGCCAAACATAATCTGATACTAGATTGTCATCGAAAGAAGTACGAACAGTGCTGGATGGATTTTGCTCAGGCATAATGGAGAATAAGAAAGAACAAAATAAGATTGGTATTATTTGGCTTCGACAACAAGTCTCATCCCGATATCAGGTCCTTTATATAAAGGGTCAATCTTTAAACGTGCCGTTACTGCGGTTGCAATCGGGGTGTGGTACCAAGATCCACCTCTTAACAAACGCTCCTCCGGACCATTTAATTGCTCATTAGCGGAACCATCAGATGGGGCATGCTCATAGGAGCAGTAAACATCTTGACACCAATCAAATACATTACCAGACATATCACTTAGACCCCATGGATTAACAGGGTAACTATTAGGAGGTAGTGTTTTACAAACATAGTCGCCACGGGGGCCATTCTTCCAAGGGACTTCGGCCATATAATTTCCTATTTGATTGCTAATCATCTCTCCGCAATAAAAAGTGGATGTAGTACCTCCTCGGGCCGCATATTCCCATTCAGCCTCTGAAGGTAGCCTAAATTTGTAAGAGGTGGTAGAGGTAAGAAGATCGCAGAGTTTTTTGGCATCAAACCAATTAATACACTCTACGGGTAAAGAAGGATTCTTAAAAAAGGAAGGATTACTGCCAACAACTGCCTCATATAAATCCTGAGTAACAGGTGCTTGTGCCATTAAAAAGCTTTTAATGGATACCTCATGCTGGGGCATAGCATCGGGCCCGGTATCAGCAGTGGTCGACCCCATTAAAAAAGAGCCTGCAGGTATTTTAATAAACTCGAGATTAAATTGATTTAGCAGATTAATTGAAGAGGAATCAATAGAAGCTTCATTGAAAACAATGGAACCATCATGTTGTAAAGTAGGATACTGGAAAATTTTGGAAGTGAAGTCCATTGAATAAATAGGATAGAGTTGTGCGGATAGATCAGTTAGAGTTAAGAAAATCAATTACAGATTTTTCCCAAACTTCTTTGTCATCAAGATGAGAAAAGTGTCCAGAATTTGGACAATGGAGATAATGACCATTCTGAGCCTGTGAAGCCATCCATTTAATATGGTCTGGCGTATTTGTATCAAATTCAGAACTAATAAAGAGCGATGGTATTTCAATATTCTTAATATCATCGGTACGATTCCAATCCGCTAGCCAGCCAACAATTTCTACAGCGACTGGACCACATGCAGGTAGATACATCTCAAGATTAGGTGTTGTGAAGGTTCTCATAACAGGTTCAGGCCATTCGGACAAAGGATGACGGTATACGTGGACTGGATAATGTATATCCCAAAAAATTTGATTTAACTCTGGATCACTCAAGTTTTGCGATTCAATAATTTTAGCAGCGACCTCCCACTTATCCGGAGGATAAGAAGGAACAAGAACATCCGCACAATAACGATTATACTCTTTCAAATTTGAAACAGCATTTGATGCAACCAGCTGGGAAATCTTATCAGGATATCTAAGTACATAATCGATACACAAATAGCCTCCCCATGAATGGCCAATTAATTTCAGATCAGAACAAGAAGTCCTGAGGTAATCTACAACTTGATTAAGCTCGTTGATGAACCAATCAAAATCACAAAAGTCATAATTAGGAGCTTTCTCACTATAGTCAGTACCGATAGGACCATACATTGTTACTGAGAAACCCTGGTCAGCAAGGCTTTGTGCAGTTGAAATTAAATAATCATGAGTTGTACCAGGTCCTCCTTGAACAAGTAAAATCCTAGGATGATCAGGATTACCATAGGTAATTGCCCATGCGTTCAGTGAACCCAGTGGTGTGTTGATCGGGATTTCAAACTCAGTGAAGAGTACAGACATAACAGAGAAAAATGGGATGAGAACCTAGAGACCTTGAAAGTCGTACAAGAAAAAACCAGACAAATCCAACATATCCTGTACTTTATGATTAGGAAACTTTTGAATAGCTTTATTTTTATAAAGATCAGTGGTCATACCGGGAAGAGTAATAATTGGAATCATGGCTTCAAGGTATTCGATACAAGTTTGGACCATGCCTGAATCACCAACAGCTCCATGACCTGGAATAATTGAACGATAAATAGAAAAATCTATATTCCTAAGTTGGGAAAGCCATTGAGTGGCATTAGGTTGTCCATCCTGAAGACGCTCGCCAAGAAAAAGATGACAATTATTATATAACATATCACCAGCAACAAGAACTGCTAACTCAGGGATTTCAGCATAAAAAGCAGATTGATATTCTAAATGTCTTGCGATTGACCATTTAATATGTATTCCATCAACAAGCTCTTCGAGTTCATCAAAAGAACAATTGGGAACGTATACAGATTCTGAAAGACAATCAACTGGTAATTGATTTTTCTTGAGTGCAAGAATACCGTCTCCATTTTTGGCAATAAATTCAATTGTGGAAGACTGTGCAAAAATATCATGATCACTAAAAGCAAAAGTACCCATCCAATGATCAGGATGCTCATGAGTAATCACAATGCGATGGATGTCTTTGCCAGACGCATTGCAAAAACTACGAATTTCCTTGGCAACACCATAATGTAGGGGTAGGTCAATAAGGATGAGCTTGGTATTTAGCTCAATAATAGTGCTATTAACTCCTTCCCAACCACCCTCAGTCGGACTACTAATTACGTGGATAACAACATTCTGAACAGGGAAATCAAGTTGGGTGTGGGTACCCAGCTTGAAAAAGGAGCTAGAGGTAGAGACAGACATTCTCACTTGCCATATTTTTGATTCAGAGCATTGTCGATCATGTAACCAAATGGGGTGGATGACTCAACAGATAGCGCCGTCACAAATGGCCAGTCATAGTGAGTGCAGGGACAACTACGAAGCACGTACGGGTTAGAAAGAACACGGCCTTTCTCTCCAACCGCCAATTCTACGATTGTTTGAACAGGGTAATTAAAACCAGGGGTAACGAGGTCAGTCCCTGCATTGCCAGATTGAGCACCATCAAGTGGATAAGGCAGAGGATCTGTAAAGTCCCAGTCACGGGGATGGGCACAAATAACCTTACCGTCAATAATACTTTTACCAGTCTCAGGATTACGAGCCCAAACAAGGCCTCCAACGGCATAGCAAATGGTTGCAATTAATTTATCGGAGGCAAATGCATCAACAAGAAGCTTATGAAGCTTAGAATTGCCATTCATGTCTAACGGGGCACCTGGGCCCCCGATAAGAACAATAGCTTCATAGTCACTCATCTTGGCATCTTTAATCGCAATAGGATTATCGAGTGCAGTTGAAGCCCAAAGAGCCTTACATCTATCAACGACACTTTGTGGATTGACCTTAATATTCTGAACAGTGTCAAGTGCATCAGGATCCATGCTGATGACATGAGGCAATGGCTTGATACCTTGCTCAGTAGCAAGAGTAACGTTGTGGCCCTTCTCGTTGAGGACATCCCAAGGACCTTGTAATTCCTCTGCCCAAACACCGAGGTTTGAGGCGACCATAAGGATTGATGCCATGGCTCTGCTGAAAAGTAAAAAATCCTTAGCTAAAAACTAAGAACATCAATTACAATTTAGCTCGACGAAGCCATGGAGCAATATTCTTCATTGTTTCTTTCCCATTGGGAAAGAAGAGATACAAAACTAGTGGAGATAAGCAGAGGCAAAAAGTCACAAAAGGCCTGGTGCATGCAATAGTTTAATCAAATCTCAGGGGATGGTGGCTGAATACCATTGAAAGCAGCAATAATTGGTGCAGTATCACAATAGGACTTCCAACGAACAATCTTGCCGTCCTCAATGGTCATCCACGAAGCAAAGATGATTTCAAAAGTGATATTGGTTTTTATAATTGTTGCTTTATCGCGAACCAAGCCAACAGCAGTATTACCTTCACAAACAAGTCCTACACTTTTAAACTCTTTAACTTCGCAAACACCGTCTCTTTTAGTGAACTGATGAGTAACCTCGTCGAGACCCCTTGCAGTTCCAATCCAAGGGATAACATCACTACCATCTTTGATTTGTGGAACATTGATCCAAACGATGTCTGGATGAAGCAGAGAGATCGCACTGGCGTAATCAGCTCGATCCAATCCGTCGAACCAAGCTTCTGCGACAGATTTCGTTGAAGCAGTCATAGGAGTTGCAGTAAAGAATGGAACAAAGCTAAAGAGCAGCTGAGGACAATAAAGGATTAAACCAAAATGTCCTCCTGGATAATGTTCTGCAGAGCACGTTCGGCCACTGCAGCAATCGTAAGAGCTGGATTCATACAGGTACTGGAACCTGGAATTAGAGATCCATCAACGACATACAAGCCCTTCTGACCCTGGACACGTCCAAAAGAATCACAGACACTACCCATTGCAGCTCCTCCAAGTTGATGACCAGTAATTTGAACATCAGGAGGAATAATCTCCCCACCATTAGCCTGTTGGAAGCGATCGAGCAACGCTTGTGATGCTGAAATAGCATCATAATCAAGCTCATATTCGATATCAAGACCATTGGTATCTTTATTAAAAGTTAGGCGACCGCGGTGATGAGAGTTTGAAAAGATAAAAGTCCCAATAGCATTATGATCGGGAAACAAGCGATCAAACTTGGTAAGTGGTGCGCGCATCATGATGGCGGGTCTTATGGGATTCTCATAGTTCAAAATGGCAATAGCACCAGGTCCGCCAAGATGGGGATTGGTTTTTTCATCAAGTTCAGTACGTATTGCAAAAGTATCTCCGTCGTTGCCAAGGTTGGAACCAAGCTCAGAGGGTAGATTGGAAATTGTGTTGTTGGATTGTGCTCTCAAGAGGAGCTCACAGGTGCCAAGAACACCAGCCGCCAAAAACAATTGGTTGCAACTAAAAAGCTTCGTCTCAATCACATCGCCCTTGGTGTTGATTCGCGATGTTTCTATGATGTATAATCCATCTTCGTTCTCTGAAATCGAATTGACAAGATGAAGAGGTCTGATCTCGACTGATCCAGTTTCTTCGGCAAGTTTTAGATAGTTAGTGTCTAAAGTTTGCTTAGCACCGCTATTTTGGCCAAACCAGAACTCAGCTTTAATCTGTGAAGCCACACGTTTATTAGCAATTTCTTCCCTTGTGGCATCCCAATCAATTCCCATCTTAAATCTAACATAACCATCTTTCATTCCATTGTTGGTACTACTGCATTCCGTAAAACCAGCCTTTTCTGCCTGAGAAACAAGCGACCTTAATCCTAAATAATATTCAGAATTTAGAATATCATCAGGAATCGGTGAAGAGCCGATTGTCTTATGAACAACTGGAAAGTACGTATCTCGCATTTCAGAATAATCAATCATTGGTATTTGATTATTCCAGAGCTCCTCGGGAGGTTCAATCAGAATCCCTCCATAACAATGAGATCCACCGCCGACAGCAGCACCCACCAAAAAAGTATACTTACCATGCTTCACACATTCCATAATTCCTGTGTGCTTGGTTATAGGTAATCCTTCATAAGCAGGAGTTTCTGAGCGTCCAGTATCATTCAACCACTCAGCACGACCATCAAGACTGTCAAAAGTACTGAAGGTTTCGTTGACTGTTGGATCCTGGATGGTCCAACGTTTACCTCGCTCAATAACAAGCGTTTTGATGCCAGCCTCAGCAAGCCGCAGGGCAGCAACAGACCCACCGAATCCACTTCCGATGACGATAGCAGGTGAGTGTTCCATAAAATAACAAGAGGAGATACTTAATTTTATTCAGCAGTAGGACTGAATGCATCAAGAATAAGAATTTTACGTTCGTAAAGCCAAACACCATTGTGTTTTGTCACGAGATCATCGTAGGTTCCCGTTCTAATAATATGAGCTGGATTGACCCCGATGTTCATAGCAATAATGTACGAAGCAGATCGTGCTCCACGTGGATCCGGCTCGATCAAAAGGTTACAGATCCAATGACGGGTTGTTGAAATATCCGGAAAAGAAGAATGGGCTTCGATCAACTTGTCACGACCCTTGGCCTCAAATAAGACCGATCCATCTTGCATAACAATTTGAAAAGTACCGTCAGGATGGAAAGTGTCTGCCCAAGTTTCTGCTGGGTTGCCATCAAGAACACGTGTCAATGCATCAAGAGAGTGAAAATGTCTCGCGTTGAGATTTTGAATTTCAAGCCTATCTTCTGATGTCAGATTGTTCATGAATAAAATGAAATTTACTGATTAAAAAGCTAATAATTGAGGATCTAACTCATACTGCGTATGCGATTGGTAAGTTTGTGATCAACTCCAAAAACCTGCTCGGCTACAGCCAATTCGTCTTTACCATCATGTGCAACATTACCTAATTTGCACTCAGGGTGATCAAGCAAAATATTGGCGCACTCTTCAAATCCATGCCAAAGTGCATCTGTTAGCGGCGTGTAACCATTGATCTTACCCTGGACATTAATGACCTTGCTGGTCATCTTTGGTGAGCTTAAGAGTACCTTTAAGACATCAGGGCGGCCATTATATGTAGCCTTATGGATGGGATAACCCTTAAAAACCCAATCAAAAACGTCTACTTCAGCACCAGCATCTAGAAGAAGTTTGACAATATCAAGGTGATTATCCCTTGCAGCAACAATTAAAGGAGTATGACCATCACTAAAAGTATTAACATGGGGATAAACAGTTTCAACAGTGTGACCACTAGCGATGAGTTGCTTTACAAGTTCGGCATCACCTTTCTCCGTAGCAGCCATCACTTTGTGTTCTTCAATTAATGACAAACATTGATCCCGGTAACCTTCAATATCTGATTTGATGGCTGCCATTGTTGCCTTACCTTCTGGAGTCGCTTGGACTTTGGTCTCATACTCAAGGTGATCCCATAAAGAGAAACCGTAGTGTGTTTTTGTATTTAAATTGGGCTTACAGCTAACAAGATGTTTCACAACGTCTGGAGCTAAGTACCAAAGGGCATCCATGATTGGTGTATGCCCCATTGTGGGTGTGACCGCATCGATAAAAGATCCCGCGTCGGTTAAAAGTTTGGCAATTTCAGCATTCTGCCCTTGGCAAGCTTTGTGAAGCGCAGTAGCACCAGTGAAACTGTCGGTGGTGAAAACATCAGCACCAGCATCTAAAAGTAACCTGACAATTTCAGTCTGGCCCTGACAAGCTGCCATCATCAAAACCGTTAGCCCTGTAACACTGTTTCGCACATTGGGATTAGCTCCCATGAGAAGACAATGCTTAACAGAGTTGACATTATTAGCCGAAACGGCCTCAAGAAGTTGATCTGGCAAGTTAGCTTTCAACGCTTCTATTAATTCACTAAGATCGGCATAGATAGTCCATTCTAAAATATGGTGAACAGTATTAAACTTAAAGACATGAAGCTCATCTGATTTAAACAAAGTACCAGTCGATAAGCATTCAGCTTCAACCTTTACATTCAAAAATGCTGTAGATGATTGGTGGTGAATAGACTCAACAGTAGAATTTTTTAAATGAATGGTCGCTTGTTTTGATTCGAAAAATTCTCGAATCTGTTGTGAGCCATGAAATAGACCTGTGAATGGAATAATGTTGTTTGCACTAGTTTTAGGAAAGCAAATAGAGCCCTTGTTTGCAAAATGACTGAGGATTGCCTCAATGTCACCAGACTTAGTGTCTTCCCAAAGTTGATCAATGCGTTGTTGTAGGTCCATGAATTAATTTGAGATGAAGGGTAGTCCGATTTCCAGGAGTAAAGTATGGAAATCAAAATGGATATGGCCTTGCTTCAGGGCCCAAAACCCACTCGGAACGCACAGCCATGGTGACCAAACCCCACCACTCACTCAAACCACTATGCTCGGGATCCAGGAAGGCTTGAAGTTGAGGTGAAGCAACCATAGATTTCAAATCAAGCATCGAATTAGCACTGAGATGCGTAACAGCATCAAAAGGCGGAGCACCTCCTGCTTCGTAAAGACGTTCCTTAGAGAGACAACAGAGAACACGAACTAGATTTGGGATGTTGGCTCCTTGAATCTTGTCTGAATAGCCGGATGTGTACAAACTTCTGAAATCAGTTAAACTCATATCACGTTTTTTCTTGTGAAAAAGCATAATTTTGTATTCAGGAAATTCGGCATCACTTGGATCAACACCCATTACTTCATGAGCTTCAGTGTCAAGACCAATGGTCTGCCAAGAAGCAGCCCAATTTGGTTCATCGTGCAACGCTCCATCAAGAAATTCAGGGGTTTTGATCGAATCCGCTTGTGCTTGCTCATTATCCAGCCATATCTCTGCTATACCAGAAAATTCAATTTCTCTATCTTGCCCAGGTATATCAATTCTTGAGTTGACTTTGTATTTCCTAATTTGAGGAATTTTGCGGGCAAACTTTAAGGCATGAACGTATCTCCAGTAATCCTGAAACTCAGCCTCGCTTAAACCAGGACGGGGAGCTGCCAGAATATGCTGGTGAATCATGAGGTCAAGACTGATTTGGACGGATTTACTTATCCATTACTAGTCTTAGCAACGAAGACTAAATTTGGCAGCAAACAGACCCCGAAGTCACAGTGTGTTGACAAAAGCCAATCATTCTGGCTCTGAGCCAGCGCAGAGCTGCTCTATAAAAGTTTTCTCGTCGAAGCAAGTAATAACTTTTGAGATAAGATTCTCGTCATCAAAATAGAACAACGACATGCCTGTGTAGACAATTGCTTTGTTGGTAGGGAAACAACCTAGCAACTCTTTCTTGTGAGTTCCTTCAACGCGCCAATATATCAATGCAGTCTTATTGTCAACCAAGGTTTCAAGAATAAGACGCATAAATGCAAGAGCTCTTTGAAACATGGAGACATAATCAAAGAAATCATCAAAACCTACAGGCACATCGCTACCTGAAGCGTAAAACTCTACAGACGGACTAACAATTCTAGTTGCCGTATTTTTATCAGACTGGTCGGCAACCTTGGCATAGAAATCATCAACTAACATCGCCATAAGCAGATTTTCTGAAGATTTCATGGCACAAAATGAAGTTGAATATCCCACCAAAGCCCAAAATCATTTGTATCAAGCGCTTCGGAATAACTGTGCATTAGTAATAGTAAAAAGTCTAGCGATAGTAGAGAAAACTTGGGTTTCTTGCTAAAATCAAAAAAAATCTGCCCTAATGATGAAAACAATTGCCGTCGTAGGTGCCACCGGAGCCATGGGTCGTTCAATCGTGCACTCTTTAATCGATCATCCCAGCAATGGATTTAGAGTACGCGCATTAACTCGTAATCCTATGGGTAAGCGCGCCAAGGAATTAGAGAATTACAGCGACAGAATAGTTGCGGTTCAAGCAGATACAAGTGATCAGAAAAGCCTAGAAGAAGCTTTTAGAGGAGTGGATGGTGTTTTTTGCAACACTGATTATTGGACTGCTGGAAGTCGTGTTCAGGAAGTTGTCCAGTCCATCAATGTTGCTACAGCATGCTTAAAGGAGTCTGTTGAGCATCTCGTTTATAGTTCACTAGAATACGTTTCAGCAATTACTAAAAGCACTCTAGCGGTTCCATATTTTGACTCAAAAGCAGAATCAGCTGAATACATACAAGCGATTCTTCCTAAGGCAACTATTCTTGTTACAGCACCTTACTACGAGAATTTTATGGGGTATGCATTGCCAGAAAAACGTGAAGGGAGTGAAGAAGGTGTGGAATTTGTCTTCAGAGATCCAATGGCAGACAAGCCATACACAATGGTTGCACTCGATGATATTGGAAGATTCGCAGCTTATGCATTTTCCGAATTCGAGAGCGTGAAAGGTAAGAAACTATTTGTTGCTTCAGGTTCGCCGACAATGATGGAAATTGCGGAAACTTTTTCAAGCGTAACTGGAATAAAAGCTGTTTATGAACCAATGTCCTTGAAAGAATTCCGTGAAAAATCACGGGCAACAGTAAATGATATCCCAGACAGTCCAGACGGAGAATTTGTAGGCAATATGTTTGAATTTATACGGGATTATGGAATTGATCGAGACTATGAATTTATTAAATCTATAAATCCAGAGGTGATGGATTTCGAGAAATGGCTACGACACACAGGTTGGAAGGGTGAGCCTGTAGGTGTGCAAAACTATTTCGTGACACAAACGGAAAAATAATAAGCAGCCAAATAAAGATTTAGGGTTAACTCTTAAGTTAATGAATAGTGTGGGGTCATATGGGTTCGTATGACTCCGTCATTGGTTTGATTAAATCACTGACCGCAGCGTACGCCAATCAAATCAGGTCTGATATCTCCATCGAGAACTAGATTAATTAGGTAGGGACCATCATGGTTGAGCATCCTATCAATTGCTTCTCCAACTTGATCTGGCCTAACAACACGTTCTCCACTCACACCAAAACTATTAGCTATCACACTGAAGCAAATTTCAGGTTTTGATAAATCAAAGGGTACTGGAAACTCTCTACCTTCAATTCCACGTTCTTGCCAGAATTTTGAGATATTGGACTGAAGAAGTTTGTATGATCGATTTTGACAAACAATAAATTTTGCTGCAACATTATGCCTTACTGCAGTCCACAAACACTGAATGGTGTACATACTCCCCCCATCACCGGAAAAGCCAATAACACATCGATCGGGGTAGGCTATTTTTGCGCCAATGGCGCCTGGAAATCCTGTACCGAGGGAACCCCCACGCGTCAACATACGATCACCGGGTTTTTGGCCAGGAAGGTAGCGATTCACCGGAGGTGAATTGGTTAAGGCTTCATCAAATATAATAGTTTCCTTTGGAAGCTTATCTGCCAATGTTTTAATAAAGTATCCGGAACGCATGGAACGATTGATACCGTCATAGGCCTCAGATGGATACGGAGGTTCAACTTGATAATTTTGATCTACGTTGTTATGAACTACAGGTGATTCTGACTCGAGCTTTGATCGTCTTTGTTGAGCTGCGTTGTGCCAGCTAGACGAGAGTGATTTAAGAATGGGCAATAACCCTGTAACGACAGAATGGGGTTCAGCCACATAAGATATATCTACCCTATGGTTTTTAGCGATGTTATCAACGTTGGTATCCACATGAATAATCGTGGCATCCTCATTGAAAATGTCACCGAGATGAGGAAAAACTTCGGGCAGTAAATAACAGCCCAAAGTAAGACATAAATCACATGATTGCATGATCGGAAGACTCTGATCACCAAACATATGCCCAGTGCTTCCATAATTTAATAGGTGGTCATCAGGAAAATTAATTTCACCACCATCTGCCGAATAAACCTTGGCGCCGAGTGTTTCTGCAAGATCAACAATTTTTTCAACACCTCCGGTCCAGGCCACACCATCGCCAACCAAAATAATGGGGTTCTGTGCTGACTGAATTGCAGAAACCATACGGTCCAAATCCAGCGAGCCTGGACATGTTTCAAGGCTTGGGATATGAGCGGGGATTATTTTCTCCGTAATTTCAGCATCCAGAATGTCTTCAGGGAGGCAAAGATAAACAGGTCCACAGGGAGGTGTTGCTGCAACCTTGATAGCACGGCGAACCATCCTCAAAAGACTGGATGGATGTTGAACCATTGCAGACCACTTTGTCACTGGCTCTGCCATTGCAACCAGATCTGCAGCCATCTGGGCATCCATCGCTTGATATTTAATACCAGCATCTCCCCCAATAACAACGAGTGGAGCCTGCCCACGCATGGCTTGATAAAGATTACCAATGGCGTTCCCTAGTCCAGGTGAACTGTGAATCTGAACAAGAGCAGGTTTCAATCGTGCCCTCGCATATCCATCTGCACACAGCACAGCAATAGACTCTTGCAAGGTGAGAATGTATTTCATCTCTGGCACATCAGCCAGAGCATCAAGAAATCCCTGCTCAACTGTCCCAGGATTTCCAAACATATGGTCCATTCCGTTGGCAAGAAATTGCCTCAGGATTGCCTCATGGCCTTTCATAGTGAAATAAGAATGGGGTGAGCGATGAGGCGCCCTGTAAGGCGCCATTGTCTTGAGTTACCAGCCGAAGCGTTTCAAACCCTGCTCCAAGACTTTGATTATCAGCTCACCAACTAATGCAGAATCTTGTGTAGAGCGACCGGTGAGGAAAGGATAATCCAAGATCGTGGATAGATTTTTGCCGACACCTCCATGGTATTTACCGTTGGGTCCTGTAGCATCGCGCAAAATATATTCCAAGGGATAAAATGGAGGGCCAAAGTTGGCAGATGTATTCATAGGTTGACCATCATATCCATACATTTGGGCAAATCCCGTTCCCTCTTTGTAATCATATTCCCTTGCATGACCGGTAACATTCTTACCCCATATAATGCTTTTACGTTCAGTCCAGTCACGAGCAAAAGCCAGACAAGTTACGCAGTAACATTCAGCAGCAATTAATTTGTCCCGGTCTACGTAACCCAGGATCAAGTTATGCAGTCTTTCGTTGTTGACCATATCTACCATTGGGCCACTACCTCCTGGAAGTAGAAGGGCATCATAAGGATCAACATACTCCTTCCAGAATTCTTCACGTCTTTCGTGGAAAGCTGCTAATTCTAAACCAAAATTAGGGCCATTAAAATATGGCATCAATGAGATTTTTTCAGATAAATTAATTGGATTGCCTAAAAGATTTGATTCATGAACCTCAGTGGTTCGCTTAGCAAAGTGCGCGTCAGTTACAACCTTATTAAGTGGGGGATCGAGATATCCTTCTTCCATACTGGGAGGCAGCGCAGGCGGCTTGCGGCCAAACGCAGTCATAAAGTCAAGCTGATAACCGGCCTTTGTCAGTACGTCTAGAGGGCCAATCAACTCTTCGCCCCAGTAGCCCCACTCAGAAAGGACGACAAGAATTCTTTTTGCCATAGCCAACAAGGATCGAGGTCAGAGTGTTGCTTCACTCATTTCAACCATAGACACCTATAGTGAATTTGGCATCTATAAAGACACAGGTGCTTGCACTATCCAAACCAACTTTGTGTGGAATCACTGACCACTTTTTTGATTTCTCTAGCAATTCTGTGAGTGTTACTGTGAATGGGTTACATCTTCGTTCAATAATTGCGAGGACACTTACTTATGGCTATCAGTAGTTAGAGCTTCTACGTCAGTCACAATGCTTTTGTTGCCATCGTTCAGCACTGACCATATTAATTCTGACAAGATTGAGTCAGTAAGCCTGCTCGGGACTGTCCACCGTCGTCGTTGGAAGTGGAATCCATTCGATACTGGTTTAGATATGGTTCGTCTCTCTGAAACGGTTTGGCAAATATCTCATCCTGTCGTGGGACCTCAACCACCAGATGTAAGCGGTCTTTACACAGTCCGTTTGGTTGTCAATCATTCTCTTCAAAAACAGCTGAAAACAACACTCTCCAATAAGACAGATGGTGTCTGGGACTTGGTAGAAACTTGCGACGGGAGAGGAACACGTAATATCAATTTTAAAGTTGATGTTAGTCAATCCCTTACTTTTCAGTTTGATTCGTCAACGATGACACTAGCTATTACTCCCAGTGCTGGTGTTGAGACCTTACATCATGTTGATACTTTTGACAGCTTTGAATTGAACGGTTTTCCCTGGGATGACCAGAATATGTTTGAAAAGTTTGACTGTCGTATTAAGGGTCGAGAATTTGTCCAGACATCTTCTGATGTCTGGTCTATCGATGTCCCCTTACGCAAGGATGGTGGTATTGATTTTCGTGCCGATGGGGTTTATCAGTTTTTAATCTCCTCTAACCGAGATGAAGACTATGGTTTCTCTGGCTTTAACGATGGTTCTAACACTCTGGTTCAAGGTACTGGATTTGGAAGCAGTCATGGAACTTCTAAGCATTCCGGCTGCACAGTGCAAGTCTTCAGTGATGGACTATATCGTTTCAGCCTTCACTCTCCAGAATCCCCTAATCCGAAATTTTCTGTTGAAGCAGCACCATCCAATCCGTCTCTACCTGCACCAAAAGTTCTCAATCAGCGTGCGTCGTATCAACTTCTAGGTAGTATTTTTGCTGAAAATCAGTTCGATCCTACTCATCCTGATCGTCAAATGAGGTTAATGGAAGGTGGTGTCAATTACAACCTATCTACATCTGTTAAAGCTGGATTTCATGTGGTTAACATCGCCATCAGTTCAGAGTTATTTTTAGACACTATGGGGTTGGGATGTTGGCTTGATCTTCAGGATGATGAAACTTCACAAGCCTTGGAATGTGTAACATGGCATGGCAAGCCTCACGAGTTAAATATCTGTTTTGAAGTTGATAAGGATTGCAAGTTAGATTTTACTTTTAATCCGGATACAGATCGCTTATCTATTAAAGTTGTGGATAGCTCAGCCTTGCTTACTCCTGTTTCTTCTATATCAGAAATGTCCCTTGTTGGTTCCTTTGACGATACGAAACAAATGGAACCATGGAGTCCCACTTCCTCGCTCAACTTGATGAATCCACTCCTGCCAGGATGTTTTGAAAAAGTGGTTCATTTAGTTGCCGGCAAAACATATAGTTATAAATACGTTGCCAATCGCTCTCCTTGGGCTTTGGTTTATGCCGATTATGAACTTGATTGTCACGGCTATGATTTCTCTGGAAGTATTCCAGATGCCGCCGATCCCAGTAAGCGCTCATTAAAACGCTATGGTCAGTTGACTTCGCATGGGAATCCACCTGCACTTGAATTTACAGCCACGCATACTGGTCAATATCGCTTTTATGTGGATGTGGTATTTGGAGGTTATTCAGTTAAGCCATTTGTATAACTCATTTGATTAAGTTAAAAGCTATACAGATCCGTTCATCATCGCTGCTAATCGGAACCGTTTCATGGGGGAGGTAACTGGGGAAGAGAACAGCCATACCTTCTTTGGGGGTGACCATTTTCATATTGTTTGATGGGAACACCAAGTTCCCTTCTTTCTTTTGCTCATCAGCAGATTCTGATGGTAATTTGATATAAACGACTCCACTGACGAGGGATTCTGGATGGATATGGCGTTTTTGGTGACCTCCTTTTTTTAGTACCACACACCAACCGCTCAGTTCTAGATTGCCCTTTTTCTGATCTCTGATCTTCTGCAGAAGTGGTTTATTCTCCATGTATGCTCTTGCTGCTCCATTAAGACGTATACATAAATCCTGGATATATTTTGATTGACTTTCTTTTAATATTTCATGACTTTGCAGTCCATACCGGGTTGGTTTTCCAGCTCGATTCCATATCAAACTCTCTGTATTTTTTACAGTATCGATAAGATCTTCCAAACACTTTTTTCTCTCAAAAGCGGAATAAAGTTCAACTGTTTTAATCTGAACTTCCGAATCAAAAGCTTCAATACCTCCTAGTTTTTCCTGATTTTCTTTTGGTAGCTCATTAACCGCAGCCCAGAACTCAATTGGCTCTATTAACCCTTCATTTTCTCTAAGCCTTCTTTCGGCCTCACCCCAATGTTCTTTTTCAATATCTTGATAAATTGCTGTCAGACAATTTTTGTCACTCTGAAGTAATTTCTCGATTTGCTCCTGCGCCTCAGGTGCATTTGGAACAATTTGCTGGCATCGTATAAAGCAACTTAATGCTCTTTCCCGTTCACCAATGTTGACTAAAAAAAGACCATAGTTGAAGTGACTTAAAAAGGCATTTCTATATTTCTGTGTAAGCCTTTTGTGGAGTATCTCTGCCTTATCGTAGTTTCCAAGCTCACTCTGTGTAATGGCCAATTGTGTAGCAATACTAGGATCATCTGGGTTGACTAGCATTGCCTGCTCAAGAACTTTTTTAGACTCCACGAGACGCCCGCTTTCGATCAATATCTTGGACAGCATGCACTGTATCTCACTATTCTTGGGATTCTGTGGTGCTAGTACTCTGAGGTTCCGTAATGCCGTTTTCTGGTCACCTAGATCTAGGGCACTCTGAGTGACCATATACAAAATTTGTGGATGTATCTTTTCTATTTGAGCTTTTGTTTGAAGCTCTTCAAATGCTCTAATTGTCTCGGCATGTCTTCCTTGCATGTGCAGCAATCTGACAAGATTCATGCTGCCTTCGATGGCCGTATCACTTTCTTTGATTGCTTGGCGAAAGAAGTTTTCTGCTTCAATATGGTTACCTGCCATCGCAGCCTGCACACCCTTTCTATTGTTGGAGGTATTACCTGCTGTCATAATTTTGTTGCAAAAAAGAGGGCATGATGACCATGCCCTCTTAATTTAACGATTGACGTCAGCCTTCGTCAGAGTGTTAGAGAGTTGTAAACTCTTCGTCCAGCTCAGCATCCTTGAGTGACTGGGTGATTTCTGCATTCAACCCCTTGAGTGAAAGGCTGAAATCAGCACCTCTTTGTTGCTTAGTAAACAACAGATAGTTCCAACCTGTGTCGTCAACAGTCTTCAGATTAGTCATATCGAGGACCATGCCCTGCAGCCCATTCAATTTCTCCACTTCCTTTTTGAGAAGTGGGAGTTTGCAGCGGGTCAGCTCGCCGTCCAATGCAAAAGTAACAATGCCATCCTGATAGCTCATCAAATCAGCACTGAAACCCAAGCCTGCAGGTTCGATCCTGACACGAACGCGAACGGGCTTATCCGACTCAGGCAGATTGACAATCAAGTTGGCGCGATCGAAATCAGTGTAGGACTTGTCATCAATCCAAACCTCGGAAAGCTCAACGCTGCCAGCAGGCAGTAGATCAGGAGCAACACGTAGTTTATTCTCAGGCCAAGCATGGGGATCCGGCTGGAAATAAAAGTCCATCGGTTCCTTGTTCACCAATAAATTTGAATAGATTGCTGCAAGAAAGCAGAGCTCGAAGGAGTGGTAACCAGCCATGGAATGGCTTCCTTTTCCACGCTCTCCACCCAATGCATAGGGTTGACCATTCGAAAGAACGTTGAAATAGATGCCGCCAGCGTCGTAATCGAGGAACCAACCGTTGTAGAAGGCAGAACCTTCCCTTGCGTAGCGGAGGTATTCAGGCTTGTCGTTATAGACACCAGCCATGATGTAATAAGCCAGAATCCCCTGTTCCTG
The DNA here is from genome assembly GCF_000012625.1 of Synechococcus sp. CC9605. NCBI lineage: Bacteria > Bacillati > Cyanobacteriota > Cyanophyceae > Synechococcales > Synechococcaceae > Synechococcus > Synechococcus sp. CC9605. Next base: position 784,297 of record NC_007516.1, on the reverse strand, counting down.
CTGCCACCATGCTTTGCGGTCGTGCCAGACACGACGGTAATGCTCTTCCCCATCCTTCAAGGTGCGCTCCATCATGTCGTACCAGCCACCGCGCTGATTATCACAACCTGCGCCTGGAATTGCATCAGCAATCTGGTGAGCGAATGTCTTGTAGCTCTCCTTGGGCATCAGACTGTGCATCCTAGTGAGATTCCAGGCAACTTTGAGGTTGTGACCCACAACGCACCGAGCCTGATGAATCCCCCACTTCAAGTCATGGCTCCAGTCTTCATAGAACTTCTCGTTCATGAATGGGCTGTAGCCATAATCCGGGAAATGCTCGCAAATCGTGTCGAAAGTATCTTCTAGAAACGTTCCATAGTTCTCATCTCCAGTAGCTAAATACAAGTTGATGAGATAAGCCGGAGCATGGTCACCAACGGAGTTCCAATTTTTCTTGGCCTTGTTGACACCAAGGGAATCAGCCTTGGCATCGAACGTGACGGGGTCAACGTGTGAATAGTATCCACCGTATGGACCATGATCTTTGTAATAGCGGTTAAGGAATGAGATCGTGTCGTCAATGTCCTGCTTAATGCTTTCACCACCAATCAGTCGCCACGTCTGAGTCGGGCCAGCGAGAGCATAAATTTGTTCATAACAAGGAATTGCATTGCCACCTTCGTCACCACCGGCAGTGGAGCCCATGTACTTGCGAACACTGCCATCTTCTTGGATATCAATTTGGCTATACCAGTAGCAGATCCCTTCGCTCTTATTTTGGTGCCTGAAATGGCGCTGCATGTATTCAGTTCCGTTCTTGGCTGCCTGCAAAGCCCGTTCATCGCCAGTGATCATGTAAGCCGTGGCAAAGCCGTAAATCAAGCGTGAGATGGTATCAAGATTTTGAACACCATCCTGCTTTTTACCCTCGGAACTGAGATCTGTTCTGAATTTTTTGAAGTCAATGGCTTCACCTTCAACCACTCGGAACTGAGCTTCCAAATAGAAATTCAGGAGTTGCTGAATCTGATGAATCCACCAATTCTGATCTTCAAATCTCAGATCATCCTTGCCTCGACCAAACAGCAACATGTGCTTGGCTTCAAACTTCAACCTGTCTGATTCAGGATAGAAAAGGCCATAAACATGAATGAAACGGCCTTCAACCAAGATTTGACTGAGGTCGGGAGCCATCTGAAATGGCTCGCCAAGGTTCCTGACCAGCTCAGCATATGCTGCGTCAGTAATTTTGACTGTGTACATCCTTCCATCGGATGTTTCAAGCTCTACTTCACCTTTGCAGTCGAAAACATCGGGGTACGAAACGCTACGAATATAACCAGCGATCAGGTCAGAAAAAGGGAAATTAAGCTGATTGGAAGATGCCATGACTGGATTGAATGTGAGGTTTGTAGAGAATGTATAAGGGTTAAATCAAAGTTATGTCGACGCCCGAGAGACGAGCGTCACGATGCTGCGGCCAGTTACCAAATAGCTGTTTCCTTGAACAGCAACCTGCTGATCGGGAGACGCGATGTCCTGAGGTGAAGGCAAAGCAGTATCTATTGCTCGATACCAGACTAAGCCAGGAATTTGAGGAATTTCAAATTCGATGGCATCCCAAAACATGTTGAACATAACGTGAACATTGTGAGTCTGATCTGTATCCTCCGCCGTGTCTCCAAGGGTCATCGCAAGACATCGAGCTTCACTGTTGTCCCAGCCTGGATTGTTCAATTGCGTACCATGCCAGCTAATATCGGAAAGCCCGAACTTGTTTGATTCACCTGTGAAATAACGACCACGGAAATGGTCAATATACATTTTTCTTTTCCCAATTAGGAGTGACCAGAATCGAATCATCTCCTGACTTTCTTTTGATTCAATCTGATCCCAGTTATACCAATTGATCTCGTTATCATGGCAATAGGTGTTGTTGTTGCCACCTTGGCTCCGCATGTATTCATCTCCACCAACAATCATGGGCACACCCATAGAAAGCATATGAATTGCGGCAAAGTTCTTGACCTGCCTTTTTCTCATATCATTAATCCATTGATCGTCAGTCTCGCCCTCGACGCCACAATTCCAACTTAAATTTTCATCAATTCCGTCGTTATTATCTTCCCCATTCGCCCAGTTATGCTTTTCGTTATACGCAGTTAAATCATAAAGAGTAAATCCATCATGTGCCGTGACGAAGTTCACACTATTGACAGGTTCATGGTGGTGCCACTGATAGAGATCTGCACTGCCCGTTATGCGTGAGGCCACCTCACTGATGATGCCCGCATCACCTTTAATAAAACGACGAATGCAATCCCTGTATTTACCGTTCCACTCGGCCCATCGCGCTCCTGGAAAATAACCAATTTGGTACAGACCTGCAGCATCCCAAGCTTCAGCAATCACCTTGCTCTTGCCAAGAATATCGTCGAGTTCAATCGCCCAAATCACTGGAGGATGCTCTAATGGAGAACCGTCTTCGCCTCGACTCAACACAGAACCTTCATCGAATCGGAAACCATCAACATGCATCTCATCCACCCAAAACCTTAGTGAATCGAGAATCAGCTTTTCGCCAACGGGATGATTACAGTTAAATGTGTTGCCACATCCTGTGTAGTCGTAGTAATACTCTTTTGATCCATTAGCACCAGTCAGATAGTAATATGTTGAATTATCAATTCCCCTGAAGCTGAACATCGGCCCCTGATGATTACCCTCATCCGTATGGTTGTAAACCACATCAAGGATCACTTCGATTCCTGCATTGTGTAGAGCTTTCACCATGTCACGGAACTCCTTGATATGAGTTCCTACATCCGCGCTTACGCAATAACCCTGGTGAGGCGCGAAATAGCCCATGGTGCTATAGCCCCAATAGTTCACTAATTTGCGGCCTTCATGTTCCTTGGTGACATCTGTGTGGTCGAAGCTGAAGCAGGGAAGAAGCTCGACAGCCGTGACACCAAGACTTTTCAGATAAGGAATTTTTTCGATCAGTCCCAGATAAGTGCCTGGATGTTTAACGCCACTGGTCGGACTCTTGGTAAAGCCCCCGACATGCATTTCATAAACAACCGTATCGGCCATCGGGCGTTTCAGGGGCTGATCCCCTTCCCAGTCGTAGTCGCCGGTGTCGATAACAACGCTGCGCATGCTGCTGTGCAGGTTGTTCCCAGGTGTGCAGGCAGCTCCGCGATTCCAAAGGGCCAGACTGTTTCCTTTGGAATACGGATCGACAAGAACCTTCTCTGGATCGAAGCGATGGCCGTTCCAGGGTTCACGGGGACCGTCCACCCGGTAGGCATAGCCCATGCCAGGTTTGACGCCTTCGATGAAGGCATGCCAGATGTTGAAGCTTCTGTTTTCAGTCGCACTGAGGGTAATGACCTTGACCGGCTCAAGGTCTTCAGGTCGAGTGAAAATCAGCAGTTGAACCCCAGTAGCACTGCCGCTGAACAGAGAAAAGTTCACGCCGTCTGCTTCGACGGTGCTTCCAAAAGGGTGAGGAGACCCGGTGTAACGACGAAATGCTGTGCCCTGTGGTTCGAGCGGATTGCCCCTAAGCGATGCAATGACAGGAGGAGCGCTAATCGTCATGGAGGTAATCGATGCAGAGAAAAAGGCAGAAGAAGAGTCGTCAGCCCCTAGAACTTTCCGTACCTGGTACGAATCGGTCTTATCTTGGATAGCAGCGTTTGCATATAAGGGGGGAGGTCGACCTGGGAAATATCAGCTCGCACTGACAATGAATACTTAATAAAAAAGTGATGAATCGCGCAAGGGGGTCGTTATTGATGTAGGGCCCATGGCACCCTCAAGGTCCCTTGGGTCGATTGAAGCGAAGATGCAACGGTCGCCCAATCGATTAACTCTTAGTTTGATTCAAGTTCTTCAACCAAACTCTTCATGTGCAAAAAGAGACATTGATATTAACGAGACACGTTTTTTCTGATCAGGCCAGGCACTTCCCCGCCAGCCCCATCAAGAACATTCAATAACTTCGATACTGCGCCAGCGGCCACCAAGAAATCAACATAATCCAACGAAGTATTGTCACCATTCAGGCAATGATGTCCCTCTAAAGAGCAGACATCAACGATCATACAAATTGCATGATGATGAACCGATGAAAGCCAAGGGGAAGGGAAAGCTTGCCCGCCACGTGATTGTCATCGCAGGCGCATCGGGATCAGGCAAATCGAAGTTGATCCAAAAGTTAAGTCAGCCACCCCATGACGCCTTCACCCTGGGCGTACTGGAACGGCTCGACTGCAACCCGAAGCAACGCTTCAAACGCTCAACTGTTGAACGGATGCAGAGGCTAATGGACCCCGTGAATTCCAAGAAACAAAAAGCACGAAGGTTGAACAACTGTCTACTGCTTCATATCGACCTGACCAGCATCAATCACAATAATAATCTGAAGCTATTACGCCATATTTCAAAGCAGACCAAACGGCTCGACGTGATTACCCTTTACACCTCACCGGACGAATGGCGCCAACGCATTCTTGATCGACTTCACACCAGCAATGAACCATCATTAAAAGCTGCCTTGATAGCACTATCAGCAAGAGCAAGCAGACGACTTTCAAATTTCATGTACCACCGAGAATATAGAAAATGGCAGAGGACATTCAGTGACTACAAAACCAGAAGACATTGCTTCATCAATACTTTTGAGCAGTCTTTTTTAAAAACGATACCACCAAATTAGCTCAATTAAAAACGAAAAACTATCAACCACTGATTTATCTCTCAATCGTTTTTTATCGGAACGGAGAGGGTGGGAATCCATACAGGTCGAAATAGGACCTGTATGGAACCACTTGGGAAGACCTTGAGGGCATATTTGCAGAAATCCAACAACACTCTGTTTAGGACCTTCTGGGACCACATAAAAAGACCCCTGGGTCTCTCACCCCCCAGAGGCCCATACCCCTCTTTTCTCGACCCATTCACCCTTCTGGTGCTCTTCCGTGAGGAGTAGGAGAACCGTCAGAACAGGTAGTGACGACCGTTCCTTGTTCGGACGCCAACAAGCAATAAGAAAGGGCGGCAGGGAGTGCCGCCAGCAACAAGGGGACGAACGCGTCGAAAACGCTGGACTCTCTCCAGCGGCACCACCCTCTTGAGGCAGTCAGGAGAACCGTGGGTGCCGTTTACGAACTGCCAAAAAAAAAAGAGGGGTCCCACCCCCTCTCAGTTCGACGCATTTGCCCCTTCACCGAAGAAGCATCCGAAGGATTACCCGGGGTTCACCTACTGGTCGTCGCCATTACGACCAAACGACTACCGGGGTCAGCAACCCAAGAAAAAGCAGAGGTCCCACCCTCTGCTCTGTTCGAAATACTCATCTCTTTGCGGATGATGATCTTTTATGTTCGGCCCGTTACAAACACTTCCACCATCGGTAAAACCGCTCATTAAGAAGGGGGGTGAGCAGACACCCCCCTGAAGGTCGTTGAGACCTGGGTTTCCGACTTGTTCGGTCTCTGACCTCATCCCTGTTTTAAGGCGGGTCAGAGCAGTGAGGCATGAGCGGAACTACCGCTTTCTGTATCGAAAGAGCAAAAAAAGGAGCGATCCCACCCGCTCCCCTCATGACGCATCCATCCCCCCTTGCGAGGGATGAGCAGATATTCGCGACGCAACAGACACGCCGCCATCCGTAGAAGCGCCCATTTGCCTGTATCGCCAGGGCACAAAAAAAGGAGCGGTATCCCTATCGCTCCTTCGGAAACTGAAAGTGCCGACTGGAATGACGGTTCCAAGCGACTACCAACGCACTGGTTTTGGGACGAGCAAGGAACACACGGGACTATTTAGATACGGAGAGGGTGGGATTCGAACCCACGAGGGTGTTACCCCTACACGATTTCGAGTCGTGCGCGATCAACCGGACTCTGCCACCTCTCCACACGCCCTCAGGCGTACATGCACTTTAAAGGCCGATGAACCGCGAGCCAGCTCCATGCTTCAGAAGCCAACGCCGCTGTGGTGCGGAAGGCTTGAAGCCCAGCCATGTTCCGGTGATCATCTGCTGGGGTTTTGATCGCTGCCGATGCTGCAGTGCCCACAAGGCCTGAGGGCTTGGGAACAGTTGCCAGCGCTGAGGACCCACCCGCATCAACAGTGCTCCAGAGCGATGCTGGAGGTGCTGCACCGATAAGCCATCACTCCGAAGCACCTGGCCGATGGAGATGGGAGCTTGGCCTTGCTGGGGAGCCTCAACGCAGTGCGCCAACGCTTGCCAACAGGCCATCACCTCTGTGGCCACAGGATCCAAGAGCATCACCCAGTCCAGACGGGCGTGGCCGTGCACGGCGGCATGTCTCTTCGCCATTCGGCAACTGCGCGCATCTCCATGGGTGCTCACCAGCGCGGCACGCCCACGATGGCGAGCCAGCAACCAGTGGCGACCGAACCGCTCCACCGCCACCAGGCCATCGCCGAGCTGAAGCAGGCCATGGGCAAACAGGGCGATTGCCAGGGGGATCAACGACCAGCACCGGCGGCAAGGCCCTGCCCCCAGCCACCAAGGCAACAGTCCAAGCACAAACAGGGCAATCACCCACTCTTGGGGCCGGCCGGTGAGCAGTTGTGCACCAGGCCAGTGGCTGATCCAGCTGGCCATGGTGATCACCAGGCCCGTCAACTGATGAACGGGCCACAGCAGCAGGGGCAGCACAGCCGGAGGCCCCACGAGCACCAACAACGCCGAGAGCATGGCGAGCAGCGTGAGCGGCGCCAGCAGCGGGGCAACGAGAAGATTGGCAACCAGGGCGTACAACGGCATTGCACCGAAGTGGAGCAACTGGAGCGGCAGCGTCCAGACCAGCGCCGCCAGAGGAATGGAGCACGCCGCTGCCAGCCCCTGGCAGCGATCCGGCAACCACGCCTGAACAGCCCGCTCGAGGCGGGGAGCCGTGAGGATCAGCCCAGCGGTGGCCGCCGCACTGAGTTGAAAACCAATCGATAGGGCCCAGGCCGGGCGCAACAGCAACATGCCGCTGAGCGTCAGCACCACCACCCCCAGGGGACGGCTGTGATGCCCTGCCTCACGAATCAGCAAGGCCATCGCAGCCATCAGCACCGCCCGCACCACCGATGGCTGGGCTCCGGCGAGACAGACAAACAGCAGCAGCGCCATGGCCGCCAGGGGAAGCCTCAGGCCAGGCGGCCAGCGGCGAGCCAACATCAGCACAGTGCCGAGCAGAACGGAGAGGTGAAACCCCGATGCCGCAAGGGCATGAGATAAACCGGCCATCCGGAACGCCTCTCGGATGTCTGCGGAGAGCTGCACCTGGGCGCTGCCCAGCACCAGGGCGGCCAAGAAACCACCCCGCCGCGGCCCGACAATCTTTTGCAGTCGCTGGGCAACATCGCGCCGCAGATCAGCCAATGGCGTCCATGGACGCTGCAGCACCTCGATGCTCTCGACCCGCAGCTGACTCCAACTGCCTTGACGAGCCAGACGTTCTGCCGATCCCGGCAACAGCGGGTGCGCCGCTGGCAGCGGACGCCTCAGCACCCCTATGGCCTGGACTCGCCAGCCCTGCTGCAACGGCGCAGAGCAGGCAGGCAGCTGGAGCTCGGTTCGTCCATCGACCCGGCGAGCCTCGATCCAATCCACCTCCAGCAGAGCAGAACATCCCGAGGGAAAACGGCGCACATCAGCGAGCAAGCGACCGCTGATCGCCACAGCCGCAGGCGGCATTTGGATCAGGCGAGATGGATCGACTCGGCTCGGCGCCGGCACCCCCCAGAACAGCCCTCGCAGCACAAGCAGTGCCAGAAGACAGAGGGCAATGGCATCAGCAGAACGACGTGGACGCAGAAACCATCAGGCCGCTGTCTCGAGAGTTCCCCCTTTCAAAAGAGGGAAACCAAGGGCCTCCCGTTCCGCCAGCCAAGCCTCAGCCACCTTGCGGGCCAGGTTGCGGATCCGGACGATGGTGGCGGTGCGCTCCGTCACGGAAATCACGCCACGGGCCTCCAGCAGGTTGAATGTGTGGCTGCACTTCAGAACGAAATCCAAGGCCGGTGCCGGCAGTTGCTTCTCGATCAGATCAGCCGCTTCCGCTTCGTAGATGGCGAACAACTGCTTGAGCCGCTCCGGGTTGGAGGCCTCAAAGTTGAAGTGGCACTGCCCCTTTTCAAACGGCAGCCAGATCTCGCCGTAACTGCGTTCGCTGTTCCAGCTGAGGTCCCAGATGCTTTCCACGTCCTGGAGGTACATAGCCAGCCGCTCGAGGCCGTAGGTGATCTCAATCGAAACGGGCTTGCAATCGATGCCGCCGCATTGCTGGAAGTAGGTGAACTGGGTCACCTCCATGCCATCGAGCCACACCTCCCAGCCCACACCCCAGGCGCCGAGGGTGGGGGACTCCCAGTTGTCTTCGACGAAACGGATGTCGTGGTCAGCGGCCTTGATGCCCAACGCCTCCAGTGACGCCAGGTAGGTCTCCTGGATGCCATCTGGGGATGGCTTGATCAGCACCTGGTATTGGAAGTAGTGCTGGGCCCGATTGGGGTTGTCGCCATAACGGCCGTCGGTGGGGCGACGGCAGGGTTCGGGGTAGGCCACGGCCCAGGGCTCAGGGCCGATGGCACGCAGCACCGTGTGGGGACTCATGGTGCCGGCACCCTTCTCGGTGTCGTAGGGCTGCAACAACAGACACCCCTGATCCGCCCAGAACCTGTTGAGCGTGCTGATGATGTCCTGAAAGTACAAAACGCAGTCCTAGTTTTGAGTTTGGGTGTCCGTGGAGTTGGACATCAGTTGGACAGGAAACACAAATGTGTTGCGCTGTCTCACTCACCAACGCCGCTGTCTAGGCGAGTTGGACCTGAGTTGGACAATTCTCTCAAAGCAGCGTTTGTCCAACCATTGGAAGCGCTGTGAGCGCAGAGAGCAACTCACTCAATCAACAGACGGCAGAGCAATGAATTCATAAATGTTTATTTTTATTACGAAGGTGCACACTTACGACTTACCGTCTTCAAACAATGTTATTAGCTAAAACCTCTATGGTTCTACAAAGAGCCTTTAAGCCGCTTGGAACGAGACTGTTTGCGGGGAGTCGCTGATAAAAGAACGGCTGCGGTTGTTACTCACACCCGGCGCAGCTATTAATAAAATAAATTGACATTCAAAACAAGTGCCTCAAAGAATAAAACCCAGTATTTTTAACGCTCTTGAAAGCCTGACCTTATTAACAACATTTATTTTTACGGAGCAATTCGACCGGAATCTTGACCTTGAAGGCGTAGAGCAAAGTCTTCAGAGAAGTGTTCTCGAAGTTCTTCATAATTTTCTTCAATCCATAACCGAGCCGAATCACCCCCTTGGAGCTGCAACATTCGCCATATTCAGCATCTCGATCGTCCTTTCTATCGCAGGCTTCAAAGCCAGAAAAATCAATGATGTTCTTGCCATATACTTATCAATTGCTTGGGCTGTAGAACTCATAACGATGAACGTCCTTTTACTCTCCCCCCTAAAAAGCCCTACACTTCTTCTGATTGAACTTATATTGTTTATACCTGTCATCGTCGTCGCCTTCTCTTGGTGGTACTGGAGGATTAACCTCCCAGACGCGGAAGGCAATGCACCTGCAATCGAATTTGCGCATCCAATACCCACACCTGCGGACTATTTAATGCTCTCTCTTGGCACTTTTATAAAAAATTATGTTACGTCGCACAAAATGAAAACCAAAACAGCCAAGTACACTTCGATAGCAAATAGCTTTATTGCACTAGATATTCTCGGCTTGACATTAAGTAGAGCCGTAAGCGTTGCGATTAATTAAACAATAAACTGAAGTCCTGAAAATGCACTTGTCCGGGGCGTCCTGGATTCCGATTCTGCCCAGTGGCCGGTCAGCCCTCCAAGGCCAGACAACGGTGCAGGTGTGCAATGGCGTGATGGCGATGCGGATTGTTGCCGCTGGGACCAATCATTCCGAGCCAGAAACTGCCATCCCCTTGAAAGACCAAAACGGGCTTTGCGCCTCCCTTGCCATGGCAATCCAGCAAGGACATGCAGAGCTTTTCAGCCACCTCCGGCCCCTTGGGGCGCTGGCGCAGGCGACGCAGCAGAGGATCCACCTGCGAGAAGGAAACGAAACAGGCACGGTCGGAGTCGGTGATCAGGATCAAACCATCCAGCCACTGCACTTCCTGAAGCAGCTCTTCAATGCGGGGCAGCAGCTTCGGCAGCGGAAACGGCAATCCGGAACCTCCCCTTAACGTTCTCTACAGCTTTCCTACGACAGAGATGGGGTGTGTCGCAAGCGACACAGGCAAAGACTCACGCTCTGAGGGTCAGAACGCCCATCTGTCCAGCCACGAGCGAGCGGTGACTGGCTCCGGCAAATCCCGCCTGACGGGCCAGCCGCTCCTGTTCCGGGCCGGCAGGAAAGCGCTCCAGACTCTTCTCCAGGTAGGCGTACTCCTCCCGTAAGCCCACAGAGGCGGCAGCAGGCACCACCAGGCGACGCAGATAAAAACGCTGGAAGGCGGCCGCCGCGCCGCTTTGGGGCAGACGGTTGAAATCGAGCACCCCGGCGCGGCCGCCGGGCTTCAACAACCGGCGGAGTTCCTGCAGCCCCTGCAGGGGGTCCGCCAAGTTGCGCAATCCGTAGGCCATCACCGCGCCATCAGCGCAGGCGCTGGGCAAGCCGGTTTGCAGAGCATCCCCCTGCTGGAAGGTCACCGGCAACCAGGGCTGCTGGCGCTGGCGCTGGCGGGCGCGCTCCAGGGGAGCAGCGGCGGCATCCAGACCGGTCACCGCACCAGCGGGGCGAACCCAGCGCCCCAGCTCCAAGGCCAGGTCCCCTGTTCCGCAGCACAGATCCAGCCAATGCTCACCTGCTACCGGCTTCAGGGCGCGCACCAACTGACGTTTCCACTGGCGATGCAACCCGAAACTGAGCACATCGTTGAGGCGGTCGTAGCGGGGAGCGACAGCGTCAAACAGCTGTTCCACCGCCGCGGGATCACCAGGCTTCATGGACGGATCGTCAGGCCACGGGAGAGCAGATCTTGCTTGATTTCTTCCACGGTGAGAACGCCGTCGTGCAACAACGAAGCCAGCAAGGCTGCGGAAGCATGGCCTCCCGTGGGGCCCACGTCCAACGCCTCAGCGATGTGATCCAGGCAGCCCGCGCCGCCGGAGGCGATCACCGGGATGGGGACTGCATCGGCCACGGCCCTGGTCAGGGCAAGGTCGTATCCCGCCTGGGTGCCATCACCATCCATGGAGGTGAGCAGGATCTCTCCAGCCCCAAGGCCAGCCACCCGCTGGGCCCACTCCACAACATCGAGGCCCGTGTTCTCGCGGCCTCCCTTCACGTACACATCCCAGCCGCCGGCATCGCGCCGACGGGCATCAATGGCCACGACGATGCACTGGCAACCGAACTGATCGGCCCCCTCCCGAACCAGCTCAGGGCGCCGCACCGCAGAGGAGTTGAGACTCACCTTGTCGGCACCGGCCCGCAACAACTCGGTGATTCCTTCAACGGTGCTGATGCCACCGCCGACGGTGAAGGGAATCGTGACCGATTCAGCTGTTCGACGCACCATGTCGATCAGGGTGCCGCGCCCCTCATGGCTGGCTGCGATGTCGAGGAAAACGAGCTCATCCGCACCTGCACGGCTGTAACGGCAAGCCAGCTCCACTGGATCGCCGGCATCGCGCAGGCCAACGAAATTGACACCTTTCACCACCCGTCCACGGGCGACATCCAGGCAGGGAATCAGACGCAGAGCAACCATCGATTCGGCGCAAAAGCGACTGTTAAGGTTGCGCCACTATCCAAGCCTCGCAGGCCATGTCCCAGGGTGACGCCATCTCGATCGGCTCCAAGGTTCGCGTGACCCGCGTGCGTGATCGCATTCCCCAGGCCATGGTTGACCTTCTGAAGAAGGACGCGAACGGCACGGTGAAGGATTTCCGCACCGTCGACGGCAAGGGAATCGGTGTGGTTGTTGAGCTCAGCGATGGCTCCACCAGCTGGTTCTTCGAAGACGAAATCGCCGCCGCCTGAGGACTGACTCTGTGAGCGACGCGCGTCAGCTGCTTGGGATGAAAGGTGCCTCAGGCACCACCAACATCTGGAAGCTGCGGCTGCAGCTGATGAAACCGGTCACCTGGATCCCCTTGATCTGGGGTGTCATCTGTGGTGCCGCAGCCAGCGGTAATTACGAGTGGCGTTTGGACCACGTGCTCGCGGCCTTCGCCTGCATGTTGATGAGCGGCCCCTTGCTGGCGGGCTTCACCCAGACCATAAACGACTATTACGACCGCGAGATCGACGCGATCAACGAGCCCTACCGGCCGATCCCCTCGGGAGCGATTCCCCTGGGCCAGGTCAAGCTGCAGATCTGGGTTCTGCTGCTTGCGGGTTTGGGCGTGTCCTACGGCCTCGACCAGTGGGCCGGCCACTCCACGCCTGTGGTTTTTCTGCTGGCGTTGGGAGGCTCCTTTGTGAGCTACATCTATTCAGCACCCCCGCTGAAGCTCAAGCAGAACGGTTGGCTGGGCAACTATGCCCTCGGTGCCAGCTACATCGCTCTTCCCTGGTGGGCCGGCCAGGCCCTGTTCGGGCAGCTGACCTGGGGCACAGCACTGCTCACCCTGGCCTACAGCCTTGCGGGCCTTGGCATTGCTGTGGTCAACGACTTCAAGAGCGTTGAGGGCGACCGAGAACTGGGACTTCAATCCTTGCCTGTTGTGTTCGGCATCGAACGGGCCAGCTGGATCAGCGCCGCAATGATCGATGTTTTTCAGCTTGCGATGGTTGCCGTCCTGATCGGGATCGGCCAGCATTTCGCAGCGGTTCTGCTGGTGCTCTTGATCGTTCCTCAGATCACCTTCCAGGACATCTGGTTGCTGCGAGACCCCGTGGCTTTTGACGTGAAATATCAGGCCAGCGCTCAGCCCTTTCTGGTGCTCGGCATGTTGGTGACCGCTCTGGCCGTGGGCCACAGCCCCTTGACCCAGGTGATGTGAACCGTTCTCGCCTTCACTGGGCACTGATCGCTGGCACAGCAGCTGCGGTGGGCGTGGGAGCTGCCCTGGGCATGCGCGCACTAACGGAACTGGTGGATGCCAAGCTTCCGGATGCCCGCGGGATAGCCAGCTTCAATCGGCCGGGAACGATCACCCTGCTCTCCACCAATGGCAAGGTGATCCAGAAGCTGGGTCCAGCGACACGAGAGAAGGTGAAGCTCGGTGCGATGCCGCCGACGGTGGCGGAAGCGTTCATCGCCGCCGAAGACCGGCGCTTCTATCAGCACGACGGTGTGGATGGCTGGGGCATCGCGAGGGCCATCGTCACCAATGTCCGCCAGGGCGCTGTTCGGGAAGGGGCGAGCACCATCACCCAGCAGCTGGCTCGAACCGTCTTTTTGAGCCAGGACCGCACGATCACCCGCAAACTCAAGGAAGCGGCTCTGGCCATGAAGCTGGAGCGGCAGCTGAGCAAGCAGCAGATCCTCGAGCAATACCTCAACTACGTGTATCTGGGGTCCGGCGCCTACGGCGTTGCCGATGCGGCGTGGATCTACTTCTCCAAAACCCCGGAGCAGCTCACGGTTCCTGAAGCGGCCATGATCGCTGGGCTGCCACCAGCTCCATCGATTTATTCACCCCTGGTGAACCCAGATCTGGCGAAAGAACAGCGCTCGATCGTTCTGGATCGCATGGCCCAGGCCGGATTCATCTCCACCAGCGAAGCGGAGCGCGGTCGCACCAGCCCGCTTGGACTGAAGCCCGCAACACCCAAGTACTTCAACAGTTCTGCGCCTTACTTCACCACCTGGATTGCCCAGGAGCTGCCCAAATTCTTGACGCCCGAACAACTGGAAGTGGGCGGGGTCAAGGTGCGCACCAGCCTGAATCTCGACTGGCAGAAAAAAGCTCAGCAGGTGATTCGAGCCAATGCCCCCTTCGACACCGAAGGCGCGATGGTTTCGATCGATCCCGGCAACGGGCTGGTGCGGGTGATGGTGGGCGGCAAGGATTTCTCCAAGAGCCAGTTCAACCGCACCATCCTGGCGCTGCGCTCTCCGGGCTCCACCTTCAAGCTGTTTCCCTACGCCGCGGCCATTGATCGGGGCATGAAGCCCGAAACCAAAGTGTTTGATGCGAAGCGTTGCTGGAATGGCTACTGCCCTAAAAACTTTGGCGATAAGTACTACGGCAACATCTCCCTTGCCGATGCCCTGAAGAATTCACTCAACACGGTGGCGGTCCAACTGCAAGACATCGTCGGATTTGAAGCCGTCATTGACATTGCCAACAACTTCAACATCGGCACCGAGCGACCTCTAGGCAAGTACTACCCCATGGCCATCGGGGCCTACGAGCAAACCATCCTCGACATGACCGCCGCCTATGCAGGAATGGCCAATCGCGGAGTGTTCTTCACACCAAGCCCCTTCGAGGAAATTCGCGGACCCAAGAATGAGCTGCTTTGGAGCCGGCGCCTGAGCGACAACCCAGGCAAGCAGGCGATTGATAGTGATGTGGCAGACACCATGAACTGGATGCTGCAACGGGTGGTAACCGGAGGCACCGGCATCGCCGCAAAACTCGACGATCGCCAGGTGGCTGGAAAGACGGGAACGTCAGAAAACACCCGTGACCTCTGGTTCATCGGCTCGATTCCTCAGCTCACAACGGGCGTCTGGTTCGGATACGACGACGACCGCGCCACCAAGAGCACCAGCGGCGAGGCCGCATGGGCTTGGAAGCAATTCATGCTTCAAATCAAGGACGAGATCCCTGTCCGCGCCTTCCCCGACAAACCAAAGACGAAGCGAAAAGTGCGTTTGGCTGTCGATCCGAAAACGATTGCCAAGCCACCGAAAACCAAACCGGAGCAGAAGGCCACCGCCGAGCAAGATGCAGCTCAACCGACGGTTGAGACAGACCTGCCCGCTCTCACCCCCGTGGCACCTCCTGCTCGCCAGTCGCCTTACCTCTGGAGAAACAGCGCTCCAGACCGCAACATCGATCGCCAGGGACGCCGCTGGACACGGGATTGATCCAAGGACCTAGGCCCGCTGCAGCACCGCCGAATAGAACCCATCTCCCCCGCTGGCTTGATCCGGCCAGAGCTGGCTCTCCTGTTCCAAACGCAGCGTTGGGTGACGCTTCAACAGAGCCTGGATCTGTGCCTGATTTTCATCGGGATGAATGGTGCAGGTGGCGTACACCAACACTCCTTGGGGAGCCAACAACGGCAGAAGGCCATCCAGAAGAGCCTGTTGTTGGGGCAAAAGACCACGAATGGATTGGGGCGTCACCCGCCAACGGGCATCGGGATGACGGGCCAGGGTTCCAAGCCCCGAGCAGGGGGCATCGATCAGGATCCTCTGGAAGGATTCACGCCATTGGGGGCGCTGCTCCAAAAGATTGGCGGCATCCGCAGCCAGGGCATTGATGGAGGCAAGGCCCAGCCGGGCGGCATTGGCCGCAACGCGCTTGAGCCGTCCCGCTGATCGGTCCACAGCCCAGATCTCCGCCTGATCCCCCACCAACTCCGCTAAATGGGTGGCTTTGCCCCCCGGAGCCGCACAGGCATCCAGGATGCGATCTCCCGGTTTGGGATCGAGCACAGGTGCAATCCATTGCGCCGAACAATCCTGCACACACCAATGGCCCTCGGCATAGCCGGGCCAGTGGCGCAGATCGCCGCTGTGGCCTGAGATGCGCAGGCCATCGGGACAACCAACGATGGACTCACTGCTGATGCCAGCCGCAGCCAGATCCTGCTGCACCTGCGCAGGACTCGATCGCAACCGATTCACCCGCAAATCCAGATCCGGTACGCGGTTGCAGGCGCTTGCCACCGCCGCGGCCCCCTCCACCCCGCGCCACTCGATCAACAACTGGGTGAACCAATCCGGCAGGGAATGGGCCAGGGCCAGCTGAGCCGGCAGATCGTTGGGCAATTGCAGGGTTTCGCCGGCCTCACGCGCCCGCAACGCCGCCCGCAGAACCCCGTTCACCACAGGGGCCAGTCGGGCCAATCCCTTGCTGGTTTTGGCTAACTCCACAGCGGTGTTCACCGCTGCTGAATCTGGAATCCGCTCCATCAACAGCAGTTGATAGAGCCCCACATGCAAAAGCCAGCGCAGCTTGGGCGGCTGCTTCAACGCCGGCACCTTGCCCAGCCGATCCAGCCAGGCATCAAGAGTGCGCCGTTGGCGGATCGCGCCATAGGCCAGCTCGGTCACCAATCCCCGATCCGAAGGCTTGAGGTCCCGCTCCCGCAGCACCCGCTCCAGCGCCACATCGGCATAGGCCCCAGCCGCAACCGCCTGCAAAACATCCCAGGCGAGACGGCGCGGCAGCAGTCCAATCGGAGCCGAATCAGACAAAAGCAGCACGCATCAAGCCCCAGCATGGGCGTCCGGGTGCCAAAGGAACTGACGCAGCGGCAAGCGTCCCTCCGCATCCACCGGAATGCCCTCAGCCAGCAGCAGGTCGCGCTGGATCCAGTCACTGCCCTCACGGCTGAGGCTCATCGAAATCCGGCCCTGAGCGTTCACCACGCGGTGCCAGGGAACGGTTGACGGGAGCTTGAGACGCCGCAGCGCCCAACCCACCTGACGCGCACAACCAAAGGCACCGATCAACTCAGCAATCTGGCCGTAGGTCGCCAAGCGGCCGTGGGGGATGCGGGCCACCTGGCTCCAGACACGCTGATCAAACGTGCCGCCGGAGACGTACGGTTCCACAGAGGGATCCTCAGGCGGGATCTGGATGGCGAGAAAGCACTGACTTCTTGATTGTCGTTCCAGACCCCAAAGCATGGAAGGACCCAACCTGTTGCACTCACCCGATTGACCGCCCATGCCCCTGCTGCCGCGACGGTTTGAGCGGCTGAAATCCGTGCTGAACCACCGCATGGCGGATCTCACGGTGCTGCTCGAACACGTGGAGAAACCCCACAACCTCTCCGCCATCCTGCGCAGCTGTGATGCCGTCGGGGCGCTGGAAGCCCACGCGGTGAGTTTTGACGGGCGACCACGCACCTTCAACAGCACGGCCCAGGGCAGCCAGAAATGGGTGCCTCTGCACGACCATCCCGACACCGAAACAGCCATCCGCCATCTCAAAGGGGAAGGATTCCGGCTCTACGGAACCCATCTCGGGGTGGATGCCAAGGACTACCGGGAGTGCGACTTCACCGTACCCACCGCCTTCGTGCTCGGGGCGGAGAAATGGGGGCTGACCGATCAGGCCCGGGACCTGATGGATGAAGCGCTATTCATCCCGATGCGCGGCATGGTTCAGTCCCTGAACGTGTCGGTCGCCACCGCGACCCTGCTTTTTGAGGCGCTGCGCCAACGCCAGGTGGCCGGCCTGGCTCCAACCCAGGGGGAAGGCCTGAAACCAGAGCAGTACCAGCAGTTGCTGTTTGAGTGGTCCTACCCCGAGGTGGCCCGCTGGTGCCGGGAGCAGGAACGGCCTTACCCCGTCTTGAGTGAGGAGGGAGCTCTGATGGAGGAGTTGCCGCGAACTGTGAAGCTGCGCTGCTGATTCGACGGAAGACTTGTATCTCCGTGAACCCTGGGCCATAACCAAAGCAGCGGATTGTCAGCAATGGACAACAAACAGCTGCACCAGTACGCAGTCACCTACCACTGCGGCAACGAATGGGGCGAAGAAATGCTCCAGTCCGACGATCTCAGCCATGCCGTGGAAGCGGCCCATGCCATCTTCCCAAGCTCCTGCCGGATTTCGATCCGTGAGGTGAAGGCACCGAAACCAGCCTGAAATCAGCGCGGTCGCCGCGGCACCCCAGGCAACTGAACCGCGGCGATCAACACCGCCGTTTCCAGCAGCAGATTTCGGCTGACCAGCACCACCACCAGCACCAGGGTGGTGGCCAGGATCCGCTCGAGCAAAGCGATCACATCATCGGTGCTGTCGCAGCTCTTTTTCCAGAGCAGCGCGGCCATGCTCAGCAACAGCAAGCTGATCCACCAGGCCATCACACCCGTGCCGATGGGGTCAGTCTGACGCGGGCCTGGCTTCTGCGCCGCTCACCCAGGCCTCGATGCCTTCACCAAGAAAGGACAGCCCCAGCACCAACACAAACATCGCCAGACCGGGGAAGAGGGCCGTCCACCACACCCCGGTGGGCACTGCTGCAAGGGCCAGATTGAGATCGCCACCCCATTCAGGCACGGTCTCCGGCAAGCCCAGACCGAGAAATCCCAATCCCCCAAGCACCAGCACCGCATCGGCGGCGTTGAGGGTGAGCAGCACCGGCACGGAGGTGATCACGTTGCGGAACAGGTAGCGCCGCAGGATCCAGAGCGGCCCCGCCCCCAGGCTCTGGGCGGCCTCCACAAACAGCTCGCTTTTCACCTGGGCGGTTTGGTTGCGCACTACGCGGAAATACTGCGGCACATACACCACACAAAGGGCGGCGGCGGCATTGGGGATGCCCTTGCCCAGCAGAAAGGCCAACACCACCGAAAGCAACAACACCGGCAGGGTGTAAAGCGTGTCCATCAGCAACACCATCAGGCGATCGACAGCCCCGCCGAAATACCCACTCACCATGCCCAGGGGCACACCCACCAGCAGGGCTACACCCACCGCCAACAACACCACCTGAAGCGCCACCCCACTGCCGGCCATGGTGCGCACACACACATCCCGGCCGAGCCGGTCGGTGCCGCACCAGTGGGTCCAACTGGGACCGGCGTAGATCGGGTTCTCCAGGCCAGCATTGGCGTCCGGGAGGATGCCAGCACTCACCAACAACGGCGTGATCAAGGCCACCAGCAGGTAGATCCCCACGATCACTAGACCCCAGCGGGCCATGCGGGTGGAGAGGCTGCGGGTCACGGGCAAGTTGGCCTCAGGCAGATGCATTGTCTCCCGAACCGCGGAAGAATGAAGCCATGGCGTCTCGCTACCACTGGCGACAACGGCTTATCGGCAGTCCAAGAACTATTTGATGCTTCAATAAAAGCAGGAGGCTATAAATAAAAAAAATTACACATAACGCGTCTATAACCTGACCAGCGAGTTACTTGACACAAGACCTCAAGAGGTTAGCAGATGTATCTCAGCGAAATCACCTAAATATTGAAATACTTTTACGGAATTCTATTCAACTGCCCCCTCCATCATTCAACTTAAGCACCGCCATGAAGGCCTCTTGAGGCACATCCACCTTGCCCATGGCCTTCATCCGCTTCTTGCCCTTGGCCTGCTTCTTCAGCAGTTTCTTCTTCCTGGAGATGTCACCGCCATAGCACTTGGCGAGCACATCCTTACGGATGGCACTGATGCTGGTGGAAGCAATGATTCGGCTACCGATCGATGCCTGAATCGGAATCTTGAACTGCTGTCGGGGAATCAGTTCCTTGAGTTTCTCCACCAAGGCCTTGCCCACGTTGTAGGCCTTGTCTTGATGAACAATCGTGGTGAGCGCATCGGCCCGCTCGCCATTGATCAACACATCCAGGCGCACCAGCTGGTTCTTGCGGTAGCCGATCAGGCTGTATTCCATCGAGGCATAGCCCTGGGTGCGCGTCTTCATCTGATCGAAGAAGTCGGTCACCACTTCGGCTAGCGGTAGTTCATAGATCAGCGTCACCCGATCGGTTGTGATGTACTTCATGTCGATGTAATCGCCACGCCGTTCCTGGCAAAGCCCCATCAGCGCACCGTTGTACTCATTCGGTGCGTAAATCTCCATGCGCACATAGGGCTCTTCGATCGACTCGCGCTTCTGGGGATCCGGAAGTGTGGCGGGGTTGTCCACCATCACCTCTGAGCCATCGATCATGTTCACCTTGTAGATCACCGATGGCGCGGTGACGATCAGATCAAGGTCGTACTCGCGTTCGAGCCGCTCCTGCACGATCTCCATGTGCAGGAGGCCCAAGAAGCCGCAGCGGAAGCCAAAGCCCATGGCGCTGCTTGTTTCCGGCTCGTACTTCAGCGCCGCATCCGAAAGCTGCAGCTTGTCGAGCGCATCGCGCAGATCCGGGTACTGGTCGGCCTCGGTGGGAAACAAACCGCAGAACACCATCGGCTTGGCCTCGGTGTAACCGGGGAGGGCCTCATCCGCCGGTGCGTTCACCAGGGTGATCGTGTCGCCGACACGAGCATCTGCCACGGCCTTAATCGACGCCGCTAAGTAGCCCACCTCACCGGCATGGAGCTCATCCACCTTCTTCTGATCCGGCGCCATGATCCCGATCTCATCGAGCTCATAGGTCTTCTTGCTGGCCATCAACAGCACCTTGTCTTTGCAGTTGATCCGGCCGCTCATCACCCGGAAGTAGACGATCACACCCCGGTAGGGGTCGTAATAGGAATCGAAGATCAGCGCCTTGGTGGGTTCTTCAACTGCATCCTTCGGCGGGGGCACCCGGTCCACCACGGCCTGAAGGATCTCAGGCACCCCCAGGCCGGTCTTGGCTGAGCAAGGAATGGCGTTATCGCAATCGAGGCCGATGATCGCCTCCACTTCCTCCTTGATCCGATCCGGATCCGCACCGGGGAGATCGATCTTGTTGAGCACCGGAATGATCTCGAGATCGTTGTCCAACGCCAGATACACGTTGGCCAGGGTCTGAGCTTCCACTCCCTGGCTGGCATCAACCACCAGTAACGCCCCTTCACAAGCTTGAAGGCTGCGGCTCACCTCATAGGAGAAATCGACGTGGCCAGGGGTATCTATCAGGTTGAGGACGTACTCCTCACCATGTGCCGCCGTGTAGTTCATCCGGGCGGCCTGGAGCTTGATCGTGATCCCCCGCTCCCGCTCCAGGTCCATGTTGTCCAGGAACTGGTCCTGCATGTCCCGGTTGGCCACGGTGCCCGTGTCCTGCAGCAAGCGGTCGGCCAGGGTCGACTTGCCGTGGTCGATGTGGGCAATGATGCAGAAGTTGCGGATCCGTGAGACGGGGGCGTCGGTCATGCAGCGGCGGAATCCCGTCTCGGGTCCAGAAAGCGTCGTTGCCACAATCCTAAGGAGCTGCACCAGTGGCCATGAGCAATCCCTGGACCCTGCTGCTGCTGGCGATCAGCGCTGAGGTGATCGGCACCTCCTGCCTGCGCTTGTCGGAGGGCATGACCCGACCGCTGCCCACGCTGCTGGTGTTCAGCGCCTACGCCCTTGCAATGGCACTACTCTCCAAAGTGGTGCTGAGCATTCCCCTGGGAATCACCTATGCCCTGTGGAGCGGCATCGGCACTGTGGTGATCGTGCTGGTGGGGCGCATTGCCTATAGCCAGATGCTGCAGCCCGCCCAATTGATCGGAATCGCTTTGATCACAGCCGGCGTTGTCTTGGTGAATCTGGGGGAATGACGCTCAGGCGGTGAGCCCCAGCAAGGCATCGCTGCGTTCCCGCATCCGGTTCAACACCTGCGGATCCTGATGGGGGTCTTCATGGATGCTGGGCAACAGCGCTTGAAGCCGCTGCTGCCAGGCGTCGCTGTCGAGCCGTTGCTTGAAGCAACGCTCCAGCACCTCCAACATGATCGTCACCGCTGTGCTCGCTCCCGGGGAAGCCCCCAGCAGTGCCGCCAGGGAGCCATCACCGGAGGCCACCACCTCGGTTCCCAGCTGCAGCCGTCCGCCCTGCTTGCTGCGTTTGATGATCTGCACCCGCTGGCCCGCCACCGAGAGAGTCCAGTCTTCGGCGCGGGCGGTGGGCATGAATTGCTGAAGCGCCTCATGCCGCTGCGTAGGGCTCTGGCGCAGCTGATTGATCAGGTACTGCACCAGTTCGAAGTTGGTGGCGCCCACCTGCAGCATCGGCAGCAAATTGGTGGCCCGCACAGACGCGGGAAGATCCAAAAGGGAACCCTGCTTGAGGAACTTGCTGCTGAAGCCAGCGAAAGGACCGAACAGCAGCGACCGCTTGCCATCGACCCAGCGGGTGTCGAGGTGGGGCACCGACATCGGTGGAGCTCCCACCGCCGCCTTGCCGTACACCTTGGCCCGCTGACGGTCAGCCAGCTGGGCATCACCGCAGACGAGCCAAAGGCCACTCACCGGGAAGCCAGCGAAATCAGCCGCCTCCGGAATCCCTGAGCGTTGCAGCAGCGGCAGGGCACCACCACCGGCACCCAGAAAAACGAAAGGAGCTCGCACTTCCTTTTTGCCAGAGGGCCCTTTGAGCACCACGCGCCAATCCGCCTCGGTCATATCGCTGTGGCGCAGACGTTTGAGGTCGTGCACCTGGGTGCCGTACTCCACGCTGAGCGCTCCGCTCTGCTGCAACGGCATCAGATAGGCCCGGGTAAGGCTGCCGAAATCCACATCGGTGCCCCGATCAATCCGAGTGGCCGCCACCGGCTGCTTGAGATCGCGGCCCGCCATCACCAGGGGCATCCACTCGGTGAGCTCGCTCTGGTCTTCGCTCCAGCGCATCCGGGCAAAGGCCGGCAGCTCCTTCAGCTGGCTGAAGCGCTGACGCAGAAAGGCAATGTTCTCCGGCGTCCACACGGCGCTGATGTGTGCCGCCTGGTGGAGGAAGCTGCTGGTGTCGAGGTCGCCCCGCTCCTGCAGCGAGCTCCAGAACTCCAAGCTGCGTTCAAACGAAGTATTGATGGCCACCGCTTTGGCCGTCGCAACGGTGCCATCCGCCTGGATCGGGGTGTAGTTCAGCTCGCAGTTGGCGGCATGGCCGGTGCCGGCATTGTTCACCGCTGCGCTGCTCTCCAGAGCAGGCGCTTCAAGGCGCTCCACCAGAAGAATCCGCAGCTGCGTGTCGAGTTCATGCAGCAGCGCCGCCAGGGTGGCGCTCATGATTCCGGCGCCCACCAGCACGGCGTCGAAGCGGGCCTCTGGGTTGAACGAACCGTCGTGCTGCACCGGAGCTGGAGTGTTAACCGCTCTCGTCACCCTATGGGGCCACTCCGTAACCTTGAAGCGTTGATGTCTGGTTCATCCCGATGAGCACTGAAACCATGGCCCTCACGCTTGAGAACGTGGAGAAGGTGCTGGATGAGCTGCGCCCCTTCCTGATGGCCGACGGCGGCAACGTTGAAGTGGTGGAACTGGACGGCCCGATCGTGAAAGTGCGCCTGCAGGGAGCCTGCGGCAGCTGCCCCAGCAGCACGATGACTTTGAAGATGGGCATCGAACGCAAGATGCGCGAGTCGATCCCTGAAGTGAGTGAAGTGGTGCAGGTGCTCTGAAACGCCTCTTCGTCTACGGATCACTCAAAGGCAACGGCAGCGCCCATCACCTGCTGAAGGGCGCCCAACGAGACCGAGATGGCATCGTTGACGGGTTCATCGAGATCCAGCACTGGGGTTACCCGATGCTGCAACGGGGTAATGGGGCCATTGCAGGGGAGGTGTATTTGGTGCCCGAGCCCTGTTGGCCCGCCTTGGATGATTGGGAGGACGTGCCTGAGGTGTATCAACGCAGCAGCGTGACCCTCAGGGATGGCCGCAGCGTTTGGCTCTACGAAGCGGCATAGGAACAACGCCTCCTAGCGTTGGCAAGGAATCAACGCCTGGCTGTGGAGTGAGCCTGCTGCTGCTGCTCTGGCCGTTGGCGCTGATCCAGCGGCCGGAAGCGGAGTCTTCGCTGTGGGCCCGACGCAGCCTGATCCTGTTGATCAGCGCCCTCACCCTTCGTTATCTGCACTGGCGCTGCACCGCCAGCCTCAATCTCAACACCGCTGTTTCCACCAGCCTCAGCGGCCTGTTACTGCTGGCGGAAGGCTGGCTACTGATCACCGGTCTGCTGCCGCTGTGGCTGGCCTGGCACCGCTTCCCGGATCGACGTCGGGACGTCCAAAAACGCCATCGGGACTGGCAGGCCTCGGCGTGGAGGCCCCATGTGGACATCCTCGTACCCACCTACGGCGAGCCGCTGGCGGTGCTGCAACGCTCGCTTCTGGGCTGCACGCAGCAGAGCTATCCCCACACCAGTGTTTTGGTGCTGGATGACTCTGGCCGTGAGGAGGTGAAGCGCCTAGCCAAACAACTGGGCTGTCGCTACTTGCATCGTCCCGAACGCCTGCACGCCAAGGCGGGCAACCTCAACGCCGGGCTGAGCCAATGTCATGGCGAGCTGGTGGCGGTGTTCGATGCGGACTTCATCCCCCAGCAGCGGTTCCTGGAACACAGCATCGGCTTTCTGCTGGACCCCGATGTAGCCATGCTGCAGACGCCGCAGTCGTTCATCAATGCCGATCCGGTGATGCGCAACCTGCGGATGGAGTCGTGGCTGCTGCCGGATGAGGAGAGCTTCTATCGCTGGATCGAACCGGTACGGGACGGCTGGGGCGCCGTGGTCTGTGCCGGCACAGCCTTCGTGGTGCGGCGGCGCGCCCTGGATGGGATCGGTGGCTTCGTCGAGGGTGCCTTGTCGGAGGACTACGTCACCGGCATTGCCCTGCGTGCGCAGGGATGGAAGCTGCTGTACCTCCAGCAGAAGCTCAGTGCTGGGCTGGCCGCCGAGTCCATGGAGGACTTCGTGCAACAGCGGCAACGCTGGGCCAACGGCACCCTCCAAAGTTTGAGACTGCCCCATGGCCCTCTACGGGCGTATGGCCTCAGCCCCGGCCAGAGGCTGGCCTACATGGAGGGCGTCATCCATTGGCTCAACAACCTGCCGAGGTTGGTGCTGATGCTGATGCCGCTGAGCTACGGGCTGCTTGGTGTCGCACCAATCCTTCTGGATCAGCGAGCCATCATTGAATTGATGCTGCCCCTCTGGGGAACGGTGCTGCTCAGCATCGGCTGGCTGAATCGCAACAGCCGCTCTGCCCTGCTGACCGAACTAACCAGCTGGGTGCTCACCGTTCCGCTGGTGGTGAGCCTGATCTGGAATGTCCTCGGTTCCTCCGTTGGATTCCGGGTCACCCCCAAGCATCGCCAGCGATCCCGGGGCGGCTGGTCATGGTTTCTAGCGCTTCCCCTGATCGTGCTTAGCCTGTTCAACCTGGCGAATCTGCTGGGGCTCGTGCAGCAGCTGATGCTCGCAGGCTGGGACAGAGTCGGGCCGCTTCAGCTGGGGCTGGTCTGGGCTGGGTTAAATCTGCTGGGAACCCTCATCGCTCTTCGCGCCTGCTGGAATCCTCCGCAGAGCGATCCCTCCCCCTGGCTCAGCCTTGATCACGCCGCCGAGCTGATTGATTCCGGGGGCCATTGCCATCCCTGTCGGATCACCGCCATCAGTGAAAGCGGTGTGGAGCTGGCCTTCTCCACAAAGGTTCTGCCCCTGATGCACAGCAGCCAGCTGCAGTGGACGGCCGCCATCCCGCCTCTACCGGTTGTGATGCTGCAGATCCAAGGGCGGCAGGCAGCCTTGAGCTGGGGCAACCTCAGCCAACAACAACAACACAGCCTGATCCGCTGGTTGTTCTGCAGTGATGGGATATGGCCAGACCGGCGCCCCAGACGGGAAGTGTTGGGACTGCTGATGCTGCTGAAACGGTTGCTCTTCGGCGGCCCAACTCCCCAAGTTTTCCACCGTTCTCTTGTGCCACGTCTTCCCTGAATTCAGAACAGCACCTCCGGCCACCGCTCAGGGACAACGTTGCAAATCAAAGTCGCAGGCATAGACCGCAGGTTTTTGCCAACTCAATGGAATCTCCAGCAGATCCCTTGTACCGGTGATGCCCTGCATCACAAAAAGCAGCGCCGCCAGCACCGAGGCTGTGACGTGCAACCGGCGCAGGCGTAGGTCACGCAGGATCTCAGGCCGGGCCGCCAAAGCAAACAGCATCAAACCGGTGACCGCGACACCGGCCCAGTAATGGGACTGCCAGAACAAAGGCGATAGGGGATCATCCGATAGACGCCACACCTCCGGCTGCGCTCCGAGCGTGAGCACGCCAATCCAGGTGATCAAGCTGAAGCTGAGGCGCAGGGCAGCAGCCTTGCTTCGCAAGAGAGCGACCAGGCTCGCCCCCGTACCCAGCAGCACGATGCTCAGCTGGATGGCACGACCAACGCCACCGGAGAAATCAGCTGGTGGTGCCTTGGTGGCGATGGCCACGGTCAAGGCGATCAGCACCAAAAGCACCACACCCGCCGCGAGCCAACGGCCCAGATCACTGTGATCGCGGCCCACCATCGGTGGATGCTTCACCTGGGCGACACGCCTCTGACGGGTCTGCCAGGCAAGACGCACCACCATCCCGATGAGGGGATAAATCAGCACAACCGCAAGGGCGGGATGAAGAATCCAGAGCCAATCAGTGATGGTCACAGGCCCGTGTCCATGCCCTTAGGAGCTCAAGCATGGCCAGCAGAGTGAATCCCACACCAGGAAGGCCGGCAAATTTAATTAATCCAGAAAATTTAAATCAACAAAGCGAAATTTTTCGCACTGCTTATTTACAGAAAATAAAAAAATCATGCCTTAGACCAAAGGAACGCCTAGCGAGCTGTGTCCATGCAGGCCGCACCCAAGCCGATCAACGAAGCAGCCAGGCTGAGGTCCCTCAGTGAATACCGGATTCTGGGAACAAAGCCTGAGAAAGCCTTTGACAACATCACCCGGATGGCGTCAGAGATCTGCCAATCTCCGATTGCGCTGATCTCTTTGGTGGACGAGAAGCGTCAGTGGTTCAAATCGAAGGTGGGCCTTGAGGCCAGCGAAACCGACCGGGATATCTCCTTCTGTGCCCATACGATCCTCGATTCCAAACCTCTTGTGGTGGAGGACGCACTGTTTCACGAGAAATTCCGCGACAACCCCCTTGTTCAGGAAGAACCCCACATCCGGCTCTATGCAGGCTTCCCCCTCAAAACCGACATCAACCACCGCATTGGAACGCTTTGCGTGATTGATCGGATTCCCAAATCGCTCACCAATTCGCAATACAAGGTGATGGAAGGCCTGGCGGAACAGGCCACCACCCTGTTGGAACTCAGACGCCGATCCCTAGCCCTCATGGATGAGTTCTGCCAGATGCATCATGCTCAGGGCTTAATCACCACCTGCAGCTACTGCAAGTCGATCCGCGACAGCGAAGGCTTCTGGCAACCGATCGAACGATTCCTAATGCAGCACAGCACGCTGAATTTCAGCCATGGCATCTGTCCCGAATGCATGAACGAGCACTTCCCCGACGTGCAAAACAGTCGAGCGGAGTCGTTGAACGATCAAAGTTGAATTCAATGACGCTGATCGATTGACATCAGCAACACCATGAACACTTGACACGGCCAGAAAATAAAGGAAGTTCCAGCAATGCGTCATGCGAATCGCAGATTTTCTGTATCGCAAGCTCGGGCTCAATATCTTCATAGCCGCGCCACACCTAAGAACACAAGCGCCTGAGGTTCCAACCACCACCAAGGTTGAACCGGAAGCTTTGGTGCCGCCAACCCCACTCCACACGTCACCATCCGATGTGATTCACATCGGCCCCAGGGGTGGTCGCTACAAAGTTGATAGCAAAGGTCGCAGGATCTACCTCAAGGCCAGCTGAAACATCCAGGCCCAAAGATGCAATTCAAACTGAGTTGAAATACTGATCGATTGGGTTTTGTATCCAACACAACCACCATTGGTTCAGCCTGCGCGACAAGGTTGATTTAGGTCGGGAAATTGAAGTGAACGCTGGTCCTGCTTGCCCCATCCGGTTTGGAACCCTGAACAACCAAAAAGAATCACTCGCCGATCAATGCCTGACGGCGGCGGAGATCGAATGGCGCCGGTGGTCGGGATGGCAGATGGAACGAACAGCGGAAAAACAGTTCAGAAAAAAATGGGCCTGAATCGTTTGACCAAATACTGAAGACTCTGAAGAGCGACAAAGCCACTGCCAACGTGGTGGGACCCACTCTTCGGCTCAGGCCACTGCCGTGACCATGCGCGACCTCTGCCCTGCCCTGCAGAACAAGACGTATTTCAACTACGGCGGCCAAGGGCCACTGCCCAGTTCATCCCTCGAAGCGATCACCGCGAGCTGGTCGCGCATCCAGGAGTTGGGGCCCTTCACGGCAGAGGTGTGGCCCTTCATCGGCACTGAGGTGAACAGCACCCGCCGCCTTCTGGCTCAGTGCTGCGGCGTTCCGCCCCATCGGCTTGCCCTCACCGAAAACGTCACCAGCGGCTGTGTGCTGCCGCTATGGGGACTGCCCTTTGCGGAAGGAGATCGGCTGCTGATCGGCGACTGCGAGCATCCCGGAGTGGTGAGTGCCTGCGTTGAACTGGCCCGGCGCCAGAACCTCGCCATCGACGTGCTGCTGGTGAAGCATCTGCGGGGTGATCAGGCCCACTGCGATGCCGCCGTGCTCGAGGCGATTCATCAGACCATCACCCCCCGCACCCGTCTGGTGGTGCTGAGCCATCTGCTCTGGAACACAGGGCAGGTGATGCCCATTGCCGCCGTCGCCGATCAGCTCAACCAACACCCCCAACAGCCCTTCCTGCTGGTGGATGCAGCCCAAAGCTTCGGACAGATCCCCGTCGGCGAAGCCGCTGCAGCAGCGGACATCTACGCCTTCACCGGGCACAAGTGGGCCTGCGGGCCCGAAGGTCTGGGGGGCGTGGCGCTGTCTGAACGGGTGCTGGAAGAGGCCGCGCCGACCGTGATCGGCTGGCGCAGCCTGCGTGATGAAAGCAAGGCCGATCTCAACAGCAGTGACCTGTTTCACCACGACAGCCGCCGCTTTGAAGTGGCCACCAGCTGCGTGCCCTTGATGGCGGGCCTGCGCAGCTCACTGCAACTGCTGGACCAAACGGGATCAGCCCAACAACGCTGGGAGCGCATCCGAACGCTGAGTGGCATGCTCTGGCAGGCGCTCCAAGGACTGGAGCGCGTCACACCCCTGCTGGAGCTGCCGCCCGCCAGCGGACTGGTGAGCTTTCAGATCACGGGCGATTTGCCCCCTGTAGAGCATGTGAAGCAGTTGGGTGCCCAAGGGCTGTGGATTCGCGATCTGGCGGACCCCAGTTGCTTGAGGGCCTGCACCCACATCACCACCACAGAAGACGACATCAACGCCCTGGTGGCCGCGATCAGCGCGCTTTGATCGGCTGAGATCAATCGCGATAGAGCACTTGCTTCAAGACAACCTCAAGCGCAAAGCGCGTTCCGCTTCCTCGCGATCGTCGAAGTGCACTTTTTCGGTGCCGAGAATCTGGTAATCCTCGTGCCCCTTGCCGGCCACCAGCACCAGATCGTTCGGCTCAGCTTCGGCAATGGCTGAAGCAATCGCCTGGGCTCGATCACCCTCCACCAGCAGATCGCTACCGGGCGGAATCCCGGCAACAACGTCATCCAGGATCTGCCGAGGATCCTCGGTGCGGGGGTTGTCGGAGGTGACCACCACACGGTCAGCCAGGCGTGCCGCAATTTCCGCCATCTGCGGACGCTTGCCCCGGTCCCGATCACCACCGCAACCGAACACACAGATCAGCCGGCCCGCGCAGAACGGACGCGCTGCAGAAAGAGCATTGTCCAGACCATCGGGAGTGTGGGCGTAATCCACCAGCACCGGGGGCAAATTCGCTGCATCCACCCCGTTCAAAATCACCCGCTCCATCCGTCCGGGCACGCCACCGAAACGGCCGATGGCCTCCAGCAGCACCGGCAAGGGCAACTGCTGCTGAAGCAGCACCCCTATCGCCTGCAACAGGTTCATCAGGTTGAAGCGCCCCAGCAAGGGCGAACGGAAACGGCCCTCACCCACAGGACTGATCAAGCGGCCCTCCACCCCAGCAGCCGTCATCTGCAGGTCGCTCATGTGCAACTCAGCCGATGGATCCTCCAGCGAGCTGCGCCAACAGGCGGCACCGAGCCGTTCGGCCAGGCGTTCCCCCCAGGGGTCATCGCTGTTGACCACCGATCGCGCGCCATCGGCAAGCAGCAGAGGATCCGCAAACAGCGACGCCTTGGCCTCGAAGTAGTCCTCCATGGAGGCGTGGTAATCGAGGTGGTCCTGGGTGAGGTTGGTGAACACGGCTCCTGCGAAGCGGCAGCCCGCCACGCGCTGCTGCGCCAGGGCGTGGGAACTCACCTCCATGGCCGCCAGGCCGCAACCGGCGGAGGCAGCCTCGGCGAGTTGCCCCTGCAGGAGGTCGGCAAAGGCCGTGGTGTGGGTAGCCGTGATGCTTTGGCCGGGCCAGCGGTTCACCAACGTGCCGAAAAGGCCCACGGATTGGCCGGCCGAAGCGGCCAGATGCTCGATCAAATGGGTGGTGGTGGTTTTGCCATTGGTGCCGGTCACACCAATCAGGGCCATGCACCTGCAGGGGTGATCCCAAAACGCCGCGGCAATCTCACCGATTCGACGCGCCACCGGCTCCTGGATCACCACCACAGGGGCATCCGCGCCAGGCGGTTGTGCTGCAGCAGCTTCAGCTCCAATCACAGCAGCGGCAGCACCGGCCTCAAGGGCTTGGGCCCAGAAGGTGCCTCCATCCACCCGTTCGCCGGGGAGACCGAGAAACAGAGTTCCAGGGCCGACGCGGCGGGAATCGGTGGTGATCGCCCCCAACCCAGGGTTCACCAGCCCCGGCGGCACTGCGATGCCTGCATCACTCAACAGGGCATGCAACGCCTGCGTCATCCCATCTCCCCTGGCTTGGGGGAGTTTTAAGCCGTTCAGAGCGCCGTGGACAGACAGCGTTGCAACCAATTCAACAGTCCCTCACCCGTTAGACGCGGGGAGACCCGGGGAAGCTCAGATCCATCGAGCGCGAGCACAGGAACCTCGAGGTCGTAGCGCGCCTTCAGCTCCTGGGGGGTGCCAGGCGCATCGATATCAATCACCTTCAGCTCGATCGAGAGCCCCAAAACATCGAGGGCGCGCAAGCGGGATTCCAAGCCTTCACACAGGCAGCAACCAGCGCGGCTGTACAGGATGAGCTGCCTCATCAATCGGGCACCGGGTCACAGCCACAGGGGGTGAAGGGATGGCAGCGCAGCAGCCGTTTCACGGTAAGCCAGCCCCCCTTCCAGGGTCCATGCTTCTGGATGGCCTCTAGCCCATAGGCACTGCAGGTGGGCGTGAAACGACAGCGGGGCCCAATCATAGGGGAGATGAAGCGCCGGTAAAAACCAATGCCTGCCAGGAGAACAGCCGCCAGAACCTGATTGATTGCCTGTCGCAGCTTGGTCATCGGGCCGCCATATAAAGTGTTTGATTCGTGCATCGCGGCAAATGCCTGGGGCTTTTTCGGTTCCAGCATGCCCAACAACCGCACGAACTCAACACACACCTACCCACCTATGTCTCGTTACCGCGGCCCTCGCCTGAGGATCACGCGGCGCTTGGGAGACCTCCCCGGTCTCACCCGGAAGGCCGCCAAACGGTCCTATCCCCCCGGTCAGCACGGCCAAGCCCGTCGCAAGCGCTCTGAATACGCGATCCGTCTCGAAGAGAAGCAGAAGCTTCGCTTCAACTACGGCGTCTCCGAGCGTCAGCTCGTGCGCTACGTGAAGAAAGCGCGCGCCCAGGAAGGTTCCACCGGAACCAACCTGCTCAAGCTGCTCGAGAACCGTCTGGACAATGTTTGTTTCCGCCTCGGCTTCGGTCCAACCGTGCCCGGCGCCCGTCAGCTGGTGAACCATGGTCACGTCACCGTGAACGGTCGTGTTACCGACATCGCCAGCTACCAGTGCAAGCCCGGCGATGTGATCGCCATCCGCGAGCGCAAGTGCAGCAAGAAGCTGGCTGAAGCCAACCTCGAGTTCCCTGGTCTGGCCAACGTACCCAGCCACCTCGAACTGGACAAGTCCAAGCTGAGCGCCAAGGTCACCGCCCGCTGCGAACGCGAGTGGGTTGCCCTGGAAATCAACGAATTGCTGGTGGTGGAGTACTACTCCCGCAAAGTTTAAGTTTGGCTTACTGCAAGGGTTTCGAGGATATCTCAAGCCCTTGCTCAAACTCTACTCAAACTCTTGCTACCGTTTTCGCAACTATCAGCAGGAGTTTTTTTCATGCCTGCCATTGCTCAAAAGGCAAAGGCACTGGGAGTCAAAGGCGTTGTCTTGTCGTACGTGGACAAGCCGGAGAACTTCTATTGGCGTGAACAGGTCCCTGGCACAAAGCGGTATCTCCACTGACTGCTGCCCAACTCTTCAACTCTTGAGGAAGCAGTCGAGGAATGCATTGAGGCTTATACGGCTCTGAGACAGGAGCAAGCCGTTCCTCATGGAACTGACGGAACCAGTCAGCAACGAGCCTCAGAGAGTCAAGGGAGAGCCACTAGGAACTCGAATACCGGCAGGTTCAAGAACAGGCCAGTAGAGGCTTGTGTAGCCGAATTTCTTGAGGCCGAGCAGCGAAAGGTTGAAGCGGAGCTGCTCAAACCACGAAGCCTGTTGAACAAACGCCACGCACTGCTCAAACAGATGCTCCCGTACCTAGCCGAGAAGGAAGTTACGCACACGCGCCAGATCGACCTCAACACCTTCGAGGACTACCCGACATGGAGGAAGGCAGCCAAATCCACACGGAAGCTTGAGCTGACCTACATCGGGAACTTCCTCAACGAGTTCTGCAAACGACGGGGACTACTGGACATAGAGGTCTCACCCCGCGAAGCCCTTCCAAGCATTGCGATCAAAGAATCCGAGGTCGATGCCAACCCGCCTTTGATCGAACAAGGCAACTGGCAGAAGGTGGTCGTTGCGTTGAGCCGCAACCGCGACCGTGCCGCGCAGCTTCGCAACCACCGTGGCTCGCACTTTGCGCAGCTGTTTTATCGGTGGTGCGTCATCGGCAGAAACTCTGGGCTTCGACCGGACATCGAGCTGAACAAGCTTCGGTGGTGTGATGTGCGAAGAGAGAACGTCGGCAGATGGTCCAAGTCTGAGGGAAAGAAGAAGGACAAGTGGATTGCAGTACTACACGTTCGCGACTCAAAGGTAGGAAAACAGCGCATCATCCCAACCAATGGCGTGGACAATCAGCTCACGCAACGGAAGGAGGAGCAACAGCAATACATCCAAAAATATTGCCCTGGAATCGAGGTCACCGACGAAACACTGATCTTTGGAAACCCACAAAACGAGATGAAGCAGTACGCCTACAACAACGTCAACAGGACATGGAGGAAAGTCATTGATGAGATCAACCCAGCCCTAAAACCATACGTATTTAGCGAAAAGAAATACACGCCCTACAGCCTCTGCAGCACTTACATCTGCAACTTAATTCTGGACAACAAGGACATCTACACGGTAGCGAAGCTCGCTGGACACACCATTGCAGTTTGCGAGAAGTATTACGCCAGAATTGATATGGGCCAAAAGGCGAAAGAGATTACAGACTTTGACTATGGGTCCACACGCTCAAGAAACATCAAAACAGAAAGCTATTGATTCAGTAAGTTATGACATCTAAACAAGAACAGCATGAAATAGAAACGACCGTCGAGGCACTAAGGAAGAGACAGCAGCAGGCTAGGAAAGCGATCGAACGTGGGTACTTCTCAAGCACTCCTGAAGGCCAACAACTAACTCGTGACGTCTTCCTGGGTTACAGCAAAGCAATCGAAGACCACATCACTCGGCTGGTGGGACGAAGCGGCAGGTTTGCTTCCGCAGCCGCACCTGTTCTTCCAGCTCAAAGATTTGGAGGTGTCGTACGACCACGTGTCGTTTGTCGCACTGCGGAAGCTGATCGACTGCATCCATACCAAGCAAAACCAACGCACCCACGTCTGCACTGCCATTGGCAAAGCAATCCAAGAGGAGCTGAGAAACCAGTTCTTCACCCTGAACTTGGACGAGGACGGCAAAAAGATCCGAGACAAGCGGCTCAAGAAGCCGCGTTCGACGCCCAAGTACCGAAACCTTGGTGTGAAGCTGTCGATGGAGCGCCGACTGCTGGAAAAGGGGTGGGCTAAGGACGACCTTTACCAGGACTGGCCTTCGCTGCTTTGTACCCAGTTCGGGTCATTACTGCTGGATGCAGCAGTCAAGGAGAGGTATTTCGAGGTGCCGACGAAATGGGTCGCCAAGAACCGATCAGAAAAGTTCGTCGTTCCATCACCTGCCTTGGAAGAACACCTGACCAAACGCACGGAACAGATCGACGAGCTGGTGACGACGCAAGAAGTGCTGATCGAACCACCATTGGATTGGCAGCTACAAGATGGCGAAGCGCGGTTCAACTTCAGCGGCGGTTATCACCTGCCAACCACACGCAAACCGAACAACCCGCTGTGCAGAGGCCGGCACTACTCAACCCGATTCGGATCTGATGCGATCAACCTGTTGAACACCCTTGGGAGGACTGCCTTCCAAGTGGATCCGCAGGTCTTCGAGGTGATCGATGACTGCTGGGATAAGCAGCACAGCATCGCTGGCTTCAACAGTCCATTCGAGAACCCACAGCTCAATCAAGAGATGCCAGAGCATTTGAAGGCTCTGGAGAACAAGCACCCAGATCGAGTGGCCTGGAGGAAGCGGCAGGCGTATCTGCACGAGCTTGAACAGAAGCACATAGAAAAGACACTCAGTGTTCAAGCAGTCCTTTTTTCCGCGCGGAAAAACCTGACTCGTCCGCGCTTCTGGCTGTCGTGGAGCTGTGATTTCCGTGGTCGGATTTACTCGCAGCAATCGTGGCTCGATCCACAATCACGGGACTTCGAGCGTTCAGTTCTGAGATTTGCCGATGGCTGTCGGCTAGACGAACAAGGAAAGGAGTGGGCTGCACGTGCTGTCGGTGCAGCATTCGGCGGAACAAAGCAGAGCTTCGCCAGTAGAAGCCAGTGGACTTACGACAACGCTGAATTGATTGCTGCCATTGCATCTGATCCCATCCGTCACAGCAGCCAATGGGAAAACGCCGAAGAACCCTGGCAGTTCCTGCAACTGGCAATGGATTGGAACGCCGTTGTCCTTCAACAGACCAAGCCGCTTTGGCAGGTGCCAGTGAGTGTGGACAGCACCGCATCGGGATTGCAGTTGCTAAGCGCGATGCGTCGTGACCCAGTCGGCATGAAGTGGACGAACCTCATCCCTTCAGAAGACCCAGATTAACCACCTCGTGACGCCTACCTGGAGGTACTCCGTGTGGCACGGGAAATAGCTGAAGCAGATCCAGAAACTGCATGGCTTGCAGAGCATCTGAAGGATCGAAGCCTGGGTAAACCCGTACTGATGATTGCCATCTACGGAGGGTCGTACCGGACGAACAGAGGCGACATCGTCGAAGCGCTGAGGAAGTTGGGCTCATACCCAGACACGGTCAGCTGGGAGGACACCAAGGTGATGACCGACATCCTGCAGAAAGCCAGCAAGCAGGTGTTCCAAGCTGCCTTCGAGACCTTGGATTGGCTCAAGAAGCTGTGCATACTTGCGATCGAGAACGGCGCGACCTCCCTTAGTTGGCAAACACCGTGTGGTGATCTGATCCATCAAGCCGAATACGAGGTCGACTCAATTGAGGTGGACACCTACGGCCATGGACGGATTCGGATTGCGGTGGGATCGGTCAACAAGCCCAATGAAAAGCGGCTGAAAAGTGGATTGGCACCCAACTTCGTGCACAGTTTGGATGCTTGTCTGCTGAAGACAGCCTTTCAGCAATGGGACAAGCCGCTAGTCACAATCCACGACTGCATCGCAGTATTGCCAAACGATATGGATAACGCGCAGGAGAGGATCCGTAGGGCAATGATTCATGTTTGCCAGGGTGATCCGTTGGCAAAGCTGGCAGATAAATTGAAAGTGACTCCAAACGACTTTCCACGACTGGAGCTAGGCGAAGGCGAACTACATCGAATCCAATCATCAGACAAGATGTTCAACTAAAAATCAGCAAAATAAGGATGTTACATAGCAAAGCTGAAAAGTCATTAATTATGAAAAACGCCTTACAAAAAACATTAAGTGTTAAAGCCTTATCCGTCTATCAGAGAATCTTCCATAAAAAGTAAAAGTCATTCAATTGCTTGATCCTTTCGGGCGATAGATGTCCTTGATTTTTCTTCGCGTATTCCCTCCTCTGAGTGTTTACCCAGTTTCCAAGAGGAAACCTTGTAACTGCTGCTGCTGGTGTCGCTGGACAAATGCTTGTTGAACCGTTGTCTGAAGCCATCAGCGACAACATCATCTTTCCGTTGATGGAGAAGGCATTGGGTAGGGATATCCCAACTAGTGCTGAGATCCGTCAGAGGCAGGAACTAGAACGACAAAATCAATAGCAAGTCCGCAGTCGCAAGGATGCAGTAGTTGATGCATTGCCTGAGGCATTGCCAGAAGCGTCTGTAACGCCTTTGAATCCTATTGATGATGACGATTACCAATCGAGGATTCAACGCCGTCAGAAGCGATTGTGGAGGAAGTGAAGAAATCACATACATCATCTCCCGCAGACGATGAACGCAACTGTGAATATTTAATCCGTTTCGCAGCACTTGGCGACAATCCCACTCAAGAAGAAATGAATGCCGGCGTTGCATATAGTTTAGCGCAACACAAAATTAATTTTCCTCGCCTTTATCAATGACTAAAGTAGGTATTAATGACTTATTTGTTAATCAAATTGAAGCAAGGGAGACAGAAAGGTGACAACCCCCTTCTATTCGCTTCTTCTTCTGTACCAAAGGTAAATGGCAAGAAACACTGAGAAATAGATAATTGTCTCCGTAAGAGTCCCAGTGCTGAAACCCACACCAAGCACCATAAGTATAAGAAGTATCCGTCTTTATTTTATCACCAAAACTCACCCAAGTGCGTTTGATCGAATTAGAAAACTCGGATGGTGTATCCTCCATTATGTGTGAAGAACTCTGCGTATTCATAGAGGTAAGGACTTCGTGCGTCTGGTTAGACCAACCCTTTGATGTCTGACTTTTACCCAGGATCAGCCAGGTTCAACAGGTCAAAAGGAGTGGGTGCGTGGCGTTTCCTGGTGAAACCGGGACCACCCTATGGGGGCAAGAAGGCTTCCCTCCCACCCGATATGTGAGTTTCCAAATTTTAGTCATTTTTTTTTGGTCAGAATAATTTATTTGATACAGACAGCACTAAGACCTCATGGGAGTGTTGTTTTCCTGTGTTTGAAGTTCAATGGCTTTCAGGGCTTCAAAAGAAGAAATCAAGGACGTGAGAGAACTGTTTGATGAGGTGAACTACGCACTAAGAAAGTTCAAGATGAAAACAGGTGCTGATGATAATTACATCTCAATGCTCCTAGGTGCTTTGTCGAATGACTACAGGGTGAATACCCAAGACGCATCATCATTCAAATAAGGCTCCACAGGGCTGGGGAATCCTTGGTTATGGAGTTGCTGGTGCTACTGCTTTAACTTCAGCATTGTCTTCTTTGCCTACT
The DNA here is from genome assembly GCF_000012625.1 of Synechococcus sp. CC9605. Classification (NCBI taxonomy): domain Bacteria; kingdom Bacillati; phylum Cyanobacteriota; class Cyanophyceae; order Synechococcales; family Synechococcaceae; genus Synechococcus; species Synechococcus sp. CC9605. The sequence goes on along the minus strand of NC_007516.1, from coordinate 747,031 downwards.
ACTGCTGATGACGCACCTATCTCCTGTGGCATTGGAACAGGTGGTTATAGCAGGCGCTTTGCGATGGGACTTGGTTGCGCTGCAAAGCTGAATGAGCGTCTCTCTGTAAATGTTAGAGGATCACATGTCTTCGGAAGATCCAGCGACTATGGCGGTTGATCTTTGGAGACTATTGCTGCGCGTGGAGGCTTCGTGTTCAAGCTGGGCGCAATCCACAAAACCTCCAACCTTGATGGAGAAGAGTTGCAATCACAACTTGATGAGATGAAGCAAGAAAACGCCTCTATCCGTGAATAAAATAAAGCTATTCGAAATGAAAAATTAATACTAAATCGCCAGACTCGAAAGGCTTGAGGCAATGCCTTGGGGAAGCAGCCAGAAGTTACTGCAGTAAGTTTTAGGTGATGTTTTTTTGAATCTCACGCAAACCACCCCGCCCACAAGGCGGGGTTTTTATTGCATGAGTAAAGCGAGGGACACTCAAATCAGGGAGAAGGAGGCAGCCCTACGCCTCCCCTCCGCTGTGGCAAGGAAACCCCTGGTGGTGTCAGTCCCAGGGGTGCAGCTCTTCTCGCCGAACTCAAGTTGACTCACCCATGTGACTAGGTTGTGATCAGCGCGCTTGCAGTTGATGACCAAGTGCTACTTGCTGGCTAGCCCACTGAGCGCGGATGTCTTTCTTGCTGGCGCGACCACCGACATGAATTCATTTTACTGAAGGGAGTGGTGGATGCAGTGAAAACAATACTTCTAAAGCTAAACTACTTAGCAGATAGAGAATTCAAGCTGCTTATCGTAGATAATTTGTTCATCAGCCACCTGCTCGCCGTGGACCTCATACCACTCACCTAGAAGATCAAGCCACTTCTGTTGATACTCAAGAAGTAGGTCACCTTGGGTCGAAACAACAGTGACAGGCCTCCCATCCTCAGGATGTGCAAACAAGAGACTTGTTCTCGTTACTGGTGCAGGAAGCTGATCTTCATAGAGATGACTGATCGCAAGAGAGTAAGCAGCCAATTGCAGACGCTCCTTCTCACAGTATTTTTGATGTACGGACTTCCCGTGACGCTTGGTCTTGTAGTCAATGAGAACCACATCGCCATTGACAAGCATGACTCCATCACAACTGCCTGCATAGGCGCCAACACCATTGATCGAATAATGCAGCGGTACTTCAACAGCCAGTGTTTTCGAGGCTCGTGAAACCAGGCTCTGAAGAGGGTTGATCCACTGCAAATGCTCTTCGACTGGAGTGTGGTCTTCACTCTGCAACCAACTCTCCATTGCCAGGTGGACTGCCGTTCCACGCTTGGCGGATTCTCTAGTGACTGCGTCGTGATCGATGTCAGGCTCTGACTTCTTCCACTTGGTTTTGTCGAACGGGAACTTCCAACTCAAGATCGACGTGACGTTCGGCGCTACACGTCCACCAAACGCATACAGACCGAATCTCCGACCCTTCGGGAACCAACGCTCACTCACCTTGATGGGAGTGATGGGTTCAAAAACGGGTGGCTTCATTACTCCTGAAGTCTGAGCGTTAGGGGCTCGACGAATTTTGGCTGGATTGCTCGTATCAGGCACGGACTGCTTACAGCTAGTCATCCCTAAAGAGGGAGGCCGCCCCTCCCAGGTGGAAGAGACGGCCTAGCTCGCTCGCTTGTGCATGGTTCAACCCATCACTACTGAAGAGAGAAAGGGTCGAAGCTTCTGGCTAGAGGCGCCCTGGGGCCATTTGCTCTAGAGGATGGGTCGTTTTCTCCTAGGGCACCTGCGGCGGTGCAAGCGGAGCGTCGAATGGCGTGGCGTACCAGTGCGTGCCTACCAAAGGACCAACCCAGGTCATTTATGAGACTGTTGGAGCAGGGGCCAGAAAGTCAGTCTGCTTCTTGGATCTGCTCGGTTGGACCGTCGTCTCTCATGAACGCCTCCGATCTCGATGACCACAGTTTTGTGCCTTTAGGGCACAAAGTCATCGGCATTAAGGCGCATTGCCTCAGCTATGGAATCTGCGGGAATCTTTGGGTGGCTTGCTTATGAGAAGTCTCATCGGCGCTGTACTCCGCAGGTGCCGACTACTGGCCTTCCGTCCAAGGACATTGATGGGCGTACCGCGAAAGGATCTCTGCGTGACCTGTGGCGACCATCTCTTGCTGAACGTTCGTTGTGCCGATGGATAGCTCTGCCACTGTTCGGCCGTGGCGGTCTTCGGTGATTCGACGGATTACGACCTCCTTGCCCACCACAAGACCTCTCAGATGGTCTCGAGCAGCTCTGGCTGGCATCGGCTCAGCTCTCTTCCCATGTAGTTCAGGGGTGTCGATGCAGGCCAGTCGAACCCTCTCACCAGTGGTGGTCGTGCATGTATCGCCGTCGTAGCAGGAGGCGATCACAACGGATGCAAGAGCTGCAAGGAGCATCACTGATGACGGCGAGTGTGACCAATGAGTGGGTCACCTCGACAAGGACCTTTGGATCCTTTATCAGGGGTAGACCCTGCCGACCGTCCGCTGTCTATCCGGTCTCTCTACGTCTTGCTTGTCGTGGTCCTCAGTGCCTGGGTATTGGGAGCTGCTCTCCGTTTGAGCTCTGAGTTGGCAGGATGATGAGTCCGCTGAGCGACGGCGGCCCTGTCTTTGGGTGTCCTTGGCGTCACCTGCATCCTTGGCGATGCGGAGGCGAAGGATCGACCTGCTGCCTTATCTATCAGCACAGGGATGACAGAAGAGATAAATAGGTTGATCAGCGATATGGGCGCATAGCTGGATAGGGTCCGCGAACCTTGGGTCCAGCTCAGCCGTGATCAAGAACCCGATCCTTCTGAAGGCTTGGAAGTTCATCACCTGGCGGTGGAGGTTGCAGCTGGCGATCAATGCTCCCTTTGGACTGCTGTGGGTGGCAGACAAGACCAACCCAGCAGTGCACGCCTTTGACATGTCAGTGCTTTCAGCACTTCATGCCGAGTGGCTGGCTCCAATGATGGGTATTGCTTGAACAGCTAACCCCATAACAACGCAGAACCAAAAGCTGGGGGACACGGACAGGGCTGGAGCAGCAACAACTCAAGTATTGCCTTCCAGAGAAAAAACGCGATGCTTCCAATAAGTCATTAGCTGCTGCCTGTGTTCATCACTGTTTTTGGCCAGAAAGGTGGTGTTGCAAAAACATGTAGCAGCGTTCACATAGCCGCAAGCTGGAGCCATCAGCAAAAACGGGTCGTCCTGGTTGATGCCGACCGCAACAGATCGGCGACTGCCTATGGCGCCAGAGGTCTCTTGCCTTGCCCAGTTGTACCGATTGAAGCAGCAGCCAAAGCGACTCGATTGGCTGAGATTGTAATCACAGATGGGCAAGCAAGCACCAACGAAGAAGAGATGAAGAATTTGGTAGAAGGTGCTGACTTTATTTTGCTACCTACAACTACACAAAGCAGGTCAATGGAATTGACAATTGAGATGGCACAGACAATAAACAAATACAAGATCCCCTATGCCGCGCTTCTTGTTAAAGTTGACTCACGCAAAGAAGCTGCAGCTAAAAATGCCAAAGAACTTCTTGAAGGATTCGACATCAAGGTTCTCGACGCACAAATTCCATTGCTAAGCGCATTTGAACAAGCAGAAACAGAAGGAGTCACTGTTGATCAGGCAATTGACAACCGAGGGCGAGCTAATCCACGACGGATGGTGGGCTGGTCTGCATACAGTTCGGCCTGCAAAGAAATCGAAGATCTATACGAAATGCATAAAAAGATGAATCCAATCCAGTCACCAATTGGATGGGACTTCACGCCCATGGAACAACGTATGGCCGCTTGAAAAACGATTTGCATAACTGGCCTCAGCCCAATAGCGATTTAGAGAATTCCGCATCAAAGCTCCTGTGTCTCCCTCTTATAAGCATCTCGACGTGCTCAATAGTGGACTAGCAGATCGTCACTAGAAATCTTTTGATTGCTCACATCTCGAATGCTGCAATAGATCTGCTTGTTTTACCCCTACCTTTGTGAAGGGAGAAAGACTCCCAAATGCTGGCTGGATGCCAGGGTAAAAAAACGGTCTTGGATGAATGGCAAAAAGCAGTAGTTGCAAGATCGCGTTGATATGCGCCTAAGAACACGAACGGTAGTGGCTGTCGTGGTTGGTCCCAATACATATCCCTTGAAGTCAAGCCCAGACAGCGGCGCAGAGACCTCTCCCAAGCATCTCAAAAGGTTCTGTCAGTAGTGGCGGAGCCTTCGGCAGACAAACCTCTTCTACATCCCAAGCATCTACTTATCACCGTTAGCTAGGACAAGTCACCAGCTAGTGGTGGAAAGTTTTCCGCAGAAACTTTTATACAACAACATGAAACTAAATCATTTAATTTCGCCCAAGAATGATGATAGAAGTATTGATCATCGTTATGTTCCAGCCGCCAAAGCTATTGCTGAACTAGCAGGAAAACGAGTAGAAGCTCAGCTTCACAAGCTATACGTCGAAACCAATAGGCTTGAAAAGGAATCAGCCTCTGCAGGTCTACAGCTAGTCATAGCCTTATTCAGCGTCCCAATGGATGAACGCTATGAAAGGTCCAAGTTTAAAAAACACATTCGTGAGCAGCTTCAAGAAATTGGATTTAAGAAGTCAAAAGTAAGCAAGCTGATGGGAGCCGGTGAGTTCTACGCAAGGAATCACAACCAACCCCTCTCCACCGTTTGTTTTGAGGAGTTCTTCACTGAACTCGAGCTGGTCGAAAGGCAAAACCGTTTCCTTGACGAGTACTTCAAGAATGTCTCCAAGCTCTACGAGTTGTCTCTAATGAGCAATGACGCTGTGGACCAAGTGCGACGAGAGCTTCTCGATGACAACAAGGTCTATACGCAAGCTGAGCTGGAGGAGTTACGCCGATCGAATCCGAAGGACGAATACGAATGGAGGGCTCGGACACCAAGCCGCGCCAACGTTCAAGAGACACGTCCAACGCATGCACTAACTACGCATGAGTCGTTGGAAGTCATGGACGACGCCAAAGAAGAGTCTTTCATTGCCCAACCGGAGTGGGGTCAAAAGCTGGTTAAGCAGTTTTTCCTCTTCCTTGCCTCGGGAGAGATGGACCAGTGTCTAGCCGGATTTGCTCCAGCTGCCAAAGCTCACCTAATCGACGAGGTCGAAGCAGTTCAGTCACTGCTTGAGGAGTTCATCGCTAAGCATCAACCCATTGAAGTCACCCCTATTCACTGATCTATGAATCCAGACCCACGCAGCAAATACGTTCAACCGCACATCAGGTTCTGGTGTCTTGGTCAGATTGCAGTGAGCGCAAGACAACGTATCGACACCATCCTCAAGTCACGACCCATAGATGCTCAGTCGATGATCAGCGAATGGGTCATCGAGTAATAGCTCGCAAATCAATTCCAAGTTTCAACTTTTTTATTCAACCGCTAAAGAATGACAATACCAATCACTGATTTAAACGATGCCTTTGACCTCTTCTTTGAAGGAGGCACTGTCCGACTTCGACTTAAAGAGGGGGTCACCCGCGAGACTTTGCTTGATGAAAGGCTCGGAAAACTGAAGTTCCTAATCCCAGAGAATCCTGTTGTTAATGATCATAAGATCTAGAAATTAGTCGTTTCTTCTTATTCTTGGTTTAACCCACTTAGAAATCAAAGATCGGAAGATCCGGTTTTGGTCTGACTTCCATCTATCGATTCGTTCGTTTCGCTCCTCTCTTTCTTGGCGCTGTATCTCCCGACCACGGAAGACATCAAACCATGATGAAGGCTTATAGCCTTTGACCTTTTCGTGTTTCTCTCGGAGTTGATCAATCAGATCATGATATTCACGTTGCGTGTATCCAATCTCCTGCAATAACCAGCAGATTTCTGCCAAGCTCTGCTCAGGTGTATAAGGACCAAAGACTTCCGTCTTGTAAGCTGGGGTGCAATAGCTGCAGTGTTCATCAAGCAGCTCTCTCAATGCATAGTTGAAATCATCTTCGTGACCGTAGGGCTGACCCTTGAATCCCACCAAATAGAGAAAGCCCATGACTAGTCACCTCGCTCAATAGTGGAAGGTCTCCTCAACTCATCCTTGATGAACCCAGCGACTCCTGCAACCAACGGAATCGTCATCCCAGCAACAGCAAGCAAAGCCATTGCTTGAATGAACCATTTTGGTGAAAGTGGTTTGTCTTCCATTTACTTGAATCCTTTGGTTGATGGTTCAGCTTTCTTTTTGACAGGCTTACTAACAGAAGCTGGGACTGATTCCTCCTTGAATATCTTGCCCTCTACCCAGACAGTTAATGCATAGACAAGAATCAATGCTGGCACAAGGACAAGCCATTCATTGTCAAATTCATAAGGGATTTGTCTTACGCCAAATACAGTTAGATACCCAGTAAAAAGAGTAATAATGAGCCGCCTTATGGTTCCAGAATTCAATTGACTTATGCCAGTCAACTGAGTCTATGCGGACAGAGCTAAGCTGCCAATAGATCACGTTTTTCTGCCAAGTCTTCATATCGGCACTCATCGAGCTGCTCGCCCATACCCTGGATCATGCTCATCACATCACCAGGGTCTTCAGCGGTGCCGTCCTGAGCCTTTGTGGGCAATGGCTATGGCAGAAGCCAGAAGTCCTAACGAAAGACGGTGGAGCTTCTGACAGGCGTGATTACGCCTAGGTTGCCGCAGTTTGTATTGGTCGTCGCGCATTGCTGTTACCCAACTTCAAGCGGTAAACGGCCTCGAGATCGTGTCCCAGCAACAGATCGAAGACACATATCAAAGCTGGATTACTCTCCTTTACAACTGAGCAGTCCCAACTGTGTGGGCGGGTTTGCGATCCTGGAATGGCGGTTCTCCTCACTCAAATTTGCATGAGTAGATTTATAACTAATTAATAAGGTAAAGGATCTAATGCTCAACCAATTCAATCTCACGGCAACTACTTCCATAGCCATTATTGCCGTAATGGCACTGCTGTATGGCGGTGTGCGGTTTCTACAAGACCATTAATCACAATGAATAAGGTTTTACGCCCGCTTCGCCGGGCCGCTGTCTACGGATCTTTCAGCTACCTCGGCTTGGTCGTGATCAATAACAGCGGCCTCGACCTACCCAGTCTTTGGATTGCTTACCTACCAATGTTTGTCGGGGTTTACGCCCTTACGATATGGATCGATCAGAAATTCAGCTCATAATGACCTCCGTTGATCGGGAGAAATTAGAGAAGTTGATTGCTTTCTGCGTTCTTCTTGAAATCGATCTCAACGGACTAATTAGATAGTGACCAAAGATTTCCGCACAGAAAAAATCCCGCGGAAATTTCTGAATCCCTTTTACGTATAGGCACGGCCGCAAACCACCCCGGCACCCCCTTCCGCTCTATGGCTCAGCAGAAGCGCCCCAACAAGGTTCTACTTGCTGCCAGCCAACACGATGCAACTCCCTCCAGAGCTGCTCTGCAGCCTCCCTTCGCAGGTGTATACGGGTCTTGAGGAGTGGTGGCTCGCCAGGGATGGGAACACCCGTGTCGACAAAGACCTTTGGATCTCTGATCCAGCTCTTCTCGTCCCGGTGAAACCGCTTCGTTTCTTTGGTCGCCGGATCTTGGATGAAGCCCTCTGATCCCATAACTCAATACCAGTACATCTGTACCACTATATGACCGCTGGACGGGTCTGCTCAAACTTTCAGCAGCACCTGCTCAAACCACGCCTGAAAACGACTGGCGCGACTGATCCTCAGGACTATGGAAACAAGTCCAACCAAAAAGAAACCCCCGCCATAGGCAGGGGCTTGAGATCTGATTCAGCCCTGATCACTTGGCGTAGGAAACGCCGCGGTAGGTCAGGCTTGGAGGAGCGTTGTGAGCGACTTCTTCGCGGCAGGTGTTGTAGTGCTCGCGGCGGTAGGTCAGCTCGACACAAGCTTTGGGCGAGGCTGCTTGAGCTTCGTAGGAGTGACCTCTATAGAGAAGAGCAGTCATGGTTAGTTCCTCAGAAATCCAGGTCCCCGTTCCTTGGCCTGGTGATCTGCGCCCCTGAGTTGAGGGGTGAACGTCATGTAGCGGTTGCTACAGAAAAATTATACGCCCGGGTCAACCCATTACAGCGGATAACAACCTCGCCTATGCGCCCACGCAGGTCTGACGCGATCTGTCTTTGTTGAGCCAAGTGTCAGACAGGAAGAGGCATTTACTCAAACCTCACTCAAACTCCAAAAACAGCTCCAAAAGCAGTTCAGCACTCAAAACGTGGACTACTCCCGCAAGGTCTGATTGTCAGACAGTTACCGGTTGCAGTTCTTGGTCTGTACCAGCCTTATCCCTCGCTCTCAGGGCGGGGGATTTTTTTTGCTTGCAGGCCGATATATCTAAGCTCGAAGGAGATTGAACGCAAAAAAACAAGAAGCCTGTCGATCGAGAAATATGCCATCAATACTGAAAAAATACCAATCAAAAACTCAACCACAGCCAATATGTTGGAATAGACCACCATCGACGGATCGGCTATAGCCGCCAAAACCTGATCCAACGCCAAATCCACCAACTCCAACATCGCGGCAGAGAGAGCGAACATCGCCATCCAGAACAGGCTCTGGGCATGCTCATCGTTTTGAATGGCCGCCTTGTGCCGACCGACATTAATCAGGAAGTTAGATAACAAAAAAAACATCGAAAACAACGTGAGATGCAAGACCTCTTTGTTGGAGTCAAATTCGATGTACTCGATGGCGACATAGGCCAAAACAGCCATGACGAGAAGAACCCGAAGCACGACAAGGGTGCCCCAGAGAACCTTCTTCACTCTGAGATCTGGAATCCGAGTCAGCGTCATCGATCGTCTCCATCATCAGCAGGAATACCTCTCACAAAGACCTGACAGCAAAACAACACCTATTTTTTTCATTTCAGGAGACAGCCAAAAACTCAAAACAAATAAAGGAAGTTAATCCTGATCAAGAAGGCTCAGCAAGCTATTGCAACGCGGGTCTTGAGGCATCGCATGCATTCAAGCTTGAAGCCAACAACAATCGATTGCCCATCTCCAGGACTCAGAGCCTGCGGTTGTCACAGCAAGACTTGCAACACCCGGTTCGAAACAAATGATGTGTATCCGATCGTCTTTAGGCATCGAATTTTCATTCGCTCGGATCATCTGCACAGCCACCTCCGGCTGATGCCGGGTGGATCAGGCAGGCTGGGATCAGCGAGCCCGTTGCTTTGTCTGATCAGGTCCTCAGCCTCCATGCCTGGATGGGGCTGCTGCATCCGGTGCTGATGATCCTGTTCGTCTACCCCGTCGTAGGCGCCACGATCCGGCTGGGAATTCTGGCGCGGGAAAAACGATTGAATCTCAACCCGATCGCCGACACGGTGCCGGTGGAGCACGCGCAGCATGGGGCCTGGGTCACCGGCGGGGTGCTGGTGTCAGTGCTGATCGGCCTGGGCCACAGCCTCTGGGGCAGCCATCCCCTGGGTCTGATGCTCACCGGCAGCGCTGTGATGTTCAGCTTCGGACGCCTGCTGGCGACCCGGATGGTCTGGCAGCGCTTTCTCTGGGCTAGCGCCAGTGCAGCAGGCCTGCTTTTGCTGGGGCTGCAACCGGCAGTGGAGCGATTCAGCGATGTTCCCTGGAGCCCCCTGTTCTGGCAGTCGCATTTCTGGATGGGCCTGTTGCTCACCACCCTGTTGCTGAACTCCATTTCGCTGCAGCCCTTGATTGGACATTCCACGTGTGCCAGACGCATTCACATCAGCAGCAATCTTCTGGTGGCCTTGCTGCTTGCCATGCAAGCGATCTCTGGCACCAGAAACCTTGTGTTGGGCTGATTTCTGAGCGAAGCAGTCAACACAAGCCCGAAAAAGCCGCTACTCCAAAGCATCAGTCCTCTGTGAACTGACCGCTGCGGGCCAGGACCTCTTCAGCAGGGCTGAAATGGGGCGGCTCCAACTGCAGATCAGGGTTGTAGCGGTAATTCTCATGAAGGAAGCGGGACTGAAGCACGGCATCCTCAACTGCACCGATAGCTCCAACCGCCTTGGTGCGAATGACCTCCTGCTGCTGCATATCATCGGCATGCAGCGACACCTGCAGTTCATCGCGCAACACCGAAAGATGGGCTGCACTTTTCGCCACACCGTAAATGCGCTGAACGCGATCGCGTTGAATCAGGTCAATGCCGAGAGTGTGGGCACGCTCAAGCTCAGAATCCAGGCTGGGCCAGTATCTAGAGGTATAGATCGCCCCGGAATCCTGGTGATACCAATCCTCACTACGCGCGATTGACGACGACACGGTGTTGTGCAGCTTCCAGAGGAACAGACGCAGGGAGCTCCCATCGATCACCTTGTCCAGTTTGTCCTGTAAAGACACTTCAAGGTTTGAGCTCGCCTGAGCGGATCCCAGCAGCAGGTACTCGATCGGATACATCGAAACCTCGCGGTTGCGCACCACATAACGGTTGAGATGGAAACGACAGTATGGGCATGGGTACATCGTGGCCAAAGCAGAGAAGAAGGCTTTGAACACATCAACCGAAGCCTGTTGCTCTTCAGCAGGTTGGGCTGCAATCAGTTCCGCACTGGTGTGGATGAAACGCCAAGTGGCCGGACCGATGTAATAAGGGAAGCTCACCCGCATCTCGCTGGCTTCAACGTCGTGACGCCCGACATGCAGATCGAGAAACGCGACGTACTGACATAAAAAACCGGACTCACGGCCAAACTCCTCCCGCTCACGTCGTTTCTGAACACCATTGAGGTAATGACGTGTGAGCTCCCAAGCGCGTTTGAGTTCTCTCTTGATTGTCAAGGGACGGGACTGGAATGCCTCTTCAGTCGCGTGGCCGTAAAGATCAAATTCGCCTGCAGCATGACGTTCCGCGAACCAGCTATTGAGAACGTCATCGTCAGCATCATCCCAAGCGGAAATGTCGTCCTGACTCAGAACTGAGCTGGCGCGGAGCAGCAACGGCATGAACTCGTCGTACCAGTAGGCCGTGGGCATGATTGAACCGGCATAACGCTCGTCGTCGGCGTCAACGATCACCCGCTGCCAAGTGTCGTGGTACGTACGGGACGTGGTCGGTTTGTCGTGGTCCAGTGATGCGGCGACTTCCCGATGATCATCAAGTTGGCGCAAGCGGTTCAGCTCATGGCTCTGCAGATCCTCATGGGTGACCTGATCTGGATGATGACCATGCAATGCCGCCGTTAAGAGCACCTCAATCACCACAACCACGATCTGGTGGTGATGATCCAGTTCCTGCAATTCCTCCTCAATCCTGCCCTCCGCCTCAAGCATCGCCTCCGTGTGAGGAATGGAGTCCCAGTTCGCCATGCGGTTCCGCAAGGCAACCTCCGCCCTGTTCACAGACGTCCGTAGGCTTTCGAAGGGCTCTTCTGCACCGTCCTCCACAATTCCGAGTGCGAGGTAGAGGTCAACAGCCGCATTCACGAAGCGAACGAAATCAGAGATCGTGTAAGGCAGGTCGTAAGCACGAAGATGAGTTTCGGAATTGGCGGAATAACTCTCACGGAAGCTGCGGTAAGCCGCTCCTTGAATCAGGCGAAACCATCCGATCTGCATCTGCAGCGGAGAGGTTCCCTTGAGAATGTGGGACTTGTGCTTGGCAGTCCCGTTGCCATGGGACGCCGCCTTCTTCGTTGCAGCGTGAGCGTCCACCGACCGATGAGCTCCGACAAAGGCCCTTGGATGGGACTCGAATTGCTCCGGCAGGTAGTCGAGCAGATGCTGAAGATCAAAATATTCCGAACCATCCCGCGCGATTTCGATCGTGATGGCATCCGACGTCTGGGTGGAGACCTCGAACAACTGGATCAGCCTCTTTAGAGCATTCAGTTCAACCAAACCGTCGCCGTCCTGATCCAGAAGGGCAAAAGCCTCCCTTGCTTTAAGAGCTACATCTCCAACCTGCAAGGCAAGCAGCAAGCGCCAATCCCGCAGGCTGATCGCACCTTCTCGCAGACGATGGGCGTCAATCGCGCCCTTGAGATCCTGGAGTGTGAGTTCAGCACCATTCACGCGCGCACGGTCAACCATCTGAGCCGCCGTGATCTCACTGGGCTTCAGACCATCGAACAGACGGTCAAATTTTTTATGTGTGAAGCCTTCCACTCAATGCAATCGCAACTCAATTTGAAGGTAACCAGATCAGACCCAATCGGCTTCTGACGGTTTCAAACCACCCAGCTTGAAGCCATCGGTCATCCGCACACCCCAGCACAAAAGCCTGCAGGGCCAAGCACTTACAACCTAATCAGTGATCGAGAATCAACCGCCTTGGTTACCGGCAGTGAAAGGCATCGCTCCGCTCAGGCTCACCGAACTGTGGCCTAATCGATTGTTGTTTCATCAGCATCTGATTCCGAACTTCAACATTTGATCCCGTTCCACTGCTGCATCCTCTTGCTAGGCCTATGGCTGTCGGCCAGGACCGCCGCAATACATACACGAGGGGTTGGCCTTGCTTTCTGTCGATATCACCTCGAGTGCTGGAGGCACGGTTTTCGATGCGCTGTTCTGGTCCTCCGTGGCCATGGTTCCGGTCCTGATCTCAGCCTGGTTTGGGTTAGCGCTCTTGCCCAGCAGGAGAGTGAGTGCTTTTTTCCTGGCCTTAAGCGCCGGGATGCTGATTGCGCTGCTCTCGTATGACCTTGTTCAGGAGGCCTACCGACTCGCTGGAAATGGGGTCATGCTTTTCGGCTTCATGACCGGTTTGTTGGTCTACATCGGAGCGAATCAGATCGTTGCTCACTCAGGGGTAGGGCGTCGATGTTCAGCCAATTGCGGCGGCATCAGCAATCTCACGCCTCTTCAAAAGAAGGAGCGCAAAACCGCCATGGCACTGGTTATCGGCGCTGCTCTGGATGGCATTCCTGAATCGATGAGTATCGGCATCTCTTTTCTGGACAATCCGCTGGTCAGCGGCTCCGTGATCCTGGCTGTTGCAGTAGCCAACATCCCTGAAGGCCTCGCCAGCGGTGCAGGGCTGAAGCGCAGTGGAGTTTCACGACTGCGCATCCTCTCAGTCTGGCTCGGTGTGGTGGTTGTGAGTGTGTTGTCTGCAGGGCTCGCTTTTGTGGTGTTAAGAGATGCACCGGACTCCTTCAAGGCGTTCATCACAGCCTTTGCAGGCGGTGGTGTAATGGCCATGACCTTTCAGGCCGTCATTCCAGAGGCTTATGAGGAAATTCGGGATTGGCTGAGCGTGGTTGGGGGAAGTGGTTTCGCGATCGCGTTCACCGTCTCACATCTTTTTCACTAGAGATCGCTATGCACCAGATGGAGAAATTCACGATCCACCTGATGCGTTTTGCGCCGCACAGTTTTCACAAAACGGTTCGGAGCCAAGGGAGGCTGAGTCCGATGACGTTGGAATAACAACCATCCAAGCCATCAATACAAAGGCCGCCGCGGCCCTCGAGGGCAAAACCACCGGCACATTGCAGCGGTTCTCCACTGGCCACATAGGCCTCGATTTCGGCCTGACTCAGCGGCGCAAAACGCACCAACGTCTCCACACAAGCCAACACCTCAGGTTGTCTGCGTCGGATCAGACAATGACCCGTCAGCAAAGATCCACAGCTACCAGCCATCCGCTGCCAACGCTCGATCGCTTCGACTGGCCCCGAGGGCTTGCCGAACACCTGTCCTTCAAAACTGAGCACGGAATCACAGCCCAGCACAGCCGTGATCTCGGCATCGCCCGAAGGATCAAGCCGTTGAGCAACAGCCTGAGCCTTGGCCTGAGCCAACAATTTCACTAGCTCTACTGGCTCTGCATGCTGGATCTGGTCCTCATCTACACCGCTGACGCGCACCTGATGCGGGATTCCCGCTTGCTCCAGCAAGCGGCGACGCGCCGGCGAGGCAGAAGCAAGCATGAGCACGAGAACACACCGCAGAACAACGCTCCGTAGGCTGCCAGGGACGGGAGGCCTCGCCATCGCTCACCCCACCGACCTGCTGGATCGACGCAGCCGTGACCGGGCCCGCCGGGCCATTGGATGCCTGCCTTTCTCTGAAGCCCTGTACAGGGATCTTCAGCAGCAGGGCCTGGATGCTGGTGACCTCTGGAGCGAACCCAGTCGCTACGGCCGCAAGACGCACTGGTTCCGCAACAGCGAAGCCCTCGAAGACGACCTGCGTTGGCTGATCAGCGTGGGCGTGCTGCGCCGGGAAGTGGATGGGCAAGGGCTAACCAGCCGCTTCAGGCTCACCCCCCTGGGTCGGCAACTGCTCGATGACGACCCTGCACTCCTGCAGCGTTCGATTCCGTTGCTGGAACGTATGCGTCACAGCCTGCGTCGGCACTGGCCGCTGTGACCGGCGCCTCGCCTCGCCCCCTGATGGTGCTGGGCACCTCCAGCGGTGCCGGCAAATCGCTGATGACGGCGGCACTGTGCCGGGTGCTCCAACGCCGCGGCGAACAGGCTCTGCCCTTCAAGGGCCAGAACATGAGCAACAACGCCTGGGTGGATGCCGATGGTGGCGAGATGGCCTATTCCCAAGCCATGCAGGCCTGGGCAGCGGGTCTTGAGCCCTGCTGCTCCATGAATCCCGTGCTGCTGAAACCCCGGGGAGACAGCACCAGTGAGGTGATCCATGGGGGCCAGAGCGTGGGAATCGCCCGCGCCGAGCACTACTACCGCGACTGGTTCCGCCCAGGGTGGAAGGCGATCCGCACCGGACTGATGCAGCTCCAGCAGCAATGGCCCCAAGGCCGGCTGGTGCTGGAGGGGGCGGGAAGCCCAGTGGAAGTGAACCTGCAGCGGCGCGACCTCACCAACCTGCGCCTGGCCCAGTACCTGCGGGCCAACTGCCTGTTGGTGGCCGACATTGAGCGCGGCGGCGTCTTTGCCCAGATCGTCGGGACACTCTCCCTTCTGCGACCGGTGGAAAGTCCGCTGATCAAGGGCATCCTGATCAACCGCTTCCGCGGCCGGCGCGAGCTGTTTGATGAGGGTCGCCGCTGGCTGGAGGCCAACACCGGGGTACCGGTGCTGGGAGTGATGCCCTGGCTCAACGAGCTGTTTCCACCAGAAGATTCCCTCGATCTACTGGAACGCAAACCCACCCGGGGAGCCACCGATCTGGAGATCGCTGTGCTGCGGTTGCCCTCCTTGAGCAACTTTTCCGATCTCGATCCACTCGAAGCCGAAGCCAGCCTGCGGCTGCGCTGGATTCAACCCGGAGAACCCCTGGGCGAGCCGGATGCCGTGATTCTTCCAGGTAGCAAACAGACGCTCCGGGATCTGGAGGCGATGAACAGCTGTGGGCTGGCCGATCAACTCAGGGCCTACGCCCAAGCGGGGGGATCCGTGCTGGGCATCTGCGGCGGGATGCAGATGCTGGGCAGAAGCCTGAGCGATCCGGAGGGGCTGGAGGGCACGGATCAGAGGTGCTCTCAGAACGGCTTGGGACTCCTGCCCCTGGAGACCACCTTCAGCGGAACCAAACGTCTGAGCCAGCGCAGCATCGATGGCCTTTGGCCCATGGAGACGCCGCTGAGCGGATTTGAACTGCACTACGGAACCACCATCCCGGATGCCGGTCTTCAGCCCCTGAGCAGTGACCCTGGTTTGGGGTGGTGGGCTCCAGGCCCGAAGGGTTCGAGCGTGGTGGGCACCTACCTGCACGGCTTGCTCGACAACGGCCCCTGGCGACGGGCCTGGCTCAACAGGCTTCGCGAGCAACGGGGGCTACAACCTTTGGCCAACGATCCCAAAAACCACAGCGCCCACCGTGATCTGTTGCTCGATCGCCTGGCCGATGCCTTCGAGCAACATGTGAACCTTGCTCCATTGCTCCAGCCATGACCTCGATTCCTGTGCGCTGGCCCGATGGGCGCATCACCCACGAAACCATTGGCCAGGACTGGTTGGTGGCCGCTAGTGGAGCGGGCATCAGCATTCCCACCGGTTGCCTAGGGGGCAGCTGCGGGGCCTGCGAGATCGACGTGAACGGCAAGACGGTGCGTGCCTGCATCAGCACCGTTCCGGCGTCGAAATCAGCGAAACTCAGGGTTGAATTCGCCGCCGACCCGCACTGGTGACTCGCCTTCGCCTCAGCCTGATGGCCCTGCTCACCGGTGCTTTAAGTGGCGCCGGTGTTGCTGTGGTGATGGGTTGGATCGACGGCTTGAGCCAGCTGCTCTGGGGAGATCCGGTGCTCGAGGGCTTGGATCGCGGCCTTCCCCTGGGCTGGTCGCTGTTGATCTGCGGCGGCAGCGGCTTGATCCTTTCTCTGCTGCATCGCCCCGGCCCCAACACTTTGTTGCCTGAGCTGCGGGACACCCTGAGTGATCTGCGTGATCCCGACCACGCTCCAAAACGCGATGAAGTTCGCGGCCTTCTCGGCGCAGCACTGGCCCAGATCGGGGGAGGATGCATCGGGCCTGAGGCTCTGATGAGCCGCATGGCCGCCCTGATCAGCCAAAGAATCTGGCGTGGTCGTGACCAGAAGCTGCAGGAGGCGACGGTGGCAGGGAGCCTGGCCTTGTTCGGAGCTCCACTGCTGGGGGGTGCTGTTGTTGGTGAAGCCTCTCACCCAAAAAGCCGGAGGCAAACCTTCCTCGACCGCTGGTTGCCCGGCAGCCTCGGCGGTGTGGCCGGGTTTGCCGCCTTCCACGGCATCGGTGCTGCCAGCGGGGGATCGCTGCAACGGCTTCCTTACATTTGGCCCAGCAACCTGGGAGAAGATCTCGGCACCCTCAGCGCAGGTTTGTTGGGGGGAGTGGTCGGTTGCGGCCTGGGCTGGCTGTTGCTGCGATGGCAAGGCTGGCTGGAGCAGCGCAAACTCCTGGCCCTATGGCCCTGGTGGCCGCTGCTGACCGGCCTGCTGTTGGGCGCTTGCATGCACTGGTTGCCCTTGGTTCCCTTCGCTGGGGAAGACCAGCTGAGGCCCCTGCTGGAAGGCCAGAACTCAACTGAGGCCTGGGTGCTGCTTCTCTCGGCGATCGTGAAACTGCTGATGCTTGGCCTTTGCCTGGAAACCGGCTGGCGCGGAGGGGTGTTCTTCCCCTTGTTCCTGGTGGCCTGCGCACTCGGGATGGGACTTCACCTGCTGCTGCCGGATCTCGGAAGCCTGGGCAGTTGGTGCGGCGCCCTCACGGGTGCGTTGTACCGCTTCGTGCTGCCTACTCCCTTGGCGGTTCTCGTGCTCGGGATTGCCCTCCTGCAGGGCCATGGCACAGCCGGCCTGCTGGTGGGCCTCGCCATGGCGCAGCTGATCAGGGGCCGTGCTGTTCTGGATGGTGGCCCTCCACTTCGCCCTTGAACACACGGCTGGCCAGGATATCGGCCTCCTCAATCGTGGTGAGATCCTGCTTGGTGAGGGCTTCACCCATCCGCGAAAACAACCGGTTGGCCTGGCGCAGACGGGCCCGGTCCAGGGCATTGCGAACCGAGCGCGCATTGGCGAAGAAAGGCATCTGACGCCGGCGCGAGACGTAGTCGGAGAACGCCGCCTCGGCATCGGCACTGAACTGGTAATGCTGGGCCTCGAGGAGCAGGCCTGCGATCGCCATCAACTCGTCGTCGCTGTAATCCGGAAAATCGAGATGGTGCGCCACCCTTGAGGACAAGCCTGGATTGGAGCTGTAGAAGGTCTCCATCCGATCTCTGTAGCCCGCAAAGATCACCACAACGTCGCTGCGCCGGCTCTCCATCTCCTGCAAGAGAATCTCAATCGCTTCGGCGCCGTAATCGCGTTCGTTGTCTGGCTTGTAGAGGTAATAGGCCTCATCGATGAACAGCACACCACCCTGGGCGCGCTTGAGCATCTCCTTGGTTTTTGGGGCGGTGTGACCCACGTACTGACCCACAAGATCGTCGCGGGTGGCCGTCACCACATGGCCTTTTCGGAGGTAACCCAGGCGATGCAGAATTTGGGACATCCGCTGCGCCACGGTGGTCTTGCCGGTGCCGGGATGGCCGGTGAACGACATGTGCAAACTGGGCGCCGTGCTGGGCAACTCCAGTTGCTGCCGCGCCTGATCCACCAGCAGCAGCGCAGCAATCTCTCGGATCCGCGTCTTCACCGGAGCAAGGCCGATCAGTTCACGGTCCAGTTGGTCCAACACCTCAGCCACACCGGATTCGGCGTAGGCCGAAGCCAGATCAACTGAGGAGGGCATCGATCTCTGCGGCAAAGACCCGATCCGCTTCGCTCAACTGAGCCTCGGTGCCGTCATCCTCCGGCCGAATCGTGATGTTCACGTAGGTGCGCCCGAAGCTGATGTCGGGATAGCGCTGGGTCGCCTCGCTGTGCTCGCCGAGCTTGTCGAGAAAATCCCTTGTGGCGTCGTAGCTCTCAAACTCGAAACGACACTCGAGGCATACGGGTCGTTTCCGCTCCTGCCACTGATTCATCAGAGCCCCCGTTCAGCCTGAACCTGCTGGAAACCTAGAGGAGCGCCACCCGCTGGCAGCCCATCAAGCGTCCAGACCAGGCCTCGGCATAGGCCCGATTGGCGGCCTGCTGCTCAGGGTCATCGGTGTCCAGCGGATGCGGCATCGTGCCGGCGATGGCGGCATTGGTGACGCAGAACATCGACTTCTGGAAGCTGACGCAGATCTGCACGTGCACATCCGCCTGCCCACGACCGTTGTCGTCGTACCAGAGGCTCAGTTCCTCGGGCAGGTGGCGGTACATGTCCTGCATGCAGAGGCTTGGGGGAATGCCCGCACCCATGCTGGGAATTGGATCGGCGTAAAGGGCGCCGTACTTGAAATCACTGATGTCCGGCGAGATCTGGCGGGCTTGGGCGTTGTAGGACACCATGCCGAGGAAGGGCATGCCGCGGAAGAACACGGCCTCCACGTAGGGCACCGCCACATCCACGAGAAAGGTGAGACCCGCCTCGGGGGGGAGGACCCAGATCTCTTCACCACCGATCGTCACCTTGTATTCAATCGGGCTTCCAGCCGCTGCTACCAAACCATCACGGATGTGATGCACCACATCGTTGACGCAGGTGACTTCCTTGATCGCATAGCGGCGGGCCAGGTCAACAAAGATGTCGCTCATCACCCGCCAGAACAGACCGAGGCAGTAGATCGTGGTGAGCGAACGGATGGCCTCCGGGGCGAAGTCTGGATAGAGGCGATTGTTCAGGGCCAGTAGGGGGTCGCGCGCCGACTTGAGCTTGATGATCCGCTGGCAAGCCTCGGCGAATTCAGGCGTATCGAGGTAGGCATCCAGCCCGCCGCTGCCATGCCAGAACATCGCCTTCTGGCAGTACTCGGCGTACTCGAAGTTGATCCGATCCCCCATCAGATGGGTCCAGAGGCGCTTGAGGTTGAACCCCTCGTGGAAAAAGCGGAACACCGGGAAAGGGTTGAGCATCTGCTGCTCACCCTGATCCACCAGGTTCTTGCTGTAGGCATCGAGAACCAGGCCATAGCTCTCGAGCACGTTCACCACCTGCAGCAGATGGTCGGGGGTGTCCTTGAGCAGCGGCGTGTCGCTGAGCAAACAACGGATCAACTCCTCCTGATCGGGAAGCACCGGAGGTTGAACGGGGGATGCGATTGTCGGGGTCATGACAGATCTCCAGTGATCAGGCTGAGGCCCGTGGTGGCCGCCTCACTGAGGTTCGAGAGCAGCTCCGGCGCAAGGCCAAGCACCAGCACACCGAGGCTGAGGGCGATGGCCGGAACTTGCTCCCGCAGCGCTACGCGATTGAGGATACGGGGATTCACTACCTCGCCGGGGGCAATCGCCAGGCGACCGAAGAAGGCGCGGTTCACCAACAGCAGGAAATACACCGCCGTCAGTCCTGATCCCACCATGGAAAGCAGCGTGGCCAGGGGGAAGGGCTGAAGGCTGCCGCGGAAAATCAGGAATTCGGAGATGAAGCCGGCCATGCCAGGAATTCCGGCACTGGCCATCACCCCGATGATCATCAGAGATCCGGTGAGCGGAAGGCCGCGCTGGGGGTTGAGCAGGCCACGCAACACGTTGAGGTCGCGGGTGCCGGTCTTGGCATAAACGACACCCACTACAAGGAACAGCACCCCGGAGATCAGGCCGTGGCTCACCATCTGGAACAAGGCTCCCATCAACCCGAGCGGCGTGGCGGCGGCGGCGGCCAACAGCACGTAACCCATGTGGCCCACCGAGCTGTAGGCCACCATGCGTTTCATGTCGGTCTGAGCAATCGCCGCAAGGGATCCGTAAAGGACCGAGATCGCTGCCCAGCCGGCCAGCCAGGGAGCAGCCACCTGCCAGGCGTCGGGGAACAAGCCAAGACAGAAACGCAACAGTCCGTAGGTGCCCAGCTTGAGCAGCACACCTGCCAGAAGAACCGACACCGGTGTGGAGGCCTCGGTATGGGCATCCGGCAGCCAGGTGTGGAAAGGGAAGAGGGGGATCTTGATGCCAAAGCCGATCAAGAGAGCACCCATCAGCAGCAGCTGGGCGGTCATGCCAAGTTCACCGGCAAGGATCGGCCGCAGGCTGAAGTCCATGGTTCCGGTGACCAGGGCAATGCCAAGGAAGGCACCCAGGATCAGCACGCCTGAGACGGCGGTGACGATCAGAAACTTCGTGGCTGCGTAGGCCCGGTTGGCACCACCCCACACAGCGATCAGCATCCAGAGGGGGATGAGTTCCAGTTCGTAGAACAGGAAGAAGAGCAGCAGGTTCTGGGCCAGGAAGGCACCATTCACCGCTCCGGAAATCACTAGCAACAGGGCGAAGTAGACACGGGGGCGGTTTTCGATCGTGCGCGACGCGATGGCCGCCACCAGGCAGAGAACCCCGTTCATCAAAACTAGCGGCAACGACAGGCCATCCAGCGCCAAGGCGTAATCCAGGCCGATGGCATGCACCCAGCGAGCCTGTTCCACCAACTGCAAACCTGCATCGGCGGCATCGAAAGGCAGCAGCAGGGCAAAGCTCGCCAGGCACTGCACCACCAGCAGCACGATGGACACATCGCGCAGGCGTGCACTCGACGGGGATCCTGGCCAGAGGATCAGAGCCAGAGCCCCGAGGAAGGGAATCAGAAGCAAGAGGGAAAGAAGCATCTCGGGGCGATCAGGTGAGGAACCAGCTCACCGCGGTGAGGAAAAGAACGATGGCCAGAAGCACCGTCAACACGTACGACTGGCTCTGGCCGCTGACGCTGAGCTTGAGGCTGTCGGCACTGGCCAGGGAGAAGCGCGCCACCCCATTGAGAAGACCATCCACCACGTTGCGGTCGAACCAGGAGGCCAGGCGAGAGAAACCAGCCACCACGTTGACGATGGTGAGGCGATAGAAGCGCTCGGTGTAAAAGTCGAAAGACAGCAGGTCCTGCCACCAGCGCAGCAGAGGATTCAACGAGCGAGACCAGGCCTTGCTCAGGGGGAGAACGGCGCCAGCAAGCAGGCCAATAAGGCCGCTTCCCACCACCAGAGCTGCTGCCCAGAGGGGGAAGGCCAACAAACCATCGAGGGATTCAAGCCGCACCAGCAGCAGCGGGGTGATCAGCACAATCACGGTGAGCGCCACCATCGGGAACGCCATCTGCCAGTTCACCTCGGCAGCCCGGCGGGACTTGATCAGGGAATCCCCCATGAACACATGGCGGTACACCCGCACAAGACCCATGGCGGTGAGTGCGTTGGTGAGAAGGAAGACCGCCATGAACGGCACCGAGCGCACGCTCAGCAGTTCAATCGACTGGGCCAGGGCCAAGAAGCCACCCAGGGGCAGGAAGCCCACCAGACCAGCACCTCCCACAAGAAACGCCGTGGTGGTGGCCGGCATGCGGCTGCCCAACCCCCCGAGCTCGGTGATGTCCTGACAATTGGTGGAGGCAATCACACCGCCAATGCTCATCGATAGCAGCGCCTTGGACACGGCATGGGTGAACAGCAGCAACAAGGCCAGAACAGGGATCTGCAGGGCAATGGCGATGAAGACGAGGCCCATGTGGGCCGTTGTGGAATACGACAGCGTGCGTTTGATGTCCACCTGAGCCAGGGCCACCAAAGAGCCACCGATCGCACTGATGCTGCCGATCACGAGCATCACACCGATGGCGATGGGCGAGAGCTGAAGGATGGGCATCACCTTCAACAGCACGATGGCGCCGCAGGTCACCACCACCGAGTTCCGCAGAATCGAAGCAGGATTCGGGCCCTCCATGGCTTCGTCCAGCCAGAGGTGCATGGGGAACTGGGCACATTTGCCCGTTGGGCCAGCGACCAGGCCCAAACCCAACAGCGTTGCCGCCAGCGGAGAGAGGGTGTCTTGAGCGGCCCAGGCATAAAGGTCGTTGAACCCCATCACGCCGGAATAGCTGCAGAGCGCCACCACACCCATCAGCAGCAGCACATCACCAACGCGCTTGGTGAGGAAGGCATCCCGGGCCGCTGTGACCACCAGCGGTTGGGCATACCAGAAACCCACCAATAAATAGGTGGATAGCGTCAGCATCTCCAGCAGGAAATAGCTCTGGAACAGGGAGTCGCTGAGCACAACACCACTCATCGCACCCTCAAAAAAACCGAGCAGGGCAAAGAAGCGGGCCAACGCCCATTCCTTATCCATGTAGCCCAGGGAGTACACCTGGGACAGCAAGCTGAGGCCCGTGATCAGTTCCAGGGCCACCAGGTTGGTGAGCGAGAGACTGAAGCTGATATTCAGCTCCAGATCAGCCACGCTGAGCCAGGGAAAGGCCAGATCCACCGGCCCTGATTGGTACACCTCCTGCAGGATCAGGCTTGCGTGGGCGAAGGCCAGCAGGGTGAGAAGGATGTTGAGGTAGGCCGCCGGTCGATGGGCATCTCGGCGGAACCAGCCACAGGCCCAAGGAAGGGAAACCAGCATCCCGATGAACCCATAGAGCGGGATCAACCAGGCGGTCTGGATGGGAAGCGAAAGCTCCGGGGTCAAAACGGCAAGCGGGATGGTGATCGAGCTGGTCGCTGGTTGGCCGGCGAATCTAGGAGCCGGTCACGAGCAAAAGGGCTCTTTGTGAACGGCTGTGAGGCAGCTTTTATGCCGTCAGCTGCGGCGAGCTGCACCACTGCCAGCCAACACCGGCTCCACCTCTTTATGGGGACGGGCAATGATGTGAGCAGCTACGAGGCCGTCGCCCACGCGCTCGCAGGCATCGGCACCGGCACGAACAGCGGCATTCACCGCACCGGTTTCGCCACGCACCATCACCGTGACGTAGCCACCACCCACGTACTCACGGCAGATCAGGCTCACCTCAGCAGCCTTGGTCATCGCATCGGCTGCCTCAATGGCAGGAACCATGCCGCGGGTTTCGATCATGCCCAGCGCCACACCGGGAACGATGGGGGAAGGAGTAGCAGCGGGCTTGGTCACGGCTGAGCCGCCGCCGGATCCAGTGTTGGAAGCGCTGCTGCGGCGCGTTGTGGTGGACGCGCGACGGGTGGTTGAAGCAGGAGCTGCCTTGGCGGGAGTCGACGCGGGAGCAGGGGTGCTGGCCACAGGCTTCACATCCACGGTCTTGTTTGCCGCGGCGGTGCTGCGGGTGGTGCGACGACGGGGGGCGGGGGAAGGAGTGGCCATGGATTTAAAGGTGTGGAAGCGGAACGGAAACGGCGGAGGGAAATGAAGGATCCCTATCCGTCCGGATTCCAGAAATCGATGATGCCGCCGATGGTGAGATCGGTGAGAACGGTGTTGTCAGGGCAGGCATGCCGGGCAGCCGAACCGCTGGCGGTGAACACCCAGTTGCCCTCACGGGCACCCACGGGGTCAACGGCCACCAGCTTCTTGCCCTTGTTGTTCTTGAGAATGCGCAGGTGCATGTGATCCAGACCGGCAACCCGGTACGAGCAGACCAGCGTTCCCATCACCTGCATGATCTCCATCAGCTGGCATTGCCTCCCGCGGGTTTGCTGGGGCTCGGGGATGGAGAGGGAGCGGAGGTCTTTGGGGGGTCGGGTTCCCAGTGGTCAATGATCCCCACGATTGTGAGGTCACTGGGATACGACTTGCTGCCGGCGGCTTCACGGGCGGCCGAGCTGCTGACGCAGATCACCCAGTCACCAGGTTTCGCACCCACCGCATCGACGGCCACCTTCTTGGTGCTGCCATCCAGCACCACCTGGAGGTGCTTGTGCTCGAAATCGGGGATCCGGTTGGTGGAAACGAGCGGCTTGACGACCTTGACGATGAGCATGATCAGTGAGCCTCCGGAAGTTGCGGATCGAGCGTGGAACCGACGACCTCGGCCGGAGCCGTCTGGTTGCGGTCGCGAATGGTGAGACAAGTGTGGAGCAGGCCCTCATCAACGAGAGCTGCGTAGCGATCGGCGATGGCACGGTTCACACGTTGGCAATCGGCGATGGCCCGTTCCCGAGCACCCGGGACACGGCCGGAATAGTCGAAACGCACCACAACTGGAATGGGCAGATCACGGGACACATTCAGACCCTTGAAAATTTTCACGCCCACATCGAGATCAGGGGCGCCCTCCTCGACGGTGTCGAGGTGGGCGAAATAGGTGAGGTTGCGCAGATGCACCTCTTTGAAGCCGATGCCAACGCCAATGAAACGCTCTGCATGGCCGGCATCGGGGTAGGTGCCCCCGTGCAGATCCTGCACGTAATCGATCTGGGAGAAGTTATTGGCGAGCAACCGGGTCAGGAACGACACCATCCCGGCATCCATGGGGCCAGGAGCCGAGCTCTCAACGGCTTCAGCAATCTGTGCCATGGCTTGATCGGCACTCATCGATGCCGTGGCGGCATGCAGTTCCCTGGCACAGAGCCAACGGTCGAGCACCATTTCGCTGTCACGGCTTGGGGGGTGCACCCGGATCGCATCGGTATCTGTATCGAGACCGATCAGGAGAAGATCAACGGAGGCACCGCAGCAGAAGCTGTTTTCCACCGACTCACGGAAGTCGAGCAAGCGTTGGTGGCCCGCCGCTGCCGCCAACTCGTCGTTGCTGCCATGGGCAGCGCAGCCCTGATGGGAGGGATCGAGGGAACTGAAGTGGTACGTAACCACCTTCAGGTAACGGGTCGGTTCGGTGGAGGGATTGGGTGAACTTTCGCGGTAGCGTCGATGCTCGGTTTTGACCCAGCGGTTCACCGTGTTCTCCACGTCGAACATGGCGCCAGCGTGAGAGCGGCGACGCACAGCGCTGAAGGGAATGCGCAGGGCATAGGCAACGGTGTGGGCTAGGCGACCATCGGCACAGGGCGTCAGGTCGAGCAGATGAACACCGCAGTCGAGCAAGAACTGTTCGAACTCCCGGGAGGCAGCACTGCCCGTTCCGGCATCCAGGGGGTCATCCTGGAAGAACCGGTCACTGAATAGACGGTGGCTTTCGAACACGCACCAGGCGAACAGAGCGCGCATGTCGAGGGGGCGAACCCAGGCCCGCTGCATGATGTGATCCGGCAGATCAAAGCCGAGTTCGGCCCGGCACAAACGCTGGGCCTGGGGAATGAAATCGGTTTCGTGCTGAAGCGCTGATACCTGCTGGAGCAAAGGAACAATCCGATCAAAGCGGCCCTTGATCTCCTGCTCGTAGGCCTGAAGACCTGCATTCGCCGCTGCATCCGTCAACGGATGGCGCCGATGGGTGATCGGCAGAGAGCTGCGGCTCAAATTGAAAGGAACCGCCCTGGTGGCTGCCTTCTCACGGCGGACCCAACCTGGCTGAGAGGGAGCGGGGCGCTGAACGTCCTTGCGGGAGCGAATCCGACCACCACCAACCGAGCCGCCACCGAGTTGAGCGGCCTTGCCCGCGGTGGTGAGGGCACGGCGGCGATCCAGAGCGGCCTTGCGGGTGGAGGACTCGACTTCAGACGTGGTCTGAAGGGAATCAGAGCTTGGAGCCAGCTGTTGAAGCTGGCGACGGGTGGGTGCCGAGGGGGCCTGAGGTCGCCCGCCACGGAGAGGCTTGGAGCGAACCATCAATGAATCAGCCCCGTGCGCCGCCGGAGACGGTGATCAGGGAACCCTTCTCGGTGTTGCCGCTGGAACCGGTCACGCGGCTCACAGGCCATTCGGTCTCTTCGTTGCGCTTGCGCTCGAAGGGAGACATTGCACTCATCGGGCCGGGCCGGCTGGGGTTACGACGGCGGGCCGAAGCACCCTCAGTACCGGTCACGTGCTCACCACGATCCCAGTCGTCACCAGTGATCTTGGTGGAAGAGCCCTCGCCGGTCACCCGGGATGCAGGCTTCTCGGAAGGCTCGCTGACCACAGCCACGGTGGGCTGGAACTGGCGCTGCTGACGGTTCTGGAACTCGCGGTTGTCGAAGCGGAACTGCTCCGTACCGGTCACCTTGCCGCCAGCCATGTCAAAAGGGCCGGTGATGCGATTCCCCTGCTCATAGGACGTGCCTGTCACACCGGAATTGGCCTCACGTTGCTGCTGGGCAGCACGGGCGGGAGACACCACGCTGAAACGGGTCCAGGCAGCACCCTCAGGGGCTTGGCCATGGGTGTCGGTGCCAGCGGGAGCATCAGCACCACAGGCAGCGGCCAGCTGATCAGCACCCACGTAGGGCGTGCCGGTGACTGCTTCACAAGCGCCACGCTTGTCGCCGGTCATCACACCACCCACACCGGGTTGGATGCCGGTCATGGCAGCGGAAGGGGTGCCGACACGCACTGGTGTGCGCTCACGGATGGCCTGAACTGCAGAGGTTCCGCAGTGTTGGCCGGCCTGCTCAAGGCCTGCATACGGGGTGCCGGTGACGGCCTGGCAGCTGCCGGGCTCGTCGCCCGTCACGTTCTCCGAACGACCCGTGCGGGTGCCGCTCACCACCTGGTTGCGGTTGGTGACGCTGAAACCAACTTTGGCGGCTTCGGGTTCGGGCTTGGAGCCACAGAAGGCATTCACCTGCTCGGCACTGATGTATTGGTCACCAGTAACGCGGTGGCAGGAGCCAAACTCATCTCCAGTGACCTGAGCCGAACGGCCCACCATGGTGCCAGTCACGCCAGTGCCGGAGAGGGTTCCGGAAAGGCCCACCTTGGCTGCAGGACGACCTTCGGGCAGGGGATCTGAGCCGAGGTACTGATCGCCGGTGAGGCTGCGGTTGGCACCGACTTCATCCCCAGTGACGCTGGCGGAGCGGCCCACCATCACGCCACTCACAGGACGCCCCCGTTCGGTGAGGCTGTGGCCCACCTTGCGCGGGGGGGTCACGCCACCACCGCAATAGGCAGCGGACTGGTTGGCGGAGATGTACTCGGTGCCGGTCACGCTCTTGCAAGTGCCGGGCTCATCGCCGGTGACCTTTTCGGAACGGCCGACTTCATTGCCGGTGACGCGGTTGCCGTGGCTGGTGGCGGTGACGCGCACCTTGGCCGGAGTGGTGGCAGCGGGAGCGGTCTGGCAGAAGGTCTGGAAGACTTCGGCGCCCAGGTACTCGGTACCGGTGATCGAACGGCAGGTGCTGGCTTCGTTGCCGGTGGTTTTCACCGAGCGGTTTGCCTGGGTGCCGGTCACGGTCTGGCCGCTTGTGGTGGTGCTTTCACCCACCTTCCAGTGGGCATCAGCGGCAGCGGCTTGCTTGGCGCCATGGCGGTTGGGACCGGTGGGGCGAGTCACACCAGCGCTTTGCTTGTTGCGGGCGCCGGCCTTGGTGCGTAGCTCACGCACCTGTTGGGCCAACTCACGGCTGGTGAGGTCAGGGTTGGCCTGACGGGCAACGGCTGCTGCGCTGGTGGGTTGCTTGCCAGCAGTTTTGCCGTGCTTAGCCATGGCTTCACGACGGGCCAGCACCAGCGCGCGGCTGGAGTTCTCAATGGCACGACGTTTGGGAGTGGCCGAACGGCGTTCGGTGCGACCAGAAAGCTTGGGGGCCGGAGCACTCAGGGAAGCCTTTTCATAGGCACGCTTGCCACCGCAGCCACAGCTCTTGGTGGTTTCAGCGGGTGCAGCTGCAGGAGCAGCGGCCTTGGTTTGACGGGCAACATCAGCGCGGTTGCGATCGCGGCTGGTGTCTGCGGTCTTACCGCGGCGGGACAGGGCATCACGACGGGCGAGCACCAATTCGCGGCTGGGATCGCGATGCGGCTTGACCTGGGAGCTGCGGTTTGCAGGAGCAGCTGTGAAAGATGTGGTCCGCTGCGGAGCTACAGCAGCGGGGGTAGCAGGTGCAGAGGCAGGCTCAGCAGCTGCGGCTGCGTTGGTGCGGGTGGGACGGGCATCAACAACGGTGCGAACACGGTTGGCGCCATCACCAGCCGCTACCGAGGACTTCTTACCAGAAGTGGTCAGCGCCTTGCGGCGTTCAAGTGCGAGTTCGCGACTGGAGAGTCTTGCCATGTCCGCCCGAGGATGTCGTCGTGAGGTGGAAGGGCACTTGCCCCTCCGGAAAAAGCTGGAGCCCTGATCAGGTCAGGGCTCGGAACCAAGGGTTAGAAGGATCAGCGTCCTTCGAAAACCACGAAGCAGGCACCCTGGCTCTGGGTGTAGGCGTCGTAACCGACGATGCGCACGTGATGGTCGGGGTATGCGCGGTGGCAAGCCTCGAGCTCACTGACAACGACGTTCAGATCCTTCTCACCGAAGAAGGGGAGCTTCCAATACGACCAGTAGGTGGCCATGCAGTTGCTGGGGTGGACGTGCTCAACGAGCGGGCTCCAACCCTGGGCAATGATGTAGGCGATCTGGTCGTAGATCTCGTCCTGGGTCATCGGCGGGAGGAAGCCGAAGGTCTCCAGGGTGGCGACTGTTTGATAGTCACCCACGGTGCTCTGGAAAGGCATGGGGATCCTGGGTGTAAGAAAAAGGGGTGGCCGGTTGCATCAACCGGCCGTTGAGACGATCAGTTCTGGACGTCGAGCTTGTCGACGGTGTCGAACTCGAACTTGATCTCCTTCCAGGTCTCGAGGGCGATGGCCAGCTCAGGGCTGTGCTTCGCGGCTTCCGTGAGGATGTCGCGGCTCTCTTTCTCGAGATGACGGCCGGCGTTGCGTGCCTTGACGCAGGCCTCGAGGGCCACACGGTTGGCAGCAGCACCTGCAGCGGAGCCCCAGGGGTGACCGTGGGTACCACCACCGAACTGAAGAACGGAGTCGTCGCCGAAGATGGTGACCAGGGCGGGCATGTGCCACACGTGGATACCGCCGGAAGCAACGGCGAACACGCCAGGCATGGAACCCCAGTCCTGATCAAAGAAGTTGCCGCGGCTGCGGTCTTCGGGCACGAAGGATTCGCGCAGCTGGTCGATGTAGCCGAGGGTGGTCTGACGATCACCTTCCAGCTTGCCGACCACGGTGCCGGTGTGGAGCTGGTCACCACCGGACAGACGCAGACACTTGGCGAGAACGCGGAAGTGGATGCCGTGCTTGGGGTGACGGTCGATCACTGCGTGCATGGCGCGGTGGATGTGCAGCAACATGCCGTTCTTGCGGCACCACTTCGACAGACCGGTGTTGGCCGTGAAGCCACCGGTGATGAAGTCGTGCATGATGATCGGCATGCCGAGTTCCTTGGCGAACTCAGCGCGCTCGTACATCTCCTCGGGAGTGTTGGCAGTCACGTTGAGGTAGTGACCCTTGCGCTCGCCGGTCTCCTGCTCGGACAGCTTGATGGCTTCCGCAACGAATTCGAAGCGGTTCTGCCAACGCTGGAAGGGCTGGGAGTTGATGTTCTCGTCGTCCTTGGTGAAGTCCAGACCGCCACGCAGGCATTCATAGACAACACGGCCGTAGTTCTTACCGCTCAGGCCGAGCTTCGGCTTGATGGTGCAACCAAGCAAAGGACGGCCATACTTGTTCATCCGGTCGCGCTCGACCTGGATGCCGTTCGGCGGGCCGTAGCAGCTCTTGATGAACGCCATCGGGAAGCGGATGTCTTCCAGACGGAGGTGGCGCAGAGCCTTGAAACCGAACACATTGCCGACCAGGGAGGTCAGAACGTTGGTAATGGAACCCTCTTCGAACAGGTCGAGGGGGTAGGCGATGAAGGCATAGAAAGACTCCTTGTCACCAGGGACGTCTTCGATGCGGTAGCAACGGCCTTTGTAGAAGTCGAGATCGGTAAGGAGCTCGGACCACACAGTGGACCAGGTGCCGGTGGAGGATTCAGCAGCCACAGCAGCGGCAACTTCTTCCTTGGGCACACCTTCTTGGCCGGTGCACTTGAAGCAGGCCAGCAGGTCGGTGTCGAGGGGGACGTAATCAGGAGTCCAGTAGGTATCCCTGTACTCCTTGACCCCAGCGTCGTACTTCTTGCTCATGGGAAAACTCCGTTAGGTCGGTGAAGAGGTTGAGACGTGCGCGTGCCTCGTCAGAGGCTCAGCGGAAAATCTCAGTCCTTCTGACCAAGGAAGTTGCCGTTGCCCAGAGCAGGCTCCACTTCGCGGTGGGGGCGGGCAATGATGTGAGCAGCGACCAGGCCGTCACCGACGCGCTCGCAAGCGTCAGCGCCAGCGCGCACAGCAGCGTTGACAGCGCCAGTTTCGCCGCGAACCAGAACGGTGACGTAGCCGCCGCCGACGAACTCACGACCGATCAGGCGCACTTCAGCAGCCTTGGTCATGGCATCAGCTGCCTCGATGGCGGGGACCAGACCGCGGGTCTCGATCATGCCGAGGGCGATGCCCATGGTTTCGTTAGCCATTGCCTACCGGGAGAAAGGGTGGAATGTTCGCTGGGGACATTGCTTCGCCAGAACCCTTCCCGTCAAGCGATTTGGACGACTTTCTCGATCACTGTCCATAGTGAACTAAATAAGCCCGGCTTATCACCCTGTGCCTCACTGTTCCGGTCTGCTGTGGTGGTTCGTGTGATCACATCCCCACAAGTCGTTGTCGACGGTGGTGAGGCTCCATAGGTTCATGTTGCGTCACCTTCCCAAAGCCTTGCTACGGGGTGGAATGTTCAACCCAAACGGGTGTCGCTGGGTCGAATTCAGAGATTGTTAGCCCCTAGCCCCAACCAGCCCGCACAATGAAGGCCGTTTGTTGGCCCTCCTTGGCACTTCAGCTCACCATCGCCACGGGCAACCCAATCAAGGTTGCCGAAATCGAGGCCATGCTGGGACCACTTCCTCTGAACGTGCAGCGTCAACCTGCCGATCTGGACGTTGAAGAGACGGGAAGCACATATCGTGAAAACGCAGAGCTGAAGGCCAATGCAGCAGCTCTGAGTACTGGCTGCTGGGCCTTGGCTGACGATTCAGGTCTTGAGGTAGATGCTCTTCAAGGCGCACCGGGTCTGTATTCCGCCCGCTACGCCGAGGGCAACGACGCCAAGGTTCAGCGTATTCTTAGCGAGCTGGTGGGCTCGCCTTATCGCAGTGCCTGTTTCCGCAGCACGATGGTGTTGTGTGATCCTTCCGGCAGCTGTCGTGCCGCGGCGGAGGGAATTTGCTGGGGCGAACTCCTGAGTGCCCCGGCCTACGCCGGCGGCGGATTCGAATCCCTGCTTTGGGTGCGGGAAGCCCGTTGCACCTACGGCGAACTGAATGCGGCTCAGCTCAGCCGCCTGGGCAGCCGCGGCAAGGCGGCGCGTGCTCTGGCACCACAGTTGCGTGATCTGCTGAACCTGCGCTGATCCGAGCTGGCTTGAGCGCTCAGCGCAGCCTTGCGTTGCTGTTGACGTGGTCGATGGCACGCATCGCCGCCGCGGCCGCTTCCTCCACATCACCTTCCCGTCCCGCCAGGGTGAGACGTCCGAAAGCACCCACCGCTTTCACGTCCACCAAGGTGATGTTGGAGGCTTTTTCTGCTTCGTTGGCAGCGATCAACACGTATCCGGCAGGCTCCGTCTCCAGGATGAACATGCTCATCCCGGCTTCGATCATTGAGCCGCGTCGGTTCTGCCGGTTGATCAGCACAGCATGGTCGGGCGTGATCGCCCGGATCACTTCCGTCCAGCTCACATCGGCTGGAGAACGCTGATCGATGGTGCTCCCAATCGCTTCCAGCACCACATCTCCGGAATGGAGCACCGTGCTTTGGTCGCGGTGATAGAGGGCCATCGAACCGAACGCCCGCTCCACCACCATCTGGCCGAGACGGACGTTGCTGGCCTTCAGTGCGATGTCCGTCACCCGGTGCACCGCCATGCCCGGTGACACCTCCATCCAGAGGCAAGCATCTCCGGGGATGGGCAGAAATCCCTGGCTCACCGAACCCATATAAGCCGCAAGTTGCGGCTGCAGCGAGTCGATGAACACGTGGGTTCGCAGTTCGATCGACTGCACATGGCTGTTTTGCCGCAACAGCCGGGGCGACTCAGAATCCGTTGTCACAACACAGCTCGCCCCCCCCTGCTGGGGGGTCACCTCAGTGCCGGTGACGAGAGCACTACCGCCGCGTCGCCGCTCCCGAGCATCGAAGCTGGCAAAACGGGTCATGGCGGGGAGTGTACCGGATGAATTCAGCTGAAACGGCCCAATAAAGAGTTAGAGCCTGCGGTCTTGCGCCTTAAAAAACAGCCGATAACTTCCGGAGAACCCCTCTAGAGATCTTGCAATGACAGAGCAATCTTCTTTGAAGCCAGTGGATCTCAACGCTGATCAAGCCCTTGGGATGGTGAGCTTCGGCCTGATGCAACGGCTTGCGCAGGATGGCCAGGTGGATCTGCCCTGGCTGGAGGCATCAGGAAATGCAGACAGTGAGCGTCTGCGTCAGCTGCGTCAACGGCTGGAACTTACCTCGTTGGCCATCGAAACCGGTGCTCCCCTCACCACAGCGGAGGTGAGCGTGCTGCTGGGGGCCCGCCCCGGAACGGAACGGGTGGAGCGCGGTGGTCTCGTCGCCCGCCGGGTCAGCCGTAACGTATGGCGCCTTAGCAAAGCAGAGGAGAGCGATCGTTCCGATCGTTACGACGGATTCCGCCGCCGCCTTTGAGCTCAAGCCAGGGCCTGCCTGGCCGGAGCGATCCCAAAGAGTTTGAGAGACCTTTCCACTCCTCAGCGGATTTATTCGCAGCTTGGAGAGGTTGATCATCAAGGGAGCGGCCGATGGCCGGGCCAACGCTGCTGAAGGAGTCGGGGCCGCGCGAGGTGTTCTGCGGCCTTACCTCGATTGTGTGGCTGCATCGGCGCATGCCCGATGCCTTTTTTCTTGTGGTGGGATCACGCACCTGCGCCCATCTAATCCAGAGCGCCGCAGGGGTGATGATTTTTGCCGAACCCCGTTTCGGCACAGCCATTCTCAGCGAGCGGGATCTGGCTGGCCTCGCAGATGCCCACGACGAACTCGACCGAGTCTGCAAGGAACTGCTGCAACGCCGCCCCGAGATCCGCACGCTGTTTCTGGTGGGGTCCTGCCCCAGCGAAGTGATCAAGCTGGATTTGGCCCGGGCCGCCGAACGGCTCAACGAAGAGCTGTCCGGCCAGGTGCGGGTGGTGAACTACTCCGGCAGCGGCATTGAAACCACGTTCACCCAGGGAGAAGACGGGGCACTAGCGGCCCTCGTGCCCCTACTCCCCGCCAGCGATGAACGGCAGTTGCTGCTGGTGGGAACCCTTGCTGATGCCGTGGAAGACCGGCAGATGCACCTGTTCCAACGGATGGGCATCGAGACGATTCGCAGCCTGCCGCCCCGGCAATCGACCGACCTGCCCGCCGTGGGAGCAGGAACCACGGTGCTGCTGACCCAGCCCTTTCTCACGGAAACCGCGCGCCTGCTCGGCGACCGCGGCGCCAGGGTGCTCACGGCCCCCTTCCCTCTGGGGGCTGAGGGGAGTCGCCGCTGGATGGAGGCTGCTGCTGATGCCTTCCATCTGCCTGATGAGCGGGTCGCTGCTGTGCTCGATCCGTTAGTGGAGCGGGCCCAGAGCGCCCTGGCCCGCCATCGCGCCGTGCTGGAGGGCAAGCGGATCTTCCTGCTTCCCGAATCCCAGCTGGAACTTCCCCTCGCCCGGTTTCTGCACCGGGAATGCGGCATGCAACTGGTGGAGGTGGGAACGCCTTATCTGAACCGCGAACAGATGGCTGCCGAGCTGGATTTGCTCCCCGATGACGTCCCGGTGATGGAGGGGCAACACGTGGAGCAGCAACTGGACCGGGTTCGCGCTAGCCAGCCCGACCTGGTGGTGTGTGGGATGGGCCTGGCCAATCCGCTGGAGGCCGAAGGCATCGCCACCAAATGGTCGATCGAACTGGTGTTCAGCCCGATCCACGGCATCGACCAGGCCGGCGACCTGGCGGAACTGTTTTCGCGGCCGTTGCGTCGCCGGCAACTGATTCGACCCGGCCTGCACCCAAGCAGCCTCGACCCAACCGTGCACGCCTGATCCCATGCAACTCACGCTCTGGACCTATGAAGGGCCACCCCATGTGGGGGCCATGCGCATTGCCGCCTCCATGCGCGGCGTTCATTACGTGCTCCATGCCCCCCAGGGGGACACCTATGCCGATCTGCTGTTCACAATGATTGAGCGGCGCGGACAGCGTCCGCCCGTCACCTACACCACCTTTCAGGCCAGGGATCTCGGCGGGGACACCGCCGAACTGGTGAAACGGCATGTGCGTGAAGCGGTGGATCGCTTTCAGCCCGATGCCCTGCTGGTGGGGGAAAGCTGCACCGCGGAGTTGATTCAGGATCAGCCCGGTGCCCTGGCCCAGGGCATGGGGCTCACCATGCCGGTGGTGAGTCTGGAGCTGCCGGCCTACAGCAAAAAGGAGAACTGGGGGGCCGCAGAAACCTTCTACCAAATGGTGCGCAACCTGCTGAAGGAGCAAACGCCAGCCAATAACCAGCACGACCCCATGACATGGCAACACCAGGGGCGACGGCCCCGGGTGAACCTGTTGGGGCCATCCCTGCTGGGCTTCCGCTGCCGGGACGACGTGCTGGAGGTGCAGAAACTACTCACCCTGCACGGCATCGATGTGGGCGTGGTGGCACCCCTGGGGGCAGGTGTGGAGGATCTGAAGCGGATCCCCGATGCCGATCTCAACGTCTGCCTTTATCCGGAGGTGGCGGAATCCAGCTGCAGCTGGCTGGAGCGCAATTTCGGCATGCCCTTCAGCCGAACAGTGCCGATTGGAGTGGGCGCCACCCACGATTTCCTCGTGGAAGTGCACGACATGCTGGGGATGGAGCCCCCCGCCCCCGACGAGGGCTACCGGCGCTCACGCCTGCCCTGGTATTCAGAATCCGTGGACTCCACCTACCTCACGGGCAAGCGGGTGTTCATCTTTGGCGACGGCAGTCACGCCCTCGCCGCTGCCCGCATCTGCAGCGAGGAGCTGGGTTTCACGGTGGTGGGGCTGGGCACGTACAGCCGGGAGATGGCCCGGCCCGTTCGGGCTGCCGCCAAAGCCCTGGGCCTGGAGGCCCTGATCAGTGACGACTACCTGGCGGTGGAAGCGGCCATGGCCAAAGCGGCACCGGAACTTGTGCTGGGAACCCAGATGGAGCGCCACAGCGCCAAGCGGCTGGGAATTCCCTGCGCGGTGATCAGCACACCCATGCATGTGCAGGACGTGCCGGCCCGAATGAGCCCCCAGATGGGCTGGGAAGGGGCAAACGTGATCTTCGACGACTGGGTGCACCCGCTGATGATGGGCCTGGAGGAACACCTGATCGGCATGTTCCGCCACGACTTCGAATTCGTGGATGGCCACCAGAGCCACCTGGGCCATACCGGTGGTGCCGGCGCCGCCGACCACTCCGCGTTAACCGATATCCCCGCGGACGGCGACGACGCGCTGCACTGGACCGCAGATGGTGAAGCCGAACTCAAAAAAATCCCCTTCTTTGTACGGGGAAAGGTGCGACGCAACACTGAGGCCTATGCCCGCGATGTGGGCTGCCGCGTGATCAACAGCGAAACGCTCTATGACGCCAAAGCCCACTTCAAGGCATGAAGGAACCTCGAGAAAACAGAAGCAATATTCCGCGAAACTTAGTATTACTGAGCACACTACAATAAAAGCCCACAATCTACTTTTCAACACCCTCAATCTAGCCATAAATCTTGATCAAAATTAGATGTGTCATTCAGTACAATCCCTTTTCAAGTGTAACCAAATAGTCAGCCTTTGATGCTGCAAATAGGTGCTATAGCTAAACCTTGAAAAGTTGTATTCGTATCACTTTGGCGATCTCACGACGTGAACTGATTGCCGGAGCGGGACTCGCTGGGCTTGGCGCCATCACCTTGGGGAGCAAGGCGTCGACAGCGGAATCAACAACACCTTCTGATGTTGACGTGGTGGTCGTTGGAGCGGGTTTGTCAGGTCTGACAGCCGCTCGTCAACTTCGCAAAAATGGATTGAGTGTTCATCTTCTCGAAGCCAGAGCCCGAACGGGTGGGCGAATGATTCGCCAGACAACATGCACAGGCGCCGTGATTGACCTAGGCGGGCAATGGGGCGGGGAAACCCACCATCGCTTCGAGAAGCTTGTGGATGAATTGGGTCTTGAACGCTTCCCCAGTTACTACGACGGCCAGGGAGTGTTGGTTTGGGACGGGCAAAGAGTGGTGGCCGACATGGCAACAAAGCCCTCCAACAGCGTGCTGCTCTTTGAAGCAGATCAGATCCAACAACCTGCAGAACAGGTGGCCAACGCAAAAAAAGCACTGAAGACCTTTCGGGCCATCGCTGCCTCAGTCGATCCAGCCCGACCCTGGACAACACCCAACGCAGCTGAACTGGATCACACTACCATTCGATCATGGTGTGAGAAGAACAGTGATTCAAGGCTGAGTGATTTCGAACTCGAATGGCTTTCGGTTGTTGGAGGTTCCGGCGGCTTTGATCCCTGGGATGCCTCCATTCTTCATCTAGCGTGGACGCAATCCGTTGCACCCCAGGATGAGGCTCCAGAGTCCTGGTTGCTCAAAGGTGCAGCTGGCCAGGTTGCAGAACGACTCACCGCTGAACTCAAACAATTCATCAGCCTGAATGCTCCGGTGCACTCAGTTGAGCAGAACGACAATGGCGTGATCATCAGTTTCGGCCAAGGCAAAACAATCAATGCCAAAACTGCCATCGTGGCCATCCCACCCCCACTACGCCAGCGCATCACCTTCACACCTGATCTACCGGCTGAAACACGTTCATTTCTGCAACGCAGCCCCATGGGATCCATGATCAAGGTGTTTGCGATTTACAAGAACGCTTTTTGGAGACAAAAAAATCTCAATGGCTTCGGCGTTGGTAATCTGAAAACCCTCGAGCTCACGGCAGACAGCTCTCTACCCAGCGGATCTCCTGGGATTCTCGCAAGTTTTGTTACCGCAAGTGCCGCTGTTCGCTTCCAACAACAAAACAGCCAAGAACAGCGCAAAGCCATCCTGGATGATCTGATGGCGTATTGGGGCCCTGAGGCAGGTGCACCCGAAGAACTAATCATTCAGAACTGGAACCAAGAAGCTTGGTCTACTGGAGCCTTCACCAGTTTTGTCACGCCTGGTGGCTGGACAACTTACGGCCAGGGCTGGCAACAATCTCATGGACGCGTTCATTGGGCAGGCACCGAGGCGTCCAGCCGCTGGCCCGGGTACTTCGAAGGCGCCATTGAGGCCGGCATTCAAGCATCGAACAAAGCGATATCACAAACATGACCCTGCATAACAGGAATCAAGCTGAAGATGTTGCGCAAGTTTGAATCATTCTTCCCTTAAAAAAAGCCAGAAAAAGCAATGACAAAGATTTTCATGATCAATGCTCACGAAACAGAATTCGGCACTTATTCCCTGGGCAAATTAAACCAATCTCTCTTTGAAATCGCAGCAAGCCAATTCCTGAGCAAAGGATTCAAAGTCAAACAAACCTGGACCGCTCAACCCTGGGATATTGAAACGGAAGTCAACAATCATCTCTGGTGTGACTATCTGTTGTGCAATCAGCGGTGAATTTGATGAGCTTTCCATGGAGCTTCAAAAAATACATCGACCAGATCTATACAAATCCAGGCCATGGAAAGCTCTGGCTTGGAACCGGGCGATCACGCCAGGCACCGGAAAAGAATTACGGCACCAAAGATGGCCTAATAGACAAAAAATACATGTTCTCTTTGACCTTTGACGCTCCCGAAGGGGCCTTCGATGATCCAAATGAATATTTAATGCAGGGCAAAAGTGTTGACGATTTGTTTTTCCCAATGCACGTGAACTACAGATATCTTGCCATGAAACAGCTACCTACATTCTCAATGCATGATGTCATTGTAAATCCAAATATTGATGCTGACTTTGCAAGGTTCGCAGACCACATCAACAAGTACATCATTCGACGCCAATGAGCCTGAGCAACACCGACACTTCAGATCATGTCAGAGCAGCATTCAGGCGCTGCACCGCAGCAAGTCCTGCCTCGATCGCACCCTCGAAGTAACCAGGCGAACGGGTTGATTGTTCTGTACCGGCCCAAAACACCTTGCCGTGATCGTCCTGCCAGCTTGGTCCGAATGCAGTCCACGATCCGGTGCTGCGCGTGAGACCGTAGCCACCTTGAAGCCAGGGATCGTCGGTCCACGGAACAATCACCAATTCGATGGGCTTACTGGCCTGGGGCCCCCAAAAGGTGACGAGGTCTTTCAAGACAAGTGCCCTTTGCTCTTGTTCACTTAGTTGGCTGAAACTGCCGATTTTGTTGCCCGAAACAAAACTGGCCATAATACCAGGTTTGCCCCGAGGCGGACAGGCATCTGCAGTCTGTTCAAGAACATCCAAATTTCCTGAGCCAGCCGCGCAGAAACCTTGATCTCGCCAAAAGGCTGTGGGATAAACAGCCAGCACCTTCCACTTCGACGGCATGGGGGTGCGCTGCGTCAATTGCACAAAACGGGAAGGAAGTGGTGGGTTGAATTGAATATTCAGCCGCAACGGAGGTGGTATCGCAACGACAGCACCGAGAGCCTTGATCTTCTTACAGTCTCCGTAAGTGACTGTTACACCACTCGAATCTTGATCAATTTTTGACACGGGAGAATCCAGCAAAACCCGAATCCCCAGTTCATTGGCGATGACTTTTGCAACTTCGCCAGCACCTTTGTAGAGCAACCAATCTTCAGGGGTTTCACTCGGTGGGGCTACCGCCATGGTCCAAGCCAAATGAAGCATCGAGGATTCATAGGGTTCAAAAACTTGAGCGCCACCCCCTCGACAGATCCAGCCAAACATCCATTGAGCCAAAGGCGAGGCATTGCGTTCTGCTAGCCACTGAGAAACAGGAGTTGCATCCAAGACCTCAGCATTCGGCGAAGTCCAAGGATGTTCAGCTGATATGGTTTTGATATGTCAAATAGTTCTTTCCAGAGCTTCGTGCAGCTTCCTTTTCTTGCTCAGGCAGATCTATATCATCTGGATTCGAAAAACCTATGGCTCGATGAAAATCAGCAACCAGTTCGGTTGTGTAGGGCTTGCCATTCCAAACGAAAACACCCTTCCCATCGTAATAAGAAGGGTAACGCTTCGGATTCAATTCATCCGAAAGGGCTTCAAAGCGATAATGGGTTTTCCCTCCCCACTGACCGCCTAGATCAATCACGCCGTCTCCAGCAACTTTTTTATTGACCATCCGTCCGCCAATGGCGCTTTTGGCTTCAAGCAATGCCACTGTTTTTCCCTTTTTCACCAGTTCGCGGGCTGCGATCAGACCAGACAATCCTGCACCGATCACAACCACATCCACAGAAGCAGCGGAGACTTGGCTCTTGCTTGAGGCATCACGCCCTAATGCAACCAAGCCTGGGAGCCCTCCAGTCCCTGCGAGGAGAGACCGACGCGACAACCCCATGACAGCGCAAAAACGGATCTCAACCCTAAACAGCAGGACCCATCTGCCTGTAGCAGGCGCTGCAGATCACTACAAGAAATGGAAAATAAAAACACGATCCATGCGTGCATGCCAGTTCTCTGCAGCAAAAGCCTGAGCATTTGCACTCATTTCTTTTTATTTAATTGAAAGAAATTCTGGTTTTCAAGCTCAGTCAGAAACCAGATCTTTCATTTCTTGGTGAAAAGCAACCACTGCACATCTGCTGCTGTTGAATGAAACAGACTTCTCTCGCACAGGTCGCTGCATGACCACAATCTTGACGCGACCGGCGGACGGTGAAGGCAGCGTGCAGGTCCACCAGGACCCGGCACTGAACATCCAGGAAGAAACCCTGGTAATCGCGGTCTACGGCAAAGGCGGGATCGGCAAATCCACCACCTCCTCAAACCTGTCAGCCGCCTTCTCGAAGCTGGGCAAGCGGGTGCTTCAGATCGGCTGTGATCCCAAGCACGACAGCACCTTCACCCTCACCCACAAGATGGTGCCGACCGTGATCGACATCCTCGAGGAGGTGGACTTCCACAGCGAAGAGCTGAGGCCTGAGGATTTCGTCTTCACCGGCTTCAACGGGGTGCAGTGCGTTGAAAGCGGCGGCCCACCGGCGGGCACGGGCTGCGGCGGTTATGTGACTGGGCAGACCGTGAAGCTGCTCAAGGAACACCATCTCTTGGAAGACACCGACGTGGTGATCTTCGATGTGCTCGGCGATGTGGTGTGTGGTGGTTTCGCCGCCCCGCTGCAGCACGCCAACTATTGCCTGATTGTGACGGCCAACGATTTCGATTCGATCTTCGCGATGAATCGCATCGTTCAGGCGATTCAAGCCAAAGCCAAGAACTACAAGGTGCGGCTTGGCGGCGTTGTGGCGAACCGATCGGCGGACACCGATCAGATCGACAAGTTCAACGAACGCACCGGCCTGCGCACCATGGCTCACTTCAGGGATGTTGATGCCATCCGGCGTTCCCGACTGAAGAAATGCACCATCTTTGAAATGGATGATGCCGATGAGGCCGTGCAAGCAGTGCAGAACGAATATCTGCGGCTGGCCCAGAACATGCTCGACAAGGTGGAGCCCCTTGAGGCGACCTCCCTCAAAGACAGGGAAATCTTCGACCTATTGGGATTCGATTAACCCTCGACTTGATCGACAAAGCCCCGGCCTCTGCAACCGGGGCTTTGTCGTAAGAGCTCAGCTCAAGCGCCAACCAGCTTCATCGACAGCTCCCACACCCGCCGGGCCGTCTCCGGATCCGTGGCCTTGTCGGACAGTTCCTGGCTGAACTGCTCACCGTCCTTCTTCTGGCGGTTGCCCCAGCTCCAGTGCACACCGGATTCAGCGAAGTCGGGATGGGCCACCACATCAGCCACCCGTTCTCCGGCCAAGGACTGGGAGACATAGCCGCCGGTGATGTTTTTTTGAAACCAGGGGAAGATCGTCTGGAAGGCCTTGGGGGTGTTGCGGAACAACGGGGTGTCCGCCACACAGCCCGGATAGAGCGACGTGAAGGTGATCCCTGTGTCCCCATGCAGGCGGCGATGCAGCTCCTGGGTGGTGATCATGTTGCAGAGCTTGCTGTCTTTGTAAGCCTTGCCGGGCTTGAACGGCTTGCCACTGGCCATGGCGACGGGGTCTTTGAACCCGGCCTCAAAACCTGAGAGGTCCCCCAGATCTGCCGGCGCAGGGATCGGAATCTTGCCCCCCAGCTCCTTGGAGTTCGCCGTCACGGTGCCCAGGATCACCACCCGCTTGGAGGGGTGAGTGGAAGCCTTGAGCCGACCCAAGAGCAGCTGCACCAGCAGGAAATGGCCGAAGTGGTTGGTGGCCATTGAGATTTCGTAGCCCTGGGGCGAACGCTCCGGCTGCTTCAGCTTCGGCTTGTACACGGCTGCATTGCAGACCACGGCATCCAATCGCTCGGGCAGGGCATCCACCGCCCTGCGCACACTGTCGAGATCACCCAGATCCATCAACACGTGCTTGAGCCGGTCTTTCGGGAGATCCAGCTCATCCGCCGCCGCCGCGGCACGCTGCGGGCTGCGGTTCGCCGTGATCACCGTCCAACCCCGCTTCACCAAGGCGCAAGTGGCATTCAGGCCCACACCGGAGGTGGTGCCGGTGATCAGAACGGTGCCGGGCGTGGACATCAAGACAAGGCCAGGAAGGCTGCCAGTCTGCCGGTCAGCACTCAATCCCAACGCCGCTGGTCACGAATCTCAGCGCCAGATCACGCGCAGACGATTGGGGGCGATCCACTGATCCTGCTCGCTGATCAGACGCTTCTCTCCACCGATGCTGAACAGACGATCGAAGCGTTGTTGCAGCGTTTCCAATTTTGCAGACTCAATCGACACGACCGCAGCGATTTCACTGTGGCGATCCATGCGTTCCTGATAGGCCACCGACAGACGGATCAAGCTCACAGCACCCAACAGAACAAGCCCCGACTTGGCCGCCAAGGCGAGAAGGCTGCACTGCAGTTCCTGTTGGTCGGTCTGCCGCTGAATGGCCGCAGCCATGCTGGCTGCATCGGTGCGGGGAGCTGATCTTTGAACCTGACTGGCAGTCACCGCATCAGCACGAACATCCGCTTGTAACGCAATCCGTTAGCAGTGCCAAGACCAGCTCTATGCCCGTTGATCTGGGCGTCTTTTGAAATCAGGCCTCGTAAAGGCTGATGGAGAGACGCAGGGCCAGAACAGCGGCATGGGCAGCCACCACGAGGGCAATGAACACCTCAGGTGCAGAAAGAACGGTTTCCATGGGAGCCATGCATCAAACGGTCCTAATCTTCTCTGAGGGAAGGGCTGCAGGCCATCATTCGCAAAGGCCTGTCACACCAGCCCATGGATCCGGTTCTGATCGATGCCCTTGCCATCCGCGCCTTGGATCTACGGCCGCTGGAGATCTGGAGCACTCAGCCGCTGGATGTACTGCTCGGCCAGGGGCCGGTGCTTGAGCTTCGTTTCGACTGGCCGCGGGCGCAGGATGACCCGCGCGAACTGCCGGAATGCCCCGAGCCTCGGCTCTGGGCCCTGCGGGCCGATGCGCGCTACCCCTGGCTGCCGCTGTTGCTTGAGCGCGATCAGGGCAGCCTGATTCGCCATGTGGCCCTGGTGGTGCCCCACAGTTTCAGCCGCAGCGAAGGCCTGCGTTTTGACCCGGAAGCCCTGGAGCTGTGGGTGACGCATCGATTGATGGTGTTGGACGACCTCTGCCAGCGAGAGCTCGGACGCCCGATGCGGGGGAACCTCTCACAGATGGCCGCAGCCTTGGGCTACGAGCTGGATGAGGGATTTTGGAGTCTGTTGAATTGAGCTGACCAGTCAGCTCAGCCAAAGTTGCAGGGCCCGCCTGGAGCTGTCGATCGCCAGGATGATGGCTAGCCACCTCAGACAGCGCACCAGTAGGGCCGCATCAAACTGATCGAGACGGCTGGCCGTCCACTGCGCAGCGATCGCCGCCACCGCTCCCAGCAGCAGGCCCATCAGAGGGACGCCGCGTCCTTCATGCAGGAACTGGAGGGATGCTGCACTGGCCGAGCAAAGCACCGCCACCGTGCTGAGCCGCACGGCCTGATGAATCGGCACAGACATTGGACCGCTCATCAGGGGCACCATCACAAGCCCCCCGCCCAGGCCCAACATCCCAGCGGTCCAGCCGGCGATGCAGCCCACACCTGCCAACTGCGGTGCGCTGCTGTCATCAACGTCATCATTGGCATCCGCCTCGGACCCTTCGCGAACGCAGAACGCCAGCACGATGTACATCAGCGTCTGCATCGCCAGCAGAATCCAGCCCGCTGCCAAACCGGCCAAACCACCGAACAACAGTGCCGAGCCAAAGGCTGCCAAACCGATGGCGAGACCTGGCCGCGTCGGCAGCCGCCCCTGGCGCAGATGGGTGATGGTGCCCGCCAAAGCCGTGGGCACAATGGCGAAACTGCTGGTGGCCAGGGCCTGATGGGGCGGGAGATCAAGCCAGAGCAGGAGCGGGGCAAAGATCAAGCCACCGCCGATCCCCAACAGCCCGGCCAAGCCCCCCGCCAGCAGGCCCAGGGCGATCAGGATGGGCACATCCCACCAAGGCACCATGTCGCGCGATCGATGCTTTCCTCCAGCATGCCCGCAACCGGGCGTTTGCTCCCCACCCAGCAAGCGGATGGACACACCCAGATGGCTTTGGATGCCTGGCTTCTGAAGCGAAGCAACGGTCCGGTTCTGCGTTTTTATCGGTGGGATGGGCCCTGGCTCTCCCTGGGACGCCATCAACGCCACTGGCCTAAGCACTGGAATGAGTTGGCCCGCCGCGGTCGCATCAACCTGGTGCGACGCCCCAGCGGAGGCCGGGCCGTGCTCCATGCCGGCGGTCTCACCTACGCCTTGATCTGGCCGGATGCACCCCGGCGACGCCAGGAGGCCTACCGCCAGGCCTGTCAGTGGTTGATCGATGGCTTCGAGGATCTCGGGTCAGCGCTGCGCTTCGGGTCGGACCCTGCTGGTGCCGAGGCCAACAACTGTTTCGCCACGGCAACGGTGGCCGACCTGGTGGATCCGTGCGGCGTCAAACGGGTCGGTAGCGCCCAGCGCTGGCAGAACGGTCGCCTGCTTCAACACGGTGAAATTGTGCTGGATCCCCCTGCTGAGCTCTGGGAGGAGGTGTTTGAGGAAGCGGCTCCAGCAGCGGCTCCAGCCCGGATCAACCGGCTGGAGCTGGATCAGCGACTGCGCCAGAGCCTGGTTCGGGC
The DNA here is from genome assembly GCF_000012625.1 of Synechococcus sp. CC9605. NCBI lineage: Bacteria > Bacillati > Cyanobacteriota > Cyanophyceae > Synechococcales > Synechococcaceae > Synechococcus > Synechococcus sp. CC9605. The sequence continues at coordinate 702,567 of NC_007516.1, read as the reverse complement.
CTGGAGCCATTGCCCATGGCAGATGCAGCCCCTGAAGGCTGAGGAAGCTCAAGAATTGGAGGTCGAGCTGGCGTCCGGCTCTGCGCTCTGAGCCTGCATCGTCTGCACCATCTGAGGAAGCATCGTCAAACCCAGGGGATAACTATTGCGCTTGCGCGCCTCGTTGAGGATTGCGGGGGGCAGGGTCACCCCGAGCCGCTTCAGCACTGCATCGCCCACATCCATGCGATCAAGGGTGCCTGAGGGAAGGCCCGCAGCACTCACCACCAACAGGCGTCCCTGGGAGGCCGTCTCCAGGGCCGGCACCGCATCCACAAGTGAGGCCGAACTGGTGATGGACGGCAGTTCAGTGAGGGGCCGCAGATGATCCTCGAGACGCTGTTGATCCCATTGCTGCACCGGCAGGACTTTCAAGGGCTGATCGTCAATCCAACCCACCCAACGGCCGCTCTTGCAGACGAGCACCCAATCAGCAGGCCCCTCCGCCTCGCTGGCCGTCAGCCGCAGCTGGCTGAGGCGCCGCAAGGTCTGATCAGCCTCCAGCACGCGGAAACATTTGCCTGCCGCAGCCTCCACCTTCAACTCCCGCAGCACCGTCTGCAACTGCAGCATCTGGGTCTGATTGCGGTTGGCACTCAAGCCGAACCAACCGATCAACATCAGCAGGAGGCCGTTGAGCCCCCAGCCCTGCCAGAGCAGGACACCGCCCAACAGGATCATCAGCATCGACAAAGCCCGTCCGGACGCCGATGCCACCTGAACGCCTTTCTGCTGACTGCCACTCAGCTGCCAGACCAAGGCCTTGAGGATCAGCCCGCCATCGAGGGGCAGTCCTGGCAAGAGATTGAACAAGCCGAGCATCAAGTTCAGCAAACCCACCTGGCTCAACAACTGTGTGGCCAAGGGCTGGGTGTCCGACAGCGCTGCAGCCCCTGCCAACATCCCGAAGGCGAGCACCAAACTCACGATCGGGCCAGCAGCAGCAATGCGCAGATTGCCCATGGCGGTGGGGCATTCCTTCTCCACCCGCGCGATGCCGCCTAGATGAAACAGGGTGATGCTCAACACCTTCACCCCTTCCCGCAGAGCCATGAGGGCATGGCCCAATTCATGCAGGAGCACGGAGCTGAACAGCAACAAGGTGGTCAGCAATCCCAGCCCCCAACTCACCGTTACCGGGGCCGTGGTCGCGTAGCGGGATTGAAACAACGTGGTGAAGATCGCCACGGCAAACAACCAGCTGGGCTGGAGCCGCAGGGGAATTCCGCCAATCTTGAGCACCTGCCAGCCCTCTCCCACCGCCAATCCCGTCGTGTGCCGCTGCTGCGGACTGTCATCCACGATCCTAGGGAGAGCAATCCATGCAGCCCTTGCGTGATCCCCGCCCTACTCCAGAACTCAAGATCTGTGGGATCACCGACCCCGAGCAGGCTCAAGCCATCGCACAGATGGGCGTGCAGGCGATTGGCGTGATCGGCGTTCCCGCAACCCCACGCTTTGTTGAACCAGCCCAGCGCCGGACCTTGTTCCAGATGCTGGAAGAGCAGCACCCTCTACTGCATCGGGTTTGGGTGGTGGCCAATCCGGACGATGCCGCCCTCGAGGAGGCACTGAACGGAGTAGGGCAGCCCTCCGTGGTGCAGCTGCACGGCGGCGAGTCCGTTGAATGCTGCCAACGCTTGAAACAGTGCTACCCCCGGCAGCAGTGGTGGAAAGCGTTACGGGTGCGTGAACCCGACGATCTCAAGCAGCTCGAGCACTACGCGCCCCATGTGGATGCTCTGCTGATCGATGCCTGGAGCGCCGATCAACTGGGCGGCACCGGGCACCGGATCCCTCTTGATTGGGTCCGCGAGACCGAGCTATCGGTGCCGTGGTGGCTGGCAGGAGGAGTGAGTGCGGAGTGGGTTCCGGAACTGCTCAGTCGCGTCAATCCTCAAGGGCTCGATGCCTCAAGCCGACTGGAGGAACGGCCCGGATGGAAAAACCTCGACAAGGTTCAAGCCCTTGTCGAGGCTGTGAAACAGGGTTGAGTCGAAGCTGATCATGTGCTCAGAAGTGCTTCCTGCTGACGCACCAGCTCAAAGAACTCCTGCTTGAGGCTGGGGTCGTGGCGGAAATCGCCGCGCACCACGGAATTCACCATGCTGGTTTGGGGCTCCTTCACGCCACGCCACTTCATGCAGTAGTGCTGCGCCTTGATGATGATGCCGAGACCCTGGGGCTCACAGAGCTTCTCGATTTCGTCGGCAAGGATCATCACAGCCTCTTCCTGGATGTGAGGGCGGGAGAACACCCAGTCGGCAACGCGGGTGAACTTGGAGAGGCCGATCACCCGGGCACCCGGCTTGATCCCAATCCAGCAGTTGCCCATGATCGGCACCAGGTGATGTGAACAGGCCGAGCGCACCGTGATCGGGCCAACGGTGTAGATCTCATCCAGCTGTTTCACATTGGGGAAGCTGGCCACCTTGGGCTGCTGGTGGTAACGCCCCTTGAACACCTCCTGGAGGTACATCTTGGCGACGCGCTCCGCCGTCTCGTGGGTGTTGTGGTCGTTATCGATGTCGATCACCAGGCTGCGCAGCAGGTCGCGAACCTTGTCTGCAACTTCAACCTGAAGTTGATCGAGCTCACCGGGCTGGAGGTGATCAGCGATGTTGTCGTTGGCCAGGAAGGAGGCACCGGCCTCTCTCAAGCGTTCACGGATGCGCGCTGAGATCTGGGGATTCAAGCTGCCATTGCCGTTGCCGTTGGCGACGCCGTTGGAAACGAAAGGGACTGTGGAGGTCATGGTGTTCGTTCAGAAGGCGCCGGCGGCCGGCATAAGGGTGAGGTCTTCGATCAACTGGTTGCTGGGTTGCATCGCCAGATTCGCCAGTGTTTCTGCCGCCTGATCGACAGAGAGCATGGCACGACGATCGAAATCGCTTTGTACGGTTTCCGCGTCCCACAGAGGTGTGTTGACTGCCCCAAGAGTGAGGGTGCAGGCACGGATGTCGTTGCTCCGTTCCTCTTCCGCCAGGCAGCGGGTGAAGCTGGCCAGGGCAGCTTTGCTGACGCAATACGCACCCCATTGAGGGAAGGCATTGCGGGCGGCGTGGCTGCTGATGTTGATCACCAGTCCGCCGTTCTCACGCATGGAGGGGACAACAGCAGCACAAACCTGCATCACGCTGGTGACATTCAGCTGTAGCAGCCATTGCCAACGCTCGATCGGCATTGCCAATAGATCGCCGGTGTAAGCAGCCCCCGCGTTGTTGATCAACACTGAAGGGGTCTCACCCTGCTGCAACAAGCCAGCCATCGCAAAAGCGATGCCATCAGGTTGAGTCAGGTCGACGGCGGCAGAGGCCACAGAGACACCCTTGGAGCTGAGCTGATCACTCAGCTGCTCCAGTTGATCAGCGCTACGTGCAGTGAGCAGCAAGTCCCAGCCCTGATGAGCCAGAAGCTCAGCAGTTCGGCGACCTATGCCTCGGCTCGCACCTGTGATTAGAGCCGTAGGCAAAAACAGTTAGCAAACCACGACACTTTAAGCGGCTTTGTCGACATCCTGTGACGTTTTTTCGAGGAACCGCCCCATCGCTCTAAATTTCGAGTAACGGGCCTCGCGCAGTTGCTGTTCCGAAAGGCTCAGCAGTTGTTCGAGGTGACGCTCGATCGCCGCCCGCAGGTTTTCTCCAGCCTCCAATGGTGCCCAGTTGTTGCCACCGGAGGGCTCCTCGAGCACCTCATCCACCACCCCAAGCTCCAGCAGGTCACGACCCGTGATCCGCAAGGCTGCCGCCGCATCAGGCGCCTTGGCCGCATCACGCCAGAGAATGGATGCGCAGGCCTCAGGGCTGGCAACCGTGTAGACGCTGTGCTCGAACATCAGCAAGCGATCCGCCACCCCGATGCCCAAGGCACCCCCGGAGCCGCCTTCACCAATCACGGTGGCGATCACCGGAACGCGCAAGCGGAACATCTCCCGCAGGTTGACGGCGATCGCTTCACCCTGACCCTGTTCTTCAGCCTCAAGGCCGGCGTAGGCCCCAGGTGTATCGATAAACGTGAGAATCGGCAAGCGGAAACGATCGGCATGGTCCATCAACCGCATGGCTTTGCGGTAGCCACCCGGAGCAGCCATCCCAAAATTACGGGCGACATTCTCCTTGGTGTCGCGTCCTTTCTGATGGCCAATCAACATCACCGCGCGATTGCCCACCCGGCCTACACCGCCAATTAAGGCCTGATCGTCGTTACCGCGACGATCGCCATGCAGTTCGACCCAGTCATCGCAGAACATCTGGATGAAATCCAGCGTGCTCGGACGCTGCGGGTGACGAGCAACTTGAATTTTCTGAGCTGGAGTCAGGCCCTGAAAGATCTCCTGACGACGACGGGCCGCGAGACTCTCCAGCTGCTGAAGCTGCTGCGAAACGTCGACTTCCGAATCTCTGGCCAGCTGACGGATTTGCTCAATCTGCTGCTCAAGCTCGACGAGCGGTTTTTCGAACTCAAGCAAGGGGCGACGGGGCATGGGCTCTGGCTCTCCGAGGGTCAGGCGGCAGTGGCCTGCAGGTTGGGATGGAGGTTCAAGGTGCTGAACCCATGGCGGACCGATGCCGCACCAATGAAGTCCATCTTCTCGAGGGTGATGTTGTTGCGTCCCCAGCTGAAGTTGGTGTGGCAGCGCTCAAACTCGAGCAGCATGGCTTCGGCAAAGCAGGCAAACATCTGGCGCTGCGGCCGCTCCATCTCGGCGATAGCCATCATCGACCAGCCGATGTCGCGGCAGAACTCAACGATTCCTCCCTTGAGCACGTGGATGCCACCCCCGGCGACCTTGGTATCGAGATTCTTGGGATAGCCCCCATCAATCATCAAACAGGGCTTCTTGAGGCTGTCTTGGTCGATCTCAAGGGTGCGGGGCATGCTCGCCACCCAGACGACCACATCCGCCTCAGGCAGGGCTTCATCGAGCGACAGGATTCGTCCACCGCCCAGTTCCTGCTGGAGATCGAGCAGGGGTTGCTGCTGACGCGCCACCAGTAGAAGCTCACCCACTCTGGTGCGCGCCTGCAGCCAACGACAGACGGCGGAGCCGATATCACCAGTCGCGCCAACGACGGCCACCTTGGCTTTGCTGAGGTCAATGCCGAGGGTTGGAGCATTGTTCTCCACCTGACGGCAGATCACCCAGGCCGTGTGGGTGTTTCCGGTGGTGAACCGCTGCCAATCCAAGGTGGTGCTCCGCACCGTTTGGTGCTGAAGCAGGTTGAAATTCTCGAAAATGATCGAGGTGAAACCGCCCAGAGCAGTGATGTTGATGCCCTTCTTCTGGGCAAGTTCCATCGCATTGAGAACCTTGCGCCGGGCCGTTTTGAAACGGCTCAGCATCTCGGGCACGAAGCAGGAGTCGATGTAGGCACCCTCAATGGTCGTTCCCACCGGACTGGTGACTTCCACGTGCTCAACGAGCTGGGGAGGTGCACTGCACCACACATCGAGATCACCGTCAGCGATGTGATCGAACCCGAGTTCCATCGCTTTGCGGCGAGCTGCCTCAAAACTCGTTGAATGTCCGATCAGACCAAACATTTCCTACCGCTGACGTCTCAAAGAACACCTCGAACGACCATGCTCCCATGGCACCCGGTATCGACGGCAACGTGCCTGTCGATAAACCGGCGTTGGATTAAGCCCTGAAACGGCTCAAACGGCAAGAGCAGCTGCTGCCATGCGAGCGATGTCGCGGGAGGTGAAGCCGATCTCTCCCAGAGCCTCCTGATAAGCGATCAGGAAATCTTCGATCAGGTCTTCCTTTTCCATGTGCAGGACGGCAGCATCAGCAGCCACGTCTTCCAGCATCGAGCGGATCAGAGGGAGGTTGGCTTTGTTGGCCTCGAACAGCTCATTTTTGCTGGCCTCAAAGTTGGCCTTCAGCCATTCCTGGCCGTAGTTGAGGTGGGTGTACTCGTCCTTCACCACACCCTCAGTGATTTTGCGGGCGAAGGGATCGGCCACAGGGATATATATGTGATACGCGGAAATAGCGAATGCTTCGATCAGCAGGGCCTGAATCAGCAGGCAGGTGACCACCTTGCCCTCCTTGAGAGCAGCCTGAAAATTGCCGTGAAGGGGTTCGAAGAACTTTTTGGCGAAAGGCAGATCGGCTTCAACTCCAAGGTTGCGACCGCAGGATGTGAAGCCCTTCATGTGCTTCATCTCCATCCGTGCCAAACGCTTGAGCTCCTCGGCCTGCTCGGGGATCAGTGTTCCAAGGGAGATGTAGTTGTCGTGGGCTTCCTGCTCGCCCTCGATCACGATGGCGTTGATACGGCTGTAAGCGTCCTTATAGGCAGCAGTCGTGAAATCCGGCAGTGCGTCCTGGCCCTCCAGCACGGGTGCTTCAGGTGCATTGAGGGTCGTCATAGGACGCTGTCCACCACGTTCAGTGGGACCGACAATAACCAGTGCCCCAAGAGTTGGGGACACATGCGTCCAAGGTTCAGGACGTGGGCGTGATCTTGGACGGTTTGGAGAGAAGGCTTTGGGTGGGTGGCCAGTCGCTGGTCAAAAGTGCCTGAAAACGCTTCTGCCAGTGGTTGATCAAGCGATCTTCCAGACAACGTCCCAGATCTGCTGAGGCCTGGCGGGCATCCCCGATCACCCCCGTCGCGCTGAGATCGTCGGTGAGCCAAGCGCAGGGCGCCGCCCCTTCGAGGCTCCAACCCTCCGGCGGCTCCGGGGCGGAACCCGGCGCTGGACGTCCATCCACCGGGCGGGCCGATCCCACCAGATCTGGGGCCATCTGGAGCATCAAGCTGGTTTCGGCTTGGCCGGCATGAAGACCATGGAGCAACTCCTGCTCAGGCAACAGATCCGCTAGCCCCTCGACACCACTCCAGAGGAAGCAGGGCAGAACAGCAAGCGATGGGCAGCGAGCCCGCAGCTGTCGGGCTGCCACCTGCAGCAAACCGATCTGGCCGCCATGGGCGTTGAACAGAACAAGGCGCTGCACCCCCATCGCCGCCAGCTGCGTGCCCACCTGGTCGACCAGATCCAGAAGCAGAGGAGCCGAAAGGCTGATGGTTCCGGGGAAGTTCTTGTGCTCAGGCGAAAAGCCGATGGACTGACAGGGCAGTCGCCAAATCGGCAGAGCCGGCTCAAGCCCGCACAACACGTAATCAAGGATGCCGTCAGCAAAAACAGCGTCCGTCGAAAGCGGCAATTGGGGGCCGTGTTGCTCACAGGCTCCAAACGGCCAGATCACCGTGGCACCAGGTTGGCAGGCAGCATGACTGGCCTCGGGCCACGTCAGCTGATCAAATCGCTTGCGGAGCTGGTCCATGGAGTTGCACAGGCACGGGGGTGTTGATCCCAGCCCAGCCTGTCAAAATGAGCAATCGACAAGCCCAATGGTCCATGCCCGCAGCCGGCAGCCCGCAGCCCAACCGCCCCAAGGCACCCAAGCCGGCAGCGACGAAACCGCTGCAGGTGATGCAGATCAACCGCCGCGAGGAGCAGGAAAAGCTGGCTCGAGAAGCGGCTGAAGCTCGGGCAGCAGCAGAGGCTGCGGCGGAAAAGGCACGCATCCTTGAGGAACGGGCGGGTCTCGCCACCCCTCCGCGACCTGTCCAGCAGGAACCCGCCTCGTCACCAGCAACGGATGACGACGCTCTGTTCGACATGGGCGGCATGGAAGGCATGACCATGGCTGACCTGATGGGTGCGCCGGATCAGCAACCCAGGAAGGAGCAGCGCAATCAGCCGCGCAGCGTGGACGACTTCGATTTCGACGAAGAAGCCTTCCTCGCCGCCCTCGACGAGAACGCTCCGGTTGGCACCACCGGTGAGGTGATCAAGGGCACGGTGATCGGCATCGAAAGCGATGGCGTGTACGTGGATATAGGCGGCAAAGCTCCCGGCTACATGCCCAAGAGCGAAGCGGGCCTGGGCGTTGTGACCAACTTCCGGGAGCGCTTCCCCAAGGGTCTAGAGGTTGAAGTTCTGGTGACCCGTGAGCAGAACGCTGATGGGATGGTCACGATCAGCTGTCGCGCCCTTGAGCTGCGCAAGAGCTGGGACCGGGTGAAGGAGCTGGAGAAACAGGGGAAAGTGGTTCAAGTCATTGTCAATAACTTCAACCGCGGTGGGGTCACCTGCGATCTCCAAGGGCTACGCGGCTTCATTCCCCGCTCTCAGCTCCAAAACGGTGAAAACCACCAGGAGCTGGTGGGCAAGACCCTGGGCGTGGCCTTCATCGAGGTGAATTCGGAGACGCGCAAGCTGGTGCTGTCCGAAAAGCGGGCTGCTGTTGCGGAACGCTTCCAGGATCTGGAGGTGGGCCAATTGGTGGAAGGCCAGGTTGCTGCGGTGAAGCCCTACGGCCTGTTCATCGACCTCGGTGGCATCAGCGGACTGCTGCACCAATCAGCTATCACCAATGGCAGACTGCGCTCGATTCGTGAGGTGTTTGACCAGGGCGACCGCGTGTCGGCCCTGATCACGGAACTGGACCCGGGCCGCGGACGGATCGGCCTCAACACAGCCCTGCTGGAGGGGCCTCCTGGCGAGCTGCTGATCGAAAAAGACAAAGTGATGGCTGAAGCCGCCGATCGCGCCAGCCGCGCCCAGAACACCCTGAAACAGCAGGAGCAATCCGCCGGATGAGCACTGCTGCCCTGACAGCCGCTGAAGACTGGGAACTCGACTTCTACTCCCGACCCATCCTTGAGGCCGATGGCCGCAAGCGTTGGGAGCTGCTGATCACCTCCACCCCCGCCGCAAGTGGCGATGCAGAGCCATTTCGCTTCGCCAAGGTGTGCCCCTCTGGTGATGTGAACTCGCTCTGGTTGAGCCAAGCCCTGGCAGAAGCCAAGCAGGCATCCGCCAGCGGGGGCTGGGGTTCGCCCGTGCGCCTGCGCTGCTGGCGCAGTTCGATGCGCACCATGGTGCAGCGCGCCGCAGCCGAACAAGACCTCGAGGTGATTCCCAGTCGCCGCACCTTCGCCCTGCTCGACTGGCTTCAACAGCGCGAGAGGGAGGTGTATCCCGAGGAGGAGGGCTTCATGGCGGGCCCATTGGCACCGCCGCCGGCTCCAGTTCCAACCCCACCGGTTCCCCTGCCGGAAGAAGTTCAAGGAGATGCCTGGAGCTGGGCCGCCCTGCCAGCGAGCCTGCTGCTCGAGGCATCGGAATGGCCGATGAGTTTCAGCGGTCTGCTGCCGGTGCCCGATGGCATCGACCCCGAGGCCTCTGTTCCTGGTCTGCGCCTGTTCAGCCAAAGCCGCTCCCTTGCCATGGCGGGCTGGTTGGGGGGTCTGGAGCCCGTGCGGATGATCGTCGAAGACCGCCAGCTGGTGCTGGAGGCTGGTCAGGACGACCGCTGGCTGGTGAGCGACCTGGAGCCAGGCATCGCCGCTGAAATCGCCGAAGCTCTAGCCACTTCGCAGCAGCAGGTGCGCGGCCTCCAATTCATCGCCATCCAGTCCAGCCCCGAAGAACAGACCTTCGGTGGTTTCTGGATGCTGCGGGACATCCCCATAGCCTGATTGCAGGGCTGATGAAAGACGGGCCATTTGATCGACCAGACAGCCGCTTCAACACGTTGAAGGGATGGACCTGGATCGGTTGTTATGGGGGCTATTACCTCCAGAGCGATCTTCTGCACGAGCAGGGGTTCGAGCACGGCTTTTTCACCCGGCTCTGGCACGGCCGTGGGCCTGATGAACTGGCGGGGTACGTCAGCGCCGGCATCAGCGTCCACCGGCCCCAGCAGATTCACAGTGGGGTCGTCCTCAACGCCAGCGACGCCGTTCAGGATCCCTGGCCTGAGGCCGATGGCCTGGTGAGTGATCGCGGAGGCCAGAGCCTCTGGGTGTGCGGCGCCGACTGCACCCCGGTTCTGATCGCCGATCCCGGCACCGGGCATGCCGCGGCCTGTCATGCCGGTTGGCGTGGGGTGGCAGCTGGAATCCTGATCACGGCCCTGGATCAATTGGTGGAGCGGGGTGCGCGGCGGGAGGATCTGGTCGTCGCCCTGGGTCCGGCTGTCAGCGGACCCTGTTACCAGGTGGGCGACGAGGTGGTGGAGGCCGTCAGCGCCTCGACCCCCGACGAGGCCTCGTTATCCGAGGCCGGGGCCCTGCTTCCGGATGAGCAACCGGGACGGCAACGCCTGGACATTCGAACGTCCGCCAGAGTGCAACTCCAGGGCGCGGGAATCCTCAGCCAACGGATCGCCCACTGCCCGCTGTGCACCGTCAGTGAACCCGAGCTGTTCCATTCCTGGCGACGGGATCAGGTGAAAGCCGTGCAGTGGAGCGGGATCGTGGCGCAAGCTTCAATCTGATCCCGCAGGTCTCGATTTACTGGCAAAACCTGTCATGCCGCCGCATGCAAGCCAGTGTGAAATGTCTCTCAAATTGCACGATGTTCAAAGCGATCCTTGGCCTCGGCTTGGCCGGTGCAGCCTCCATGGGTGCCTTGATCTCTGTAGCTGCCACCGCGGAAGCCAAGCCAGCGGTGATGTCAGAAACCATCCGAGTGGGTGAAGTTAAAGCTGCACAAGACACGTGGTGTGGTGCTCTCGTTGCCATCAGCACAGCACACGCTGAAGGGGGTCTTGCCAAGTCCAAGCCTCTGTCAAGCGACATCATTGACGCGGCCTATGCGTATCAATTTGGACCAGTCGCTTTTAAACCCACTTGGGCTTATGGAGACACGACATTCCGTACAACCAAAGACGGCGCGCTTTCCTATTTCATTGGTGACGATCCCAATTACACTGACCCTGGATTTGGGATTGGATCACCCGGCGATGGTAATTACCCGAACTTGAGCAACAGGAGTCCTTGGATCAAGTGCACACCAGAGATTTTTGCCATTCAAGTATTTGGGAATACAGCGAATGCGATGGGTTGGGTGCATTTTGAAGCTGCCGACGGAACAACTTCTAAAGTTGACAAAACCTTTTCATACGTTCGAGACGATGCTGGAAACTTACGCATAACAGTTCACCACTCCTCAGTACCCTATTCCTGGTGACTTGAAAACTATATAAAGCAAACAAAGAAGCAAAACCCGACCCGTTGGCATCAGCGGGTTTCTCTTTATCAGCAAGTAATAAGCTCGGTATTTTCCTCAGATCATGTAGAAGCTGAGAGATCTATCTCAATTCATTGCCAACAGTATTTCTCAACTTTGTCCATCAACAGCTGCCGAGCCACGGCTTCAGCGGCACAAATGCCATCAATTCCAGCCGACAGGATCCCGCCGGCGTAGCCCGCCCCTTCACCGGCCGGCACCAGCCCCTTCACATTGAGCGATTCCAACGCCTCATCCCTGGGAATCCGCACGGGCGATGACGTGCGGGTTTCCACTCCTGTGAGCACTGCATCGGGGTGGTTGTAACCCTTCAGCTTGCTGGCAAATACCGGCAACGCCTCCCGTAAGGCCTCAACGATAGGAGAGGGAAGCAACGCATCCAGATCGGCGGGGTGCACGCCCGGCTGGTACGACGCTGCGATGGCACCTAGACGGGTGGAGGGACGGGCAGCCAGGAAGTCCTCCAACCGCTGCGCCGGTGCGGCATAGCTGTTTCCACCCAGCCTGAAGGCGCGCTCCTCCAGCTCCCGTTGAAGGGCAATCCCCGCCAACGGATCCCCGGGGAAGCGTTCAAATGGCGCCAGGTCATCGGCGTCAAGAGCAACAACCAAACCGCTGTTGGCGTTGCGCTCGTTGCGGGAGTGCTGGCTCATGCCATTGGTCACCACCCGGCCTTCCTCCGAGGTTGCGCCCACCACAAATCCCCCGGGACACATGCAGAAGCTGTAGACGCAGCGGCCGTTCTCAGCATGGTGAACCAGCTTGTACTCGGCCGCACCGAGACGCGGATGGCCCGCCGCCTCTCCCCAGCGAGCTGCGTCAATCAGATGCTGCGGATGCTCAATCCGCACGCCCACGGAAAACGGTTTGCGCTGCAGCTGCACACCGATCTGCTCCAGCATTTCAAAGCAGTCGCGCGCGGAGTGACCGGGGGCCAGCACCAAATGACGGCAGGGCATTTCCGTTCCATCAGCCAACACCAAAGCATCAAGTTGAAACGGCTTCTCAGCGCTGCTGTTGCTGAGCTGAAGACGTGTCACACGACTGTTGAAACGCACCTCACCGCCCAGGGCCTCAATCCGTGCCCGCAGGCCGCGCACCACCGTGGCGAGTTTGAAGGTGCCAATGTGGGGACGTTGCAGCGTGAGGATCTCCTCGCTGGCACCACAGGCCACCAGCTCCTCGAGAACCTTGCGACCGTAGTGCTCGGGATCGCTCACCCGGCTGTAGAGCTTGCCGTCGGAGAAGGTGCCAGCTCCGCCCTCACCGAATTGGGCATTGGATTCCGGGTTGAAGGGGCTGGTGCCCCGCCAGAAGCCAAAGGTGTCAGCGGTGCGTTGCTTCACAGCCTGACCCCGCTCCAGCAACAGCGGGCGAAAGCCCATCTGCGCCAAAAGCAGAGCAGCGAAATAACCGCAGGGGCCTGCCCCCACCACCACCGGCCGATCGCCTGCATCCAAGGGGAAGCCATCCGGGGCATGACCCACAGACCGGTAACGGGTGTCTGGAGCCAGACGCACCCGGTCTTTGTTACCGATGCGCCTTAACAGGGCGGCTTCCCCCTTCACCTGCACATCCACGCTGTAGATCAGCTGAATTCGGTCGCGGCGCCGGGCATCAACACTGCGCTTCACCAGGGTCTGACCCAGAAGACGATCCGCGGGGATCCGCAAACGCTTGAGCACCGCTTCCTGCAGCGCGTCCTCCCCATGGTCGAGGGGTAGCTTCAGTTCACTCAGGCGCAGCATCTCGAGGTCATCTCCCCTAACTTCATTTGATCAAACCGGCCAGGGCCTGGCCCGATGGTGCCTGGCCGGCGCGAAAGCGGGAATCGCTGGCTACGGCCTTGAGGCGCAGTCGCTCGCCGCGGCGACGCTGATCAAAGGCCTGGCAAATCGGAACGGCTTCCTTGTGATCGGGGTCCAACCACCCCATCGCATCGACGCCCCCGTCAGCGGACCTTGGCCAAGGGGCTGCATCGGCCAGAGCCAACAGCCGTGCCGTATCAAAACCCGCACCCGCGAGCAACGATGGAGCCTTGCCGGTGGACTGCTTGAAATCCAGTTGAAACTCAGCCCACGCCGCACCACGGGCTGGGTGCTGCAGCCCAAGCTGTTGCCAGGGCACCGCGGGCGCATCCTGCAGATCCTCCGCCTCGCTGAGCCAAATCCAGTTCGGCGCCTGCGGTGCACCACCACCGAAACGCCCCTGCTGCTGCTCAGCCCGCAGCTCTTGCGAGAGAAGACAGTTTGGAGCATCAGCCACCACAACGGTGGGCACCCAAGACCAGGCCATGTCGTCCTTGTACCGTTGCAGACGCGCGTCGTTGCTGGGATCCACCCGCTGAACCGACTGCGCTTCGTAGCTCTCAACAATACCGCCGGCGGCATTAAACAGCTCCATAAAGGCACTGGAGCTGGTGGATTCAAGGGCAGAAGGGACCTAAACTTCCAACGCCCGTCCCCAGCCGGCCTCCATCGCCGCCGCCACCATCGCCTTCAGATCCTCCTGACGGGAGGGAACAAGCGGCCAGAGCCGTTGACGGCCTTCCAGCCCACGCAGGGTGTCCAGCGACTGCCCCACCTGATAGGGGAGAAGCACGGTGAGATCCCGCTCATCTGCCACGGCGGCATAAGCCCGCAGATCCGCAGATGGGGGAGCCACCAGCAACTTGAGCTCCATCGAGGGCATCAACTGCGGATCGGGAGCGTCGCCGGAGTTGGTCCCATACCAGGCAACCTGCGGGAAGGGCTCACCACAAGCCTCCACTGATGCCTGGCCCAGACGAAAGCCCTGGAGGAAGTTGTGCCGCAATTCAGCATCGCGGTGCCCCATCGGCAGCAGCACCGCCAGCCTCGGGCGACTGACGCCACTGGCGACGATCGACTGGCAGCCGATCAGCGTGGCTGCAACAACACTCCACGACAGCCAAGACCAACGTCGCCACTCAGGCTTCGACATGGGATCGGAGGGAAGCAACCCGATCCCCGCAAATTAGGGAGAGGGGTCGGACTCGTCTGGTTTTGTCACAGAGGTCTCAGTCCCACCCTCTGAGCCGCCACCCAACTGGGACAACCAACCCGCCAACAGCAAGCCAGCACCGATGCCGATCGCGAGGGGGCGGTTCTCAGCTGCGGCGCCCTGGCCCCAGGCCGCTGTGGCCAGAAAGGCACCCCCCAGAAGCAAGCAGGGCACCAACACAATGCCCCGGGCAATGCGGTTATCAGCCATCGACCCCACAGCTGTTGCTGGCCAGGCCAGCGGCAATCAGGCCAGTGCTGAGGTCATGCTCAGCACCGATCGGGGTCATCCGAGCCATCAGCTGGCCCTCGCTAGAGCCGACCGGCCGCAGATTGACCTTGCGACGACGCGGCAGCTCCTGACGCAGCCATGTGGTGGCCTCGGCTTCCTGGCTCGGATCAACGGAAGCACAGGCAAGAGCAACGGTGTAGGTGCGGTTGCGATCTCCCACCTGCAGCAGTGAGCTGCTGCGCACCTGAAGCACCTCAGCGGCCTGTACCGGCACGGCCCAAAGCAGCAGCAGAAGGCCGATTAAGACGAGACGAATCAAGAGGTCGGAGCGTTGAGAACCGGCATGGGAGCCGGGAGGCCCACCATTTCAGCATTGCTTTTGCCCGGGGGAACCATCGGATAGCAGTTCTCACCACGACGCACGTGGATGTCGATCAACATCGGACCGGGAGCCTTGAGCGCCGCCTCGAGATCACGCTTCAACGACTCCCGCTCGCGGATGTGCACGCCGTCGACTCCGAAGGAGCGGGCGAGAGCCACAAAGTCCGGCATGCCATTGAGCATGTCGGAGGCCGAATAACGCTCCTCGTAGAAGCTCTCCTGCCACTGGCGCACCATGCCTTGCCAGTGGTTGTTCACGATCACCACCTTCACCGGGAGGCCATAGGCCGCCAAAGTTCCCAGCTCCTGAATGTTCATCAGGATGCTGGCGTCACCTGCGATGCACACCACCTGACGATCGGGACAAGCCACCTGGGCCCCCATTGCGGCCGGCATGCCGAAGCCCATGGTGCCGAGACCGGCACTGCTGATCCAGCCCCGGGGCCCATTGCGCAGGTACTGAGCAGCCCACATCTGGTGCTGGCCCACGTCCGTGGTGACGATGGCATTGGGGGCCAACTCGCGCACGGCAAGTAGCACCTCCTGGGGGAAGAGGGGACCTTGGGTGGGAGGCACCGTGAGGGGATAGGTCTGTTTCCACTCAGCGATGCGTGCCAACCAAGCGGACGTGCGGGGTTGCACCTGCTGCTGCAGGCTCAGCTCCACCAACCGCGCCACGCTCAGGCCCAGATCGCCGAGCACCGCCACATCGGGGCGGCGGGTCTTGCCGATTTCGGCCGGGTCAATCTCAAAGTGGATCACCTGCGCCCGAGGAGCAAAGGTGTCGAGCTTTCCGGTCACTCGATCGTCAAAACGGGCGCCAACAGCAATCAACAGATCGCATTCGGTGACAGCGAAGTTGGCATAGGCCGTGCCATGCATGCCGAGCATGCCCACCGAAAGGGGATCGTTTTCATCGAAGGCACCCTTCCCCATCAAGGTGGTGGTAACGGGGATCTGATAGCGCTCAGCAATCATCCGCAGGCTGTCGTGAGCACCAGCTGAGATCGCACCACCGCCCAGATAGAGCAGGGGACGCTCTGCTTCGGCGATGAGCTCAAGCGCCGAAAGGATCGGTTCATCCCGGGGGGGCTGAGGCTTGCGGAAGCCTTTGGGAACAATCGATCCGGGCTCAACAGGCACGTAATCGAACATCTCCTGGCCAACATCCTTCGGGATGTCAATCAACACGGGACCCGGACGACCACTGGCTGCAATCAGAAAGGCCTGGGCAACGATGGAGGCGAGATCGGCCGGATCGCGCACCACCCAGGAATGTTTCACGATCGGCAAGGTGATGCCGAAGATGTCGGTCTCCTGGAAAGCATCAGTGCCAATCGCCGGACGCGGCACTTGACCGGTGATCACCACCATGGGCACCGAGTCCATCTGGGCGGTGGCGATGCCGGTCACCAAGTTGGTAGCACCAGGCCCCGACGTGCCGAAGCAAACGCCCACCTTGCCGGTGGCGCGCGCATAGGCATCGGCCGCGTGGGTTCCGGCCTGCTCATGCCGCACCAGGATGTGCTTAACCCAGCCCTCGCTCTCGGCGATGTGGAGTGCGTCGTAAATCGGGAGAATCGCGCCGCCGGGGTAGCCGAAAATCGTGTCGACGCCATGGCGCCGCAATGCATCCATCAGGGCAGTCGCCCCAGACATTTTCTGACCACCGTGACCGGCCTGCTGCCCAGTGACGGCCGAAGACGCTGAGGTGAGAGTCACAGAGGCGACGGGTCAATGACCCTCAACGTTAAGGGCCCATAGCTCACCTGGCAGGGTCAAAGTAGACCGAGTGCATGCAGCGGCCCTTGACCACTGATCAGCTCGAGCAAAAAGGCTGAAAAACCAACCATAGCCAGACGGCCGTTCCAGACCTCAGAGCTGTTGTTCCAACCCCATTCCCATTTTTCCTGGGGATAGAGCTTCACTTTGTTGGGCAGCTCTGCCGCCGCATCGAGACTCACCTCAGGGCCCTGCAGGCTGGTGGCCACGAGATCCGCCAAGCCTTCGATGAAGGGGGCGTAGGTGTCGAGAGCGCGCACGCGGCGGAAATTGACCACACCGGCTTCGGTGGCCAACTCCCGGTATTCGATGTCGATCTCCTCCAGCGTCTCAATGTGTTCGCTGACGAAGCTGATCGGTACCACCACCAGGTCGTTGGTCTTGGCTTGACCCAATTCCTCAAGGGCCTCCTCGGTGTAGGGCTTGAGCCACTCAACGGGGCCCACACGGCTTTGGTACGCAAGGGTGAAGGGATTGTCGTGACCCATCTGAACGGCCAGCTCCTTCATGATCAAACCCGTGCAGGTTTCGATCTCCTTCTGATAAGGGTCGCCAGCCTCTTCGACGTAGCTCTTTGGCACACCGTGGGCACTGAAGAAGACATGGGCCTTGGTGGGATCGTCGCTGTTGCGCACCTCTGCCGCGATCAGCTCGGCCATGGCCTTCACATAGCCCGGATGGTCAAACCAGCTGCGGATGCAGCGAATCGGCAGCTTCTCAAATGCGGGATCCGCCTGACGCAGGCGCTGCAGCTCGCGGAAACTGGATCCACTGGTGCTGATCGAAAAATGGGGGTAGAGGGGGAGCACCACCACCTCGTCCATGCCATCAGCCTTGATGTCCGCCACGGCGGATTCTGTGAACGGATGCCAATAGCGCATAGCCACGTAGCTGGTGGCATCAATCCCGCGCTGACGCAGCAAGCTCTGGAGTTCACGGGCCTGCTGCTCGGTAATGCGCCGCAGCGGTGATCCGCCACCGATGGAGCGATAGGCCTCCTGCGACTTGCCACTGCGCAGGGTGCTGATCAACCAAGCCAGCGGTTTCTGCAGCGCTGGACTGGGAAGCCGAATGATCTCGGGATCAGCGAACAGGTTGTAGAGAAACGGGCCAACGTCCTGGATACGCTCCGGGCCACCCAGGTTCAGCAGGACGACACCGACGCGAGACATACCGATCAGAACGGTTTTCGGGGGTTGAGCGTAGCCGCCACGGACGCGATCCTTGGTTCCAACGACACATTTATGGAGCTCAAAAGTGCGCTGGAGACCGCCAATGCGCAGCTGGCGGAACAGGGGTCACGGCTGCGCATCGAACAGCGGGGTCGGCGCCTGAACCTGCGCGGGTCTCTGCCGTTGCGTGGGAATCCGAACCGGAACGGCCTGCAACGGATCAGCCTGGGGCTGATGGCTGACGCTGCCGGACTCAATCAGGCCCTCAGCACCGCTGCCCTTGTGCAGCTGCAACTGGAGCAGCACAGTTTTGATTGGGCGCTCTGGTCGGCCTCCACGTCTGCAGCCACGGCCAGAGGCCGTTCGATCGGGATCCAGGCCGCCATCGAGGGCTTCGAAGCAGCCTTTTTTGCCGACCCGCGCCGACGCCGTTCCCCAGCGAGCAGTCGCACCACCTGGACCAGTGCCTATTTGCCCTACCTCCGGCGACTGGCGCGTCAGTGTGGTGATCAGCCGCTGGAGCCCGCGCTGCTGATGCAGACGCTGACCAGTTACGACGACGGCAGCCGCAGCCGGCAGCAGTGCGCCACGGCCCTGGCCGCCCTGGCCCGTCAACTGGAGCTGCCCTTACCGGAAGACTGGCGCCAGGAGGCCGGCGGCTATGGCCTGCACCGTGCCCGGTTCCGCCAGCTGCCCACTGATCCACAGATCCTCGAGGCCGCAGGCCGCATCCCCAATCCAAAGTGGCGCCTGGCCTTTGCCCTGATGGCCACCTACGGCCTGCGCAACCATGAGGTGTTCTTCTGCGATTGCTCCTCGCTAGCGCCCGGTGGAGATCGGGTGTTGCGGGTGCTGCCAACAACCAAAACCGGTGAGCACCAGAGCTGGCCCTTCCATCCCGACTGGGTCGAGCACTTCGGGTTGCAGGAGCTGGCGGAGAACCCAGCCGCTCTGCCGGCGATCCAGACCGATCTGCGTCGAACCACCCTGCAGCAGGTGGGACGGCGGGTGAGTGAACAGTTCCGCCGCTACGACCTGCCGATCACCCCCTACGACCTGCGCCACGCTTGGGCGGTGCGGACCATCCACGTCGGCCTGCCGGACACCGTCGCCGCCAGGATGATGGGCCACTCGGTGACGATCCACACCCGCACCTATCACCACTGGATCACCCGGCGTGACCAGCAGCAGGCGGTGGATGCAGCCCTGGCCCGGCAACCGGCCTGACAACGCCCTGTATGCCCTTCTTTTCACATCAACGATGACGTCGTTTCTGAGGCCGCTGGCCTACCGCTACCGCTGGATTTACGACACGGTTACGGCGGTGTCATCGCTGAGTGTTGGCGGGGTGGAACGCCTGCGGAGCCTGGGGCTCGAAGCAGTGCAGCCCCATCTCAAGCCCGGCGCGGCGGTGCTGGATCTCTGCTGCGGCAGTGGCGAAGCAGCAGCCCCTTGGCTGGCGGCGGGCTTTGCCGTGACGGGGCTCGATGTCTCCCCCCGCGCCCTGGATTTGGCCGCCCAACGCCACCCCAGCCTGGAGCGGGTGGAGGGACTGGCCGAAGATCCGCCTCTGGCCGATGCCAGCTTCAGCGCCATCCAGCTGAGCGTGGCCCTGCACGAATTCCCCCGCAGCGATCGGAAACGGGTACTCCGTAGTGCCCTGCGGCTGCTGGAACCGGGCGGCTGGTTGGTGCTGGTGGATCTGCATCCAGCCGGAGCTTGGCTGAAGCTTCCCCAACAACTGTTTTGTGCCCTGTTTGAAACCGACACCGCCACCGCCATGCTGGAGGACGACCTACCCACCGAGCTTGAGCAACTCGGGTTCAGCAGCGTGAGCCAGGAGCTGCTGGCGGGCCGGGCCCTGCAACGCATCACCGCAACGCGGCCTCGATAAAACCAACAACGCCTCTCCCTCCATGAGCACGAACGACCTCGATCAATCCGCCGCAGAGCTGGGCATAGGGGGCAAGCTCGCCCCTGAAACCGACGCCGCCGGTTACCGCAAACGGATGGAGCGGCGCCAGCAGGTGCAGAAGCAACGGGTGGAGGAACGGAGCAAAATGAAGGGACTGGTGCTGGTGTTCACCGGCCAGGGCAAAGGCAAAACCACCGCCGGGCTTGGGCTGGTGCTGCGCACCCTTGGCCATGGCGAGCGGGTGGCCATTGTTCAATTCATCAAGGGAGGCTGGGAACCCGGTGAAGCGCGGGCACTGCAGGCCTTCGGTGAGCAGGTGAGCTGGCATGCCCTGGGGGAAGGCTTCACCTGGGAGACCCAGAACCGAGAGCGGGATCAACAACTGGTGGAGGCGGCCTGGCAGAAAGCCCTGGGCTACCTGCGGGATGCAAGCGTGAAATTAGTGCTGCTCGACGAGCTGAATGTGGCCTTGAAACTGGGCTACATCGAGGCCGGTACGGTGATCGCCGGATTGAACGAGCGACCGGAGCTCACCCACGTTGCGGTAACCGGCCGGGGCGCACCAGCTGAGCTGGTGGAGCGGGCCGATCTAGTGACAGAGATGACCCTGGTGCACCATCCCTTCCGCGAACAGGGGGTGAAGGCCCAAGCGGGGATCGAGTTTTAAGGGTGGAACAACCCGGCCTTAGGCTTCTTCAGCCGCATCGAGATCGTCTTGCAGATGACGGGTGGCCGTAGTGAGCACCGACAGCCCACTCACCAGCAGAGCGCGGTGCACAACAGGCTCACGCCAACAGTCCGGATCATGGCTGGCCCGTTCCAGGGCTGAGAGTGTGAGACGGGCCATCACACCGCTTTGGGTGGCATCGGTCTCTGGCATCTAACAGCCGCGGTTTCCCCATCCAAGCGGCGATCAGGGGCTTGTGCCAGTGCTTGCTACTGTCAAAAGGATCTGGACCGTAGATGACCTACACACGCGTCCTGCTGAAACTCAGCGGCGAAGCTCTGATGGGATCTCAGGGCTATGGCATCGACCCCGCCATTGTTCAGTCGATTGCTTCCGACGTGGCCAAGGTGGTGGCCAATGGCACCCAACTGGCAATCGTCGTGGGCGGAGGCAACATCTTCCGCGGCCTCAAGGGTTCTGCAGCGGGAATGGAACGGGCCACAGCTGACTACGTCGGCATGTTGGCCACGGTGATGAACGCCATCACCCTTCAGGATGGTCTCGAGAGGGCCGGCGTTCCCACCAGGGTGCAGACCGCCATCGCCATGCAGGAAGTAGCGGAGCCCTACATTCGCCGTAAGGCCATTCGGCACCTGGAAAAAAACCGGGTGGTGGTGTTCGGCGCCGGTTGCGGCAACCCCTTCTTCACCACCGACACCACCGCGGCCCTGCGGGCCGCTGAAATCAATGCCGATGTGGTGTTCAAAGCCACCAAAGTGGATGGGGTCTACGACAAGGACCCGGCCAAGCACGCCGATGCGGTGAAGCACCCTCAGCTCAGCTATCAGGATGTGCTCAGCGGCGAGTTGGGAGTGATGGACAGCACCGCCATCGCCCTATGCAAAGACAACAACATCCCGATTGTTGTTTTCAACCTGTTTGAACCTGGCAACATCGGCAGAGCCGTCGCCGGGGAACCGATCGGGTCCCGCATCGGCGACCCCGCCTAACAACGCCTCCCAGTACGCACGCCTCCTCCCTCAGCAACCATGTCGACCCAGGACCTCGAAGCCAGCATGCGCAAGTCGGTGGAGGCCACCCAGCGCAACTTCAACACCATCCGCACCGGCCGGGCCAATTCCTCACTGCTGGATCGCATCAGCGTGGAGTACTACGGCGCCGAAACCCCGCTGAAGTCGCTGGCCACACTGTCGACTCCTGATTCCCAGACGATCCAGATCCAACCGTTCGACATCAGCGCCCTGGCTTCGATCGAAAAAGCGATCGCCATGAGCGAGCTGGGCTTCACCCCCAACAACGACGGCAAGATCATCCGCATCAACGTGCCGCCCCTCACCGAGGAACGCCGCAAGGAGTTCTGCAAGCTGGCCTCCAAGTACGCCGAGGAAGGCAAGGTGGCTCTGCGCAACCTGCGCCGCGACGCGATCGACAAGATCAAGAAGCAGGAAAAGGAGGGCGAGTTCTCCGAAGACCAGAGCCGCGATGAGCAAGACGGCGTGCAGAAAACGCTCGACAAGTTCATTGCCGAACTCGAGAAACACCTGGCGTCCAAGGAAGCCGACATCCTCAAGGTGTGAACAACGGAGTGGATCGGACCCGCGATGTTCTGATCATCGGGTCCGGGGCCGCTGGTGGTGCGGCGGCCGTGCATCTGGCGTTAGCGGGCCATGACGCCCTAATGCTTGAGCGCGACTCAGAGCCGCGGATCAAACCCTGCGGCGGTGGCATGGCGGCCTCCGTGCAGCAGTGGTTTCCGTTTTCCATGGAGCCAGCGGTGGAGCAGGTGATCCGGCAAGTGGATTTCAGTTGGTGCTTGGAGGATCCGGTGGTCGCCGAGCTGCCCGGCGATGCACCGTTCTGGATCGTGCGCCGCGAAAGGCTCGATCAACTTCTTTCAGATCAGGCCATTCAGGCGGGAGCGGAGCGCCTTACAGGCGTTGAGGTCAATGACATCCGTCGTCATGGCGACGTCTGGCATGTCACGGCAACCGATGGACGCCATTGGCAGGGGAAGGCCGTGGTGATCGCCGATGGTTCAGGGTCCCCTTGGCCCCAACGGCTCGGCCTGGGAGCCAAACAACCCCAGATGGCCACCACCATGTCAGTACGGCTCGAGGGGCAAGGCAAACTCAACGACGGCAGCACCCGCTTTGAATTCGGCCTGGTCAAACAGGGCTTCGCCTGGGCCTTTCCCCTCGCTGGTGGTGTGAACATTGGCGTGGGCAGCTTCATCGGCAAGCAGGACGCCGACCCGGAGCAGGTGCTGGCTCAGCTGCTACCTGATCTGGGCTTCGCCGCCGATGCCGGGATCCGGCAACGGGGGCAACTGCGGGTGTGGAACGGCCATCACCGTCTTGATGGCAACGGCATTGTGGTGGTGGGCGATGCGGCATCGCTGTGCGACCCCTTTCTCGCGGAAGGGCTACGCCCTGCCCTGATGAGTGGCTACGAGGCGGCTCGGCATCTGAACCGATGGCTCAAGGGCGACAGCCGAGATCTGTGGGGCTACAGCCGCAGCATGCGGGAGCGCTGGGGTGAGTCGATGGCCTGGGGTCGGCGCATTGCCCAGGTGTTCTATCGCTTCCCCGGTGTGGGATATCAGCTGGGAATCAAGCGGCCAACCGCACCACGGCGGATTGCTCAGATTCTCTCCGGGGAGATGGGCTATGGCGACATCGCCCAACGGGTGATCAAACGGCTTCTGCTGCAGCGCAACTAAAAACCGAGGCTGAGCTGCTGGCTGCCGTTGTCGGGTGGCTGAGGTTGGCGCCGGCGGCGGCGAGCCGTTGTTGGCTTCAATCCCGCCTTACGGGAGCCGTGCTTGCACTGAATCGCATCGGCATGACGATCAAAACCGGCCGATCGGCGAATGTCCCAGATGCGATCTTTGGCGTCCTGCATCGATGCGGTGACATCAACAATCGGTGCTGGCATGCCACCCCCCAGCATCCAGGGCTCATGAATGTGAATCGTAGGCACATCCTTGAGTTCAGGGCACCACTGACGAATGAACAGCCCCTGGGGGTCGTGGTCCATGCCCTGCTTGATCGGGTTGTAAATCCGAATCGTGTTGATCGAGGTGCTGCCCGACTGCATCTGGCACTGGCTCCAGTGAATGCCGGGCTCGTAGTCGACAAACTGGCGCGCTAAGTGCAGGCCACTATCCCTCCAGGGAAGCCAGAGGTTGTAGCTGGCAAAAGACATCAACATCGCCCGCATGCGGAAGTTGATCCAGCCATGGGCCCGCAAGGCGCGCATGCAGGCGTCCACAAAGGGCACACCCGTACGACCTTCGCTCCAGGCCGTCAAACGCTCGGCGTCCGCTGCGCGAATGCCCCGCATGAACGGATGGAAATCGCTGAATTCAATCGCCGGCTGATCCTCCAGCTTCTGAATGAAATGGCAGTGCCAGTGCAGCCGTGATTCAAAGCTGCTGACGCCGCGGCCGCTATGGGTGCGGCTGGTCTGCAGCACTTCCCGCATCGAGAGACAACCCCAGGTGAGATAGGTCGACAGGCGCGAACAACCTGTGAATGCCGTGTTGGGGCTCGACATCGACCGTTGATACCGCTGGGCACGGTGCTGCAGAAAGTCGTTCAACTCCTCCAGGCCGGTCGAACGCCCGCCGATCTGACGCTGCGGACACGCATCCAAAAGCAGCTCTGAACAGGGGCGCTCCGGGATCACTCCATGATCAATGCCATCCAGCGCTTGCAATGCGGCCGGCACGGGTGTGATGGGCTCCGTCATCTGAACCTCCCAGCGTTTGGCCCAGCCATTGCGGCTGTGCATCCGGCGCGTCACCCCGAACTGCGGGAGTTCCATCCAGGCGATGCCATGCCGACGGGCCCAGGCGCCAACGCGTTTGTCGCGCTGGTACGTCCAGCCATTGCCGGTTTCCTCATGGCTCCACAGCCCATCGATGCCGAACTGACGCCGGGCCCGTTCCAGTACCTGCACCACATCCCCAGCGCGAACCACCAGGGGTTGGCCCCGATCCGCTAGGGCTTGGCGCAACTCCAGCAGCGACTCCCGGCAAAACATCCACTGCCGCTCGGACGCATCGGGCTGCCGCCACAACTCCGGCTCGACCACATACAGCGGCAGCACCAGACCCCGCTCCACAGCAGCCGCCAAGGGCTGGTGATCAACGATGCGCAGATCACGCTTGAACCAGACGATCTGCAGCGCTGCCATTCACTGCAATGAAGGAAACCCGGTTCTAGTGGATCCGGAGCTCCAGCCAAGCTTCAATCCACTGCCATTTCAATGACATCGGAAAAGTGGGTTCTCACCGTGTTGCGGAAAGACACCACATCCAAACGGCGCGTCATCAAGGCGGCACCCAGGAAACAGACCATCTGCAGGCCAAACACTCCGCCATAGGCAGCGAACAAATCACCACCGTTCCAGGCTTTGAACAAGGTGAGCAGACCGCCTCCACTGATGGTGGCCAGGCCGCAGGAATAGGAATAGCCCGCCCCCCAAACACCAAGCAGAAAGCCGGTGCGTCCTGGCTGCACAAAGCTGAACATCAAGGTGAGGCAGGCATTCATGCACACCCCAAGCGACAAGCCAAATAAACCAAAGGCAGTCCGCAACAGGGGGATGGACTGCTCAGAGCCTGCCCAAAGCATCAACAGCAAAGCCAAAGCAGCCAGCACCGCACCCACCCGGGCCGTTCTGATGTTGCCGACACGCTCAATCAACCAGAAGCCACTCAGACCCAGGCCAGCAAAGAAGCCCAGGGCAATCAACACGTTTAGCGCTGTGGTGGCACAAACACTCATGCCAAAGACGGCGGCGCCGTAGGGCTCAAGCACCGCATCGTTGAGGAACATGCTGAAGGTGAACAGGCACAGCACCCCGAGGAAGCGTCCGGCCTGAGGGATGATGCGCAGTTGCAACAGCAACTGGGGCAAAGCCAACCGCTGAGGAACATCGGGGGGGACCGACCCTGCAGGCAGCATCAAGCCCGTGGTGCGGCGTTCCACGCCGAAGACCGATACCAGGCCAAGCCCCAGCAGAAGCAGCGGCGTCACCAGCGACAGACGCTCCAAACCAGCCAGCACCGATGTTCGGCTGGCATCAGCCGCACAGGCACTGCCGAACACCTGATTCACCAGAACACTTCTTCCCAGCAACACCCCCAGGAGACGCATCCCCCACACCACCGACAGCACCCGCGGCCATTCGGCTTCCGTGGTGCGATCAGCAATCAAGGCTGAAAACGCCGTGCCACCAGCGGCAATCGCGGTACCGATCCCAACAAAAACCAGGATCAACAGACCCATCAGCAGCCCATTCAGCTCACCGCCGGAGGCCTCCATGCTGGTGGCCAAGCGCAGCACCAACTGGCAGGCCACACAGAACAACAGTGCAATCGCCACAGTGCTGCTGACGATGAAGGGCGTGCGACGCAGCCGGCTGATGGGGATGCGATCGGAACGATGGCCGAACCAGGCACGGGTGAACCCCATCAACTGCTGACCACCAACGGCGACAGCCGCCAGCACCGCCGGGACCTGGATGTCTTGAATCAACAGACGATTCAGAAGTCCCAGGATCAGGACGCCAAGAATCCCCAGGCTGAGCTGGAACAACCCCAACTGCATTGCCAGACGCAGGGGACGGCTGTGCACCGATCTGGTCTCAAAACTTGCGGAATCATTCCGTTTTCGCTTGAAAAATCGACCCGCCCGCGATCATCCGTCGGCCAACTTGATGTCCCGCAAACGGGCATCAATCGATGCGAGGAGTTGCACTGCGAACATCGGCGTCTCCTGAACCGCAAACAGGAACTTGTCGCGGTTCATGGCAATCAAACGGCAATCACTGGTGGCCGTGGCGGTGCTCAGCCGCTGATGGTCCTCCATCACCAAGGCCCCTGCGCCGAAGACATGACCCACAGGGATGTCCTCATGTCCCTCATGGCCTGCTGAATCGATCCAGGTGAGCTGCACCGATCCCTCCAGCAGACCGTACATGAAGGAGCCGGTTTCGCCGGTACGAAACAGCACGTCACCCTGACTGAGATGAATCACTTCGGCCTTGCTGGCCAAAGCGCGCATGGTGTCGAGCGCATGCATGGAACCAGCGCGACTCAGACCGAGGTCAGAGTCAGCGCTGCGCCAAAGCCTTGACGCACGTCCTCCTGAGAGATCAGACCGTCGTGGTCCTGATCCAGGGCATCAAAAATGGCATCGCTGCCGAGCCATTCATCGCGGGTGATCGAGCCATCGCCGTTCATATCGTTGAGCATGAAGATCTCGGAAACGGCATGGCGGAAGGCAGATCCACCCTCCAGTTCAGCCAGACGATGGGCCAGTTGATGCTCCAGGGTTTCAATGGCCTTGCTAAAGCCTTTAATGCCCTCGGTGAGTTTGTCGCTGGCCATCCGATCGTCCTGCATCAGTGCATCAAAGGTGGCGCGATCGACGTGGATCTTGGCTTCGCCATCGGTGGGATGGGTGGCATCCAATTTCTGGGTCAGCACAGCATCAGTCTCACGGAGCTGATCCAGCAACTTCGGTGAAATCGTGAGCAGATCACAACCGGCCAACTCCGTGATCTCATCAATGTTGCGGAAGCTCGCCCCCATCACCTCCGTGTCGTAGCCGTGGGTTTTGTAGTAGTTAAAGATCTTGGTCACCGAAATCACACCCGGATCCTCAGGCCCGGGGTAAGAATCGCGTCCGGTTTCAGCCTTGTACCAGTCCAGGATGCGCCCCACGAAGGGGGAGATCAGAGTGACGCCGGCTTCGGCACAGGCAATGGCCTGACCGAAACCAAACAGAAGGGTGAGGTTGCAGTGAATCCCCTCTTGCTCCAGCACCTCGGCGGCTTTGATGCCTTCCCAGGTGGAGGCAATTTTGATCAGAACGCGATCGTTGCTGATGCCGGCATCGTTGTACAGACGAATCAGCTTGCGCCCTTTTTCAATCGTGGCGTCGGTGTCAAAACTCAGGCGGGCATCCACCTCCGTTGACACACGGCGGGGAACAATCTTGAGAATCTCCTTGCCGAAGATCACACTGATCTCATCCAGAGCTTCCCGCACCACGTCTTCCACCGCTGCATCGCTGCCCATCAACTTGCGCGACGAGCGCAAAGCCTCATCAATCAGGTTCTGATAAGCCGGAATCTGTGCGGCAGCCAGGATCAATGACGGGTTGGTGGTGGCATCGCGAGGGGTGAACTTACGGATCGCCTCCAGATCACCCGTGTCGGCAACGACCACGGTCATTTGTGAAAGCTGATCGAGCAGGCTGGCCATGATGTACGACGGCTCAATACCCGTAACGTAGCCGCGCTTTTAAATGCGTCAGCTGTTCAAAAGCTTGTTCAATTCAGCAGGTTTTGAGGGGGCGATACGCTCAACAACCAGCAAGGCATCAATGATCTGTTTGGCGACAGGAACGGCAACGGTGGAGCCATAGGCGTGTTCACCTCGGGGCTCATCCACCACCACAAACACCACGTAACGGGGATCCTCAATCGGCAAGGTGGCCACGAAGCTGCAGATCTTGGCTCCTGGGAGATAGATCCCATTCAGGGCCTTTTGCGCTGTCCCTGTTTTGCCACCAATTCGGTAGCCGGGTGTTTTCACTCCCTTGCCACTGCCCTGATCCACCACCGACTCCATCCACTGGAGCACCGTGCGCGTGACCTCCGGGTTCAGCAACTGCTGACCACTGGGTGCCGCGGCAGGAGCCAAGGCATCACCCGAGTGGAAGCCACGGGTGATGTGGGGACTGATCAACTTGCCACCGTTAGCCAGCATTCCGTGCAGCTGCACCAGCTTGAGCGGTGTGAGCGAAAACCCCTGACCAAAGGCTGTCGTCGCCGGCTCGATCGGCTGACTGGTGAACTGCTTCTTGCTCTTGAGCTGACCAGCCACCGCCCCGGGGAGGTCGGTGTCTGGACGCTGATTGATGCCAAGACGCTCCATCCAGTTCCAGTAGTCATCGTCGTCAAGACGCCGCATGGCCTGGACCATACCGACGTTGCTTGACACCTTGAGCACAGTGGCGAAGTCCACCAAACCATGGGCTTTTTTGTCGTGGTTGTTGATCGGCCAACCACCGACCATCAGCTTGCCCACGTCATCCACCCGATCCGTCGCCTGAATGGCGCCGTCCTGGAGGGCCAGAGCCAAGTTGATCGGCTTGAACGTCGAGCCGGGTTCATAGAGATCCTGAACGGACCATTCCCGAAACCGCCCTGTGGGGAAATCCCAGTAGCGGTTGGGGTCATAGGTGGGTGTCGATGCCAGCACCAACAACTCACCATTGGTGGCATCCATCACGATTGCGGCGCCCTTCTGGGCTCTCCACTTGGCAACCTGCTCAGCAAGAGCTTTGAGCGCCACCTGCTGGAGCCTGGAATCCAGCGTCAGCTGCAGGCGCAAATCATCGCCATAGAAGGATCCCGGGGCGAGGTTGGCCGGCAACGGCGTGCCATCAGCACCCCGGCGGAGGTATCGGGTTTGCTCATGGCGAGCCAGATCACCATCACGGCTCTGCTCAAGACCCGCTTGAGGTTGCCGCTCCGCATTGAGGAAGCCCACCACGTTGGCGAACAACGACGCCTGGGGATACACCCGCTGGGGATAGGCCTCCAGATCGAGGCCACTGATTCCGAGGGCCCGGATGCGGTCAGCCGTTTCCGGATCCAGCTCCTCAGCCAATTTGATCCCTGAGGCCTGGGTTCCCATGGCTTTCAGCAGCGCAGGTGCGGGACGCGCCAAGGGATCGGCCAACACCACCGCCACATCTTCGGCAGGGCGGACGAGATTGGGGTTATCTCCCGGCATGTTGAAGTAGCGGGGATGGGCCCAGAGCCGGAAGCGCTTTTCATCCATCGCGACCAAGCGGCCGGTGCGATCGACGATCGGACGGCGCTGCCCCAAGGGTTGGGTGCGCTGCGTCTGCAGCTGACGGGCACGCTGCTCCAGGTCGGGGGCTTGCACCAACTGCAGCCAGGCCATGCGACCCACCAACCCCAGCAAGCCTGCCGCCAGGATCCAGAAGATGATCCAAAGCCGCTTGGGGGGAACCTGGGTCAGAGGCACGACCCGCGCGCGGGAGCTGCGCGAACGGATGGGTCGACGCCCTGACACCCGCGTCATCAGTAGCCAGCCCGAATGGGCTGATTCCCCAGGGCCTGAAGCGATGCCATTGGGGAGGAGGCAGACGCTTGCAATGAGCCCGGATCGGGGCGATCAAGATGCACCAGATTGGCCACCTGCGTTGGCACCAGGCGGTTGGGCTGCTGAGAACGCAGCAACAGATGCTGTTCCATCACAGCGGTTGATTCCGTCAACCGGTGCGCCTGGGTGCGGGTTGCCTCCAGCAGGCGGAAGGCCACAGTCCAGCGATGCTGCCAGTGCAACGTGAGACCGGCCAGAACGGCAACCGCCGCAATCAATCCCAGCAGCGTGCCGTCCATCAGGCGATGGAGCCCTCCAAGGAGAGGGGAGCGTCGTGCAATGCGTCCGGAGGACAGTGACCCTTGAATCAGCTCGAAAGCCGTGGTCGATGCACGCTGTTCCGGAGCGGCAACCACCGGGATTACAGGCGAATAGGCCAGTGAACCACCTGCAGAAAGGCGGGGCAAGGCTCAGAGCAGCAGCAGGTTCAGGAAGGTCACGGCGTTCCACAGCCCATGCATCAGCACCGAGGGCCACAGGCGTCCGCTGCGGAGCCGCACCAAACCAAGCCCAACCCCCAACACCGTGAGCGGTGCCAACTCGCCAACACTGATGTGGGCCATGGCAAACAACAGGCCACTGAGCAGAACCCCCGGGAGGGGACCGAGCTTGGTCGCCAACACCGGCAGCAAGGCACCGCGGAAGATCGTTTCTTCAAACAGCGGCGCCAGCACAACCGCGGTGAGAGCAAGCAAGCCCAGGGCAAGCGGATCACGGCTGCCCAACACCAACTCCAACAACGGATTGCTGCCCCCGGGGTCCCCCACCAGGCGCACGAGCAACCACCCCGTGAGCATCACCACCGGCGTCACCATCAACCAGCCCGTCATTGCATCCCGTAGAGCGGAGAACAGCGGCCGCACACGCCACTGCATCCACCCCCCCAGCGGTGCCCTCTCCCTCGGCAGCGAACGCACTTGCCGCCAGAGGATCAGCAAGCTCGGCAGCGCCATCACGCCGTAATTGATCACCACGCTGACGGCTTCACGACGAGGGCTGCCCAGCCCCGCCGTCAATGCCCCAACCAACGGGAACGCCACCAGCGGAACGCCAACGGCACTGATCACCACAAAGCCACCCGCCACCAGCAGGGCCATGTCGACCAGGGTCAGCTCCGGCCCCTGAACATCGGGCCAGGCCATCAGACGACCTCGCAGCAGACGCCAGGCCTGACAGAGCAGCAGCACGCCACCGAGCAGGGCCGTCACCAGGGGCAGCACCGTGCTGAGGGCCAAACGGAACGCCGCTTGCCCCGCGGCTGCAGCATCGATGCAGAGCGTCGGATCAGCGGCGCCTGCTTCGCACTGGAGCTGCTGGAGCAAAGGATCGTCGCCACCGCGTTCGAGATCCGCTGATGCGGAACCTTGCCCTTGCAACAACAGGAACATTTGTTGCTGCCGTTCAGTGCGCTCTTCTGCGCTGATTCCCTCAAGGGCCTTGCGCAGCGCCTCCCGCGGCGCCTCCCCCAGGAGGGCCTCCCGCAGCGGGGGCGGCACTGCTGGTTCGGCCAGAAGTGTCAGCTCCTGCTGCTGAAGGCTCAGGGCCGGTGCCACCGAAGGTCGCGAGAGGCTGTCAATCAAGCCGGACAACCAGATAAAACCGGCCAAAGCGAGGGACAAGGCCGCCAGAAGTCCCTTCCAGCGCGGGGAAACCGGTTGTGGGGAACTGGGCACCAGCAGGCGTCAACTGCCCACGATTGTCCCCCCGAAAGGCCGCTTCCATACGATGGCCGCGCCCTGACGCTGAACCGTGCCCCTTCGTCTTCTTCTGGTCCGCCACGGTCTCAGCAGTTTCAACAAGGAACGACGGATCCAGGGCCGCGATGATCTTTCGAACCTCAGCGAGGAGGGGCATGAGCAGGCCCGGGCCCTGGGCCGCTCGCTTGAGGACGTGAGCCTCCAGGCCATCTACAGCTCCCCACTGCAGCGAGCGGCCGCGACGACGGCGAGCCTGCTGGAGACCAAAGGTGGTCAGTCCCCAGCTCCCGTCTTTGATGACAGACTGCTGGAGGTGGATCTTGAGCCCTGGTCTGGCCAGACCATCGACGAACTGATGCAAGGCTCAACGGAGGCCTACAAGATCTGGAAGCAGCGGCCCATGGAGCTGGAGCTCCAGCGTCGTGATGGTTCGAGCTACAAGCCACTGCCTGAGCTGATGGAACAGGCGCAGGACTTCATCAGCAAGTTGTTGGAACGCCATCCCGCCAACGGCAACGACACGCTGCTGGTGGTGGCCCACAACGCCATCCTGCGCTGCCTGATGCTGGTGTTGCTGGGGGAACCCGACCACGGCTTCCGGCGGCTCCGCGTCGACAACACCTCCCTTTCGGTCTTCAACATCCGGCCGGGAGAGAACGGCCCCCAGGTGCAAATTGAATGCCTGAACAGCATCACGCACCTGCAACCGCTGCCGGAGAAGGGCAAAAACGCCAGGCTGATTTTGGTGCGACACGGCGAAACCGACTGGAACAAAGCCGGGCGCTTCCAGGGGCAGATCGATATTCCGCTGAATGAGAACGGTCGCCGTCAAGCCGCGGCCGCCCGCGACTTCCTCAAAGACATCCCCATCGATCGGGCCTGGAGCAGCACGCTGTCGCGCCCGACCGAAACGGCCCAGATCATTCTCGAGGCGCATCCCGATGTGCCCCTGACCCAGATCGACGGACTGGTGGAAATCGGACACGGAGTCTGGGAAGGCAAGCTCGAATCCGAAATCAGAGAGGACTGGTCGGAGCTGCTGGACACCTGGAAACGTGCTCCGGAGACCGTGCAGATGCCTGAGGGGGAAACCATTCAGGACGTGTGGGGCCGTTCCGTCCGCAGCTGGGGAGAGATCGCTGGCGAGTTGAAGCCTGAGGAAACGGTGCTGGTGGTGGCCCACGACGCCGTCAACAAGACGATCCTCTGCGACCTGTTGGGGCTGACCCCGGCCGACATCTGGGCTGTCAAACAGGGCAACGGTGGCGTCACGGTGGTCGACATTGCCGCCGATCCAGGCCAGCCTGCAGTGGTGACCTGCCTCAACCTCACCTCCCACTTCGGAAGCGTGATTGACCGCACGGCAGCAGGCGCTCTCTGACGTCATGAACGACACCTTGCTGCTGGATCCGGTGCGCGTCCTGCGTGGCCCCGGACATTCGGTTCAGCTCGGTGCAGTTCTGATCAACCAGGGGGTTCTCGTCGGCTTTGACGACGAGGCGAGGCAGCAGGCCCTCGGCCTGGGCATCAAAGCCAGTCCTGCAGCGGATCAACTGGTCGCTCCCTGCCTGGTTGATCCCCATTCCGTCCTGGAGACCCCTTTCAGTGGGGATCAAGAAACAGCCGTGAGTATGCGGCACTGTGCCGCCGCAGGAGGCTACGGCCAGATTGCCCTACTTCCCCGCAGCAGCAGCTGGCGCGATCGTCCAGAACGACTCCAGGGATTCAGCCTCGATCAGGATCAGACGGCAACGGTTCGCCTGCACCTTTGGGGAGGCTTCAGCAGTGGTGGCAAGGGGGATGAACTTGCTCCCCATGGCGATCTTCTCGAACACGGTGCCATCGGACTGGCGGACGACGACGCCATGGTTCCAGCCCCGTTGCTGGAACGGGGATTGCTGCTCGGAGAAATGGGGGGTTGCCCGGTGCTCGTGGCACCCCGGGATCCCACGCTGCAGGGGGAGGGGCTGGTGCGGGAAGGGGTGGAGACGCTGCGGGCCGGATGGCCAGCGGATCCGGTCACCAGCGAGACCCTTCCTCTCGGCCAGGTGCTGCTGCTGCATCAACGTCATCCGGAACGACAACTGCGGCTGATGAACCTCTCCACTGCAGCGGCGGTGCAGCAGCTTTCAGGCTGCGAGTCGCCCCCCATAAGCAGCGTGAGCTGGTGGCATCTCCTCACCGACCGCAGCATGCTGGCCAGCAGCAGTCCGAGCTGGCGCGTCTGCCCCTCCCTCGGTGGTCCAGACGATCGCCAGCTGTTGATCCAGGCCGTTCAGCAGCGAACGATTACTGCCGTGGCTGTCCACGCTGTTCCTCTGGATGCTGAGGACATGCTGTTGCCGGGTGACCAGCGCCCCGCAGGCCTCAGCGGCCACCATGTGGTGCTTCCTGCGCTCTGGAATGCCCTGGTGCAGCCGGGCCACTGGAGCGTTGAAGACCTTTGGCAGGCCCTCAGCTTTGGGCCGTCAGCCCTGATCGATCAGCCCCCTGAACAACTCGAACAGGGCAGCAGGCGCTGGCTGCTGTTTGATCCCGATTCACGCTGGACCATCGGCAGTGACACGCCGGGAGCACCACGTGCCGCCAACATCCCCTGGCTGGGACGGGAGCTTCAGGGACGAGTTGTGGCCTGTGGCCTCAGTTGCTAAGCGGACCGATACGCGAAGGGGGCCAGAAGCGGAAGACGGCACGCCCGATGATCTGATTGTCAGGCAAAAACGGTCCGCCCGGCCAACGACGGGCATCCTGACTGTTGCGGCGGTTGTCGCCCAGGACAACGACGTTGCCTTCGGGAACAACTGCATACAGGCCCTTGCAGCCGATCATTCCGTCGCGATCGGAGCAAAAGTTGGTGACGTAAGGCTCATTGAAGGCCGTGCCATTAATGCTCACGGCACCACGGCTGTTGACCTCCACAACATCACCAGGCACACCCACCACCCGTTTGATCCAGGCTTCACATTCGGGATAGCGCTGAAGCAGCACACGATCCACAACCCAGCTGATGCCCGGGAAGGTGACGAAGCCGCACTTCAGTGGATTGGGTTGCCCCGCCTCCAACTTCCAAACGGGATCGAAGGCGCGCGGAGAATTGAACACAACGATCTGTCCCCGCTGAGGAGGTCGGGAGCGGTACGACAGCTTCTCGACGATCAACTTGTCGCCCACCTGAAGACCCGGCAGCATCGACCCCGAAGGGATATAGCGGGCTTCAAAGGCGAACTGCCGAAGCAGGAGATACAGCGAAACCGTGAACAGAAAAGGGGCCCAGAACTCCCAGATCGCGCTCACTCTGCCCTTCACATCGGAAGGCCCTCTCTCCGCATTCAATGTGGGCAGGCTCAATCTTTCGACCCACGATAGGGGGAGCCTGCAGGCCCCATGATCCGTCCACGCTGGCAAGTACTGAAGCCCCAACACGGCCTGCTCAGCTGGCGCAGCTGGGACCAGGCCATTGCTGTGATCGCCGCGGTCAATCTCACCTGGGTCGCCATCGACCTCACCTACATCCCCCTGCGCAACTTCTGGCTGCAACGCAATCTTTATCCGGTGCCATCACTTCCCCTGGTGGTTCCTCTGCCCTGGTTGCCGGACATCACCCCCTGGCTGGATCCCCTCAAGGGCATCGAACCCCATCGCGACACCGAGGCTTACCTCAAGGCCTACAGCGCCCTGGATTGGGCACTGCAGCAGAACGGCTCGAGCCCTGCTGAAAGCAACGCTTTGCTGAAGCAGCAAGCGGTGCTCACCACAGCGCTGATGGACAGCAACCCATTCATCAGTTCAGGCCAAGCCGGCACGCTTGAAAAATTCAAGAACCGACTGCGCGCCCGCACCGGCCTGGAATCAGCCCGTGAATCCGCCAAGCTTCTTCTCAGCCCCGAGCATCTGGAACGCTCTCCCTGGAGCCAGGAGCGTCAGTTCTGGAGCCAGCAGATCCTGCCGCTGGCGGAAAGCAACTACTGGCGAAGCATCGATGAAAACGGCCGCCCCAGCGATTTGAGCTGGCGCATCGACACGCCATTTCAACTGCTGTTTCTGCTCGACATTCTTCTACGTGCCTGGCGTCTGAAACAGCGCTACCCGGCGATCCGCTGGCGGGATGCCCTGTTGCGCCGCTGGATCGACCTGCCCCTGCTGCTGCCATTTGCACGCTGGCTCAGGCTGATCCCGGTCACAGAACGGCTTTGCGGAGCAGGCTTACTACAACTCGAACCGCTTCGTGCCGTGATCAGTCGCGGTGTGGTGGCCCTGTTGGCAGTGGAGCTGTTTGAAGTGATCGCCATCAGGGTGATCGATACTCTGCAGCAACTGATCCGATCACCACAACTGCCGGAGAGGGTTCGCGGACTCTGCAGCTACCAAAGCAGTGGTCTGAACGATGAACGGGAGGTGATCGAGCTGCTGCGGTTGTGGCTACCCCTGCTGCTCACCCGCATTGGTCCGGCCATGCGACCGCAACTGCAAGCCGTGATCAGCCATCTGGTGCAGCAGAGCTTGGACCGGAACGTGGTGCCGGATGCCCTGCGGCGACTTCCTGGACTGCAAAACGCCGAATCGGAATTCAGCCGTCAGCTGGCTGAAAGCATGGTGACCTCCGTGCTCGACCTGTCCAAGGGAGCCGGAAACCGCATCGGCCAGCGAGATACGGTTCTGGAATCGCTTGGATCCGAGGCTTTGGATCGGCTCTGGGAAGAACTGGCCCACACGTTGGAGCAGGGGCCCGTACTCAGCCGCAGCCAGGATTTGCTGGTGGCCCTGCTGGAAGAGATCAAACGGTCGAGCTTCCGTCAGATCCGCGACCAAGGCGATGTGAATGCCCTTATCAGCGAATTGGATGGCTTGAACTTCAGCCCTGGAGTGACGACTCCCATAGATCAGGCTTGAAACCGGTTAAATACGTGGAGGAATTCACCTCCACGAACGGACGTTTGATCAACTTGCCATCAGCAGCCAGAGCCTCTAGAGCTTCGTCATCCGACAGAGCCTTCACTGCTGCCGCACCCATGGCGCGATAGCTCTGGCCACTGGTGTTGAACAACAGCTTCCTGTCGC
Source organism: Synechococcus sp. CC9605 (assembly GCF_000012625.1). Taxonomy (NCBI): domain Bacteria; kingdom Bacillati; phylum Cyanobacteriota; class Cyanophyceae; order Synechococcales; family Synechococcaceae; genus Synechococcus; species Synechococcus sp. CC9605. The sequence continues at coordinate 666,314 of NC_007516.1, read as the reverse complement.
CGAGGGATTGGTGAGCAGCTACCAACATGTCCTTGGACGGTGGAGTCAGGGTGATGTCGTGCACCTCATGGGCGATGCCTCGCTCGGTGAGCCAGGCCAATGCCTTTCGACAGGTGCTGCAGCGGTTGTAGCTGTAGACCTGGAGAGTTCCGGCCAAGACTCAGCGGCCGAACAGGGATTTGATCGCACCAACGAGGCTGTTGGAGCCGCGGCCCACACCTTCAGCGGGACTGGTGCGAACGGTGACATCACCAAACACTGTGGTGCGGCAGCTCAGGCGGAAGTTCGCAGGACGGTCTGCGAGGTAGACCTCTTCAACATCGCTGCGAGGGGAAAGGTTGGCCTGTCCCTCGAGCACCTCCATCACGCAGGTGCCGCACTGACCAACCCCACTGCAGTTGTTGAGGTTGTTGAGACTCTTGTAGGGATTGACGCCCGCATCAAGTGCAGCCTTTCGCAGATTTGCGCCCTCGATGCAGCCAACCTGCTGGCCTTCCTGCTCGAATCGGATGGTGGGCACGGGTTCCGCAAATCTCAGTGCGAACCAACCTACAAGCATCCGGCCTGATCAAGGGGCTCTTCCCTGAGATCAATCGGCTGCATTGATGCAGGAATCAAGCAACGGCTGAACCGCATCGAGGTCGCGCCATCCATCAATCGACACGACGCTGCCCTGCAACGTGCGGTAGGTCCTGAAAAATTCCGCAACTTCCTCCAGCTGGGATGCGGCGATCTGACGAATGCTGCGAATTTCATCCTGACGGGGGTCTGCGTCTGGGACACAGAGAATCTTCCCGTCGTAAACATCCCGGTCGTGGAGGTCCAACACGCCGATGGGGCGAGCCTTGATCAGGCAACCAGCGAAGGTGGGTTCGGCCATGATCACCATGGCGTCGAGGGGAGATCCATCCTCCGCCAACGTATTGGGGATGAAGCCGTAATCAAAGGGGTAACGCACTGAGGAGTGCATCACCCGGTCGAGAACCATCACGCCAGCTTCGGCGGAATATTCGTATTTGTTTCTGCTTCCTGCCGGAATCTCAACGATGAGATTCACCAAGCCTGGCGAAGGTGACGGGGGGAGCTGATGGAGATCCATGCCGATCCGAGGCGGTGGGGATCAGTCGCGGAGAAGGGAAGGTTCGATCCGTGATCACAGCCACAAGAGGAGCACTGAAACTGACAACAGCAATCAGCAGTCCTTTGATGGCCGTCAACGAGGAGCGACGACTAAACGGCTCATCCGCCTCCGAAGACGCCATGGCGTCACCGTGAGACGGGTGGGGAACATCTGAGTTCATAAAGCTGGGAGCGGCAAAGCCCCTCCCTTCGATCACAGGGTTGTTGAATTCATTCTGTCACTGCCAAAAGCAGGACGCACCACTCATTAAGCGGCGGGCCGATCCTGCTGGTCAAGAAGTGCACTCAGGTCAGAGGGTGATGCCCCACTTACCTCGAGATGGGTTCGGATCAGTCGAAGCTCCTCAAGGATCGATCCCAGGATTTGCTGCGTCGCCGTTGAAGGGGAATTAAGCACTTCAACGGTGACTTCCTTGATGCGTAGAACATCCTTGGCGAAGCGCGCCACCTCGTTGGGGTGGAACATCAGCGGATCTTTCTGATCGCTGCGGTACTCCGGATTCAGCTTGCGGGGATTGAACGGAGGGTTGAGGTTGCGAGGGTCTGTGTTGGTGTAGCGATACACCGAAGCGCGGGAGCGGTTCAAGGATTTCTGAACGTCGTCAATTCCCACCAGGGCCTCAGCTTGAGCCGATGCGGGAGCCGGATCCATGGAAAGTTCGGTCGCTTGTTGAACGCTTGTCGCCACAGATTCAACGGACCGAGGAAACATGAGACGGGCCTAGGACAGGCTGGATTGAGCTGGACGGTAGCAGCCGAGACTCAGGGCGCACAGAGGAATTCCAGCAAAACAGACACTTCCGCGATCGGCATGCTTCCTAAGCGGTGATAACTTCCGAATCCCAGTTTGTTGCGATTGATGCGCGTCTCCCGCCTGCTGCTGGTGACGCTTCGGGATGTTCCCGCCGAAGCGGAGATCACCTCGCATCAGTTGCTTCTCAGGGCCGGGTATATCCGTCGCGTTGGATCAGGTATCTACGCCTATCTCCCCTTGATGTGGAGGGTGCTGCAAAAGATCACCGCTGTGGTGCGCGAGGAGATGAACCGCGCCGGCGCTCAGGAAACCCTGCTGCCGCAGCTGCATCCCGCTGAGCTCTGGCAGAAAAGCGGGCGCTGGCAGGGCTACACCGCTGGCGAGGGGATCATGTTTCACCTCGAAGACCGCCAGGGCAGAGAGTTGGGGCTTGGACCAACCCACGAAGAGGTGATCACCAGCCTGGCGGGCGAGCTGCTGAGGTCATACAGGCAGCTTCCCGTGAACCTTTATCAGATCCAGACCAAATTTCGCGATGAGATCCGTCCCCGCTTTGGCCTGATGCGGGGCCGCGAATTTATTATGAAGGATGCGTATTCCTTCCATGCCAGCGAAGCGGATCTTCGCGAGACCTACGGCGCTATGGACCAGGCCTACCGCCGCATCTTTGAACGTTGTGGCCTGGATGCCGTCCCTGTTGATGCCGACAGCGGAGCGATCGGCGGTGCCGCCTCCCAGGAGTTCATGGTGACGGCGGATGCCGGGGAAGACCTAATCCTGATCAGCGATGACGGCCAATACGCCGCCAACCTAGAGAAGGCTGTTTCGATCCCATCCGCCGCATCCCCTCTCCCCGACGGCCCGGAGGAATCGATTCCAACCCCTGGGTTGGGCAGCATCGAGAGCCTCTGCGACACCAAATGCTGGGATCCGAGCCAGGTGGTGAAGGTGCTGCTGTTCGTGGCGACCCTGGACGATGAGACCCTCCAACCGCTGCTGGTGAGCCTCCGTGGTGACCAGGAGCTCAACCCCACCAAGGTTGTGAACGCCGTCAGCCGAACCCTCAACAAAGGTGTTCTCGATTGCCGCCCGATCACACCCGACTACACCAACCGTCAGCAGATTGATCCGATCCCCTTTGGATCGATCGGGCCCGACCTCTCGGATGACGTTCTGAAGGGAGCCAAGACCTGGCAGCCAACGTTCCTACGTCTGGCGGATGAAACCGCCAGCGAACTCGGCAGCTTCATCTGTGGCGCCAACCAGCCCGATCTGCACCGCTTCAACACCAGCTGGACAGCCATCGAGCAGAAGCCGACCACCCTGGATCTGCGTAATGCACGGGCAGGCGACGTCTGCCAACACAACCTGGAATCACGACTGACGGAAAAAAGAGGCATCGAAGTCGGCCACATTTTTCAGTTGGGCCGGAAATATTCCGAGGCCATGGAGAGCGGTTTCACCAACGAGAACGGCAAAACCGAACCGTTCTGGATGGGTTGCTACGGAATCGGCGTTTCCAGGCTGGCGCAAGCGGCCGTCGAACAGCACCACGACGACAGCGGCATCTGCTGGCCGACCGCCATCGCCCCCTTTGAAGCCATCGTGGTTGTTGCCAACATCCAGGACGACACCCAGGGCCAGCTGGGGGAAGCGCTCTATGCGGAGCTTCAAGCTGCTGACGTCGATGTGCTCCTCGACGACCGCAAAGAACGAGCCGGCGTCAAGTTCAAAGACGCGGATCTGATCGGCATCCCTTGGAGAATCGTGGTGGGACGCGACGCCAGCGAGGGCATCGTTGAACTGGTGCGCCGCAGCAGCCGCGAGGTGCGGAAGCTTCCCCACGCTGAGGCTGTGAGCTGCCTGATCAAGGCACTCCACCCCTAAAATCGAACGACTCTTAAGGGTTTCATGCTCTCCGCACTGACACGCCTGCTTCGCCCCCTCAGCCGGGCTGCTGTAGCCCTTGGCCTCGGGTTATGCCTCCTGCTGACGGCCTGCAGTGGAGACGCTGAAGCTCGTCTGAGCGGCGACTACGTGGAAGACACCGTGGCGGTCTCCCGCACGTTGCTGACGGTGATCGACCTGCCTCAGGACGATCCCACCCACGCGGAAGCTGAAGCCGACGCGCGGGCCCTGATCAACGACTACATGTCCCGTTATCGGCCCCAGCCCCGTGTGAACGGACTCAGCTCCTTCACCACGATGCAGACCGCGCTCAATTCGCTGGCTGGTCACTACGCCTCCTACGCCAATCGCCCCCTTCCAGAAGCGCTGCACGACCGCATCGCCAAGGAACTCAACAAGGCTGAGAAATCAGTTGTCCGGGGCAGCTGAGCCCCTGAGACAAACTCAGTTTTGACGAGGCCACCCGAGATCTGAGATACTCGCGGATTGTGCAGATCTGCGGCTTCGGGCCGCCGTGTTCTTGGCCAACGTTGTCGTCATCGGAGCGCAGTGGGGTGACGAGGGAAAAGGAAAGATCACCGATCTCCTGAGCCGATCCGCCGATGTAGTGGTTCGCTATCAGGGTGGTGTGAATGCAGGCCACACGATTGTTGTCGATGATCGTGTGCTCAAGCTGCACCTGATTCCCTCCGGAATCCTTTATCCCGACACGATCTGCCTGATCGGATCCGGCACGGTGGTGGATCCCAAGGTGATGCTCGGTGAGCTGGACATGCTCATCGCCAACGACATTGATATTTCAGGGCTTCGCTTGGCATCCACGGCCCACGTGACGATGCCTTACCACCGCCTGCTCGACCAGGCCATGGAGAAGCAGCGGGGAGCGCGACGGATCGGAACCACAGGCCGGGGGATCGGACCCACCTACGCCGACAAGTCCCAGCGCAGCGGCATCCGTGTGATCGACCTGCTGGACGAACAGCGGCTGCGGGATCGCCTTGAAGGCCCACTTCAGGAGAAGAACGAACTTCTTCAAACCATCTATGGCGTTGCGCCCCTGAACGCCGAAGACGTCATCCAGGAATATCTGGGATACGGAAAGCGCCTCGCCCCCCACGTGGTGGAGTGCACCCAGACGATTCATCAGGCAGCGCGAGATCGCAAGAACATCCTGTTCGAAGGTGCCCAGGGAACGCTGTTGGACCTGGACCACGGCACCTACCCCTACGTCACCTCTTCCAATCCCGTTTCCGGCGGTGCCTGCATCGGTGCAGGCGTCGGCCCAACCCTGATCGACCGCGTCATTGGCGTCGCCAAGGCTTACACCACCCGCGTGGGTGAAGGCCCCTTCCCCACCGAGCTAAGCGGCAGCCTGAATGACCAGCTCACGGAACGCGGTGGTGAATTCGGCACCACCACTGGCCGCCAAAGGCGCTGTGGCTGGTTTGACGGCGTGATCGGTCGCTACGCCGTGCAGGTCAACGGCTTGGACTGTCTGGCCGTGACCAAGCTGGATGTGCTGGACGAACTGGACGAAATTCAGGTCTGCGTGGCCTATGAACTCAACGGCGAACGAATCGAGCACTTCCCCAGCAGTGCTGATGATTTCGCCCAGTGCAAACCCATCTTCGAAACGCTGCCTGGCTGGCAGTGCTCCACCGAAGAATGCCGCAGCCTTGAGGATCTCCCCAAACCGGCCATGGATTACCTGCGCTTCCTCGCCGACCTGATGGAAGTGCCGATCGCCATTGTCTCTCTGGGGGCCAGCCGTGATCAGACCATCGTTGTTGAAGATCCGATCCATGGCCCCAAGAGGGCCCTATTGAGCGCCTGAGCCTCTGAGGTTCATACTTCGGGGCTGCTTTCCACGCTCCGATGTCATCAGAGACCCGTTTCCCCAGCGACTGCTGCAGTCTCGATGTCGTTGGCATCGGCAACGCCATCGTTGATGTTCTGGTGCAAACGGACGACAGTTTCATCGCTGAACACGGCCTCCAAAAAGGGGGCATGGCGCTGATCGATGAACAACAAGCTGAGGCTCTCTACAAGGCCAGTGGAACTGGCCTCGAGACCTCCGGCGGATCGGTCGCCAACACCATGGTGGGGATCGCCCAGCTCGGCGGACGCGCTGGTTTCATCGGCCGCGTCCGTGATGACCAGCTCGGCAGCATTTTCAGCCACGACATCCGGGCCGTTGGGGCACGCTTTGAGACCCCAGCAGCCACCAGTGGGGCCACAACAGCGCGCTGCCTGATTTACGTCACGCCCGATGCCGAGCGCACCATGTGCACCTTCCTGGGGGCTTCCACCCAACTGGAGCCCGAGGATCTCGACCTCTCGATGGTCAAGCAGGCCAAGGTGCTTTACCTGGAGGGCTACCTCTGGGACAGTCCAGCTGCCAAACGGGCCTTCATCGCCGCCGCCGAAGCCTGCCGTGAAGCAGGCGGCAAGGTGGCTCTTTCCCTCTCCGATGGCTTCTGTGTGGATCGGCACAGAGCGAGTTTTCTTGAGCTGGTGAATGGCCACGTCGATGTGCTGTTCGCAAATGACGTTGAAATTCAGTCGCTCTACGAGACCGACAATTTCGACCAGGCCCTCGAGCGGGTGCGCGGCTGCTGCTCAGTGATTGCGATCACCCGTGGTGCCCAGGGGTCCGTCGTGCTGAGTGGAGACCAGCGCAGGGATGTCGGCATCTTCGGTCTGGGAGATCTGGTGGACACCACGGGGGCAGGCGACCTCTATGCCGGGGGATTTCTGCATGGCTTCACCCATGGCGAATCTCTTGAGCGCTGTGGTGAGCTCGGTGCCCTCTGCGCCGGCCAGATTGTGACCCAACTGGGGGCCCGCTCCCAGGTCTCCCTCAAGCAGCTGGCGGAGACGCATCTGAACTGAGCTCAGCGATTGCCCAGGATCCATAGGCCGGTGATGCCGTCACCGGCCAGCACAACCACTCAGGGGTGTCGTAGCTGTGCAGCTCCAAGACGGCCGAGCGCAGCGCATCCACATGCTGGGCGGAAGTCTTCATCAGCAGTTGGACCTCATGGGACGCCTGCAGCTCCCCCTCCCAGCGATAGAACGATTGAACGGGGTGGATGGACACACAGGCCACGAGATGGTGCTCCAACAAGGCCTCAGCCAGCTGTTGGGCGCGCTCAGCGTTCGCTTCCGTGGTGAGGGCCATAACAATCCTACGCGTTTCAATCACGCTCAAGCCGATCCATCAGGCTGCTCACATCCTCCACACAATCCATCCCATCGGGGGGGGAAGGACGCCGCAACAGCAGCAAGCTCAGCCCAAGATCTGTCGTGAGCTGATGCCAAAGCTGTTCCGTCACGCCACCGGACTGGCGGCAGAGCACCACGTCGATGCCCCAGCGACGGCAGAGGCCCTCCTCGATCGCCCCCGGAACCTCACCCTGCAGGGGACGCACCACGGCCAGGTGATCCGGGGGAAGCCCCGCCCGCAGGGCGGCGCGCAATCCATCGGGGGAGGGAAGCGCACGGCCATAAGGGATGGCTCCGGCGCGGCGCACAGCAGCAGTTAAGACTGGAAGATGACGACCTCCGATGGCCAGCAACAGGCGTTGGCCCTGCAGCGACTGGGCGGCCAATGCCTCGGCATCCGCCACCAGAGAGGCAGCTCCAAGCGGTTCAAAGCGACGCTCATAACGCAGCAGCGGTTGGTCGAGATCCGCACAGGCTGTGACCAGGTCATGGCTGATGCGAGCCGCAAAAGGATGCGTGGCATCCACCACCCAACGGAATGGGCCGGCCTGATGCAGAGCTGCCTTGATTCCGCCAATGCCCTGCAGAGCTCCAATTGAGATGTGCTCCACAGGCGATCCCGCGTAGGCCTTTGCTGCGGTTGCCGTCACCACACTCACACTCACACGCCAATTGCGGCGGAAGAGCTCTCTCACCAAGCGCGGCCCATCACCGGTTCCAGCCAGCAGCAGCACACGACGCTGGTCATTCGCGGGGCCTTGCATCAGGATGTGCTCCGACACCAGCTCAAGCCATGAACCATTGCGTGCTCGAAGTGGAGGTGATCGACGCACCGACGGTTCGATACACCCAGGACAACCAGACTCCCATTGCGGAGATGGTCGTGCGCTTTGACCCCCTTCGGGAGGGTGATCCGCCAGGTGAATTGAAAGTGGTGGGCTGGGGCAACCTGGCCCAGGAGTTGCAGAACCGTGTGCAGACCGGGCAGCGGCTGCTGATCGAAGGTCGACTGCGAATGAACACTATGCCCCGGGGTGATGGCATGAAGGAAAAAAGGGCTGAATTCACCCTGGCTCGGCTCCATCCGATCGGCGCGGCAGCCACGGGTGCAGCTCCTTCCGGCAACGCCTCAGCCCCGGCCCCCAGCCGCCAGGCCCCTGCGGCTGCGCCGACCACAGTGGCGAACGAGCCTGAACCGGCCAGCTGGAATGCTGCGCCCCTCGTGCCCGACACCGACGACATCCCCTTCTGAATCAGAGGACACTTGCGGGTCTTTGTCGCTTAGCTACCCGCTTCCTCCTGGAGCTCTGAAGCTCGGGTGATCAATTGCCCGAGCTCCCTTTCAAGGGCGGCAAGATCCAGCCTCAGCTCGGGCCAACGGCCCCCATCAATCTGCTGCAGCAACCAGCTGCGATCACGGTCAAGCTGCTGGAGCAGATCATCCATGCCGGTCGACGATGGATCAGGCATCTAGCTCGAGGCAGTGGATCTCCATCCTGATGGCCTAGAGGTCAAAATGACGATCAAGCCAAGGCCTTCATGAAGGATTTCTTCTCCCCCGGCAGCCTCGTCACCATCGCCGGAGGCGTGCTGACCGTGGTCGGTGCCACCGCTTACGCCACCGGAAGCGCCAACCTCAGCCTTCCCACGATCTTCTACGGAATCCCGATCCTGTTGGGGGGGCTGGCCCTGAAATCGTCGGAGCTGCCACCCGCCATCCGGGTGACACCGATCAAGACTTTTCAAAAGGAACGCGAAGCTGCGGCACCAGAACTGGGCAAGTTGCTCGGCGATGTGACGCGCTGGCGCTACGGCCAGAAGGCCCACCTGGAGTCGTCGCTGGAAGCGCTCAAACTCTGGGATGAAGACACCCCACCGCAGTTGGAAGAGATCGAAGAGCTGCATTCCGAGAGCGGTTATGGCCTGCGGATGCGTTTCCTGCTGGGAGCTGTTCCCCTCGAACGCTGGCAAGAGCGGCAGGAGCGGCTGGGGCGTTTCTTCGCCAAGGGGATGCGAGCGGAACTCAAGGAACTGGATGAACAACGGCTGGACGTTGTTCTGCTTCCAGCGGGTGAGGCCTAAGCCATGGCCCAATCCACCCAGCACAACGACGACGCCCTCAGGGTGTCGGTGCTCAGTGAAGCCCTCCCCTACATCCAGAGCTTCGCCGGTCGGCGCATCGTGATCAAGTACGGCGGGGCCGCCATGGCCCATGCCGAGCTGCGGTCTGCCGTCTTTCGCGACCTGGCTCTGCTGGCCTGCGTCGGCGTCCGACCCGTGGTGGTTCACGGCGGCGGGCCCGAAATCAACCAGTGGCTGCAACGTCTGGAAATTCCCGCCGAATTCCGCGACGGACTGCGGGTCACCGACGCCGACACCATGGACGTGGTGGAGATGGTGCTAGTGGGCCGCGTCAACAAACAGATCGTGAATGGCCTCAATCAGCTCGGCACCCGTGCGGTTGGTTTGAGCGGAAGTGACGGCAGTCTTGTGGAGGCACGCCCCTGGGGGAATGGCAGCCATGGGCTGGTGGGAGATGTTGCCCGCGTCAATCCCGATGTGCTCGAACCGCTGCTGGAGAAGGGGTATGTGCCCGTCATTTCCAGCGTTGCCGCAACCCCCGATGACGGGCGAGCCCACAACATCAATGCCGACACGGTGGCGGGAGAGCTGGCGGCAGCCCTGGAAGCCGAAAAACTAATCCTGCTGACCGACACCCCCGGCATCCTTGAGGACAGGGACGATCCCGACTCGCTGATCCGCAAACTGCGCCTTTCAGAGGCGCGACAGCTGATCGAGGATGGCGTGGTCGCAGGGGGCATGACGCCCAAAACGGAATGTTGCATCCGCGCCCTGGCCCAGGGCGTGTCAGCCGCCCACATCATTGATGGCCGGGTTCCCCATGCCCTACTGCTGGAGGTCTTCACCGACGCCGGCATCGGCACCATGGTGGTGGGACGCAGCTAGAGGGTGAGCGAGCAGGACGCAGCACTGGACCTCTCTGAAGCGGAGGCAGCCCTGGAGCGCGGGGACTACGGCCAGGGCCTGGAGCTGCTTCTCCCCCTGGCGGAGCAACACCCGCTCAACAGCCCGGAGGGGCCGGGCCTTAGGCTCCTGATGATCACCGCCTGGATGGGTCAGGGTCAGGACGACAAAGCCATCGCCACCTGCAGGCTTCTGAGTCGCTGCCGCGATCCCAAGTTGCGCCAGCAAGCCAAACAACTGCTCGGGGTTCTTGAAGCCCCAAGCCTGGATCGTCCGGAACGCTGGTCGATGCGGATGCCGCAACTGGAACTGAATGGCTCCGGCAGCGGGCAGACCTCCACCATGCGGCGGCGGCGTTCGCGGCGCCCCGAACCCCCGCCACCACCACCCACAGGGCCGACGCGTTCGCCAGCAGCGGGTTTCGCCGTGCTCGTGATGGCGGTTCTGCTAGGGATCACGCTGTTGCTGAGTGGTTGCGTCCGGATCGAGGCTGATCTCGACCTTCGCGGCCCGGATCGACTGGCCCTCACCTGGGACGTGCGCAGCACCCAGGAGCGACCGTTGCCCTGGCAGGAGCAATTCAAGCGAGACCTGCAACGGGAGGTGCCCGGGCTGAAGATCGAACAGACAGGCCCAGGACGCCAACAGATCAGCAGCCGTGTTGCCTCATCGCAGGAGCTGGCGCAACAAATGGCGGCCGTGGTGGCCGTGGCTGGTCGCGCGGCTGGAGTCTCACTCCCGGCACCGACGCTCAAGCTCGAAGAACGCAACTGGCTCCTGGGGGTGCAGCAGCACGTGCAGCTGTTGGTGGACCTCAGCGATCTGCCCGAGATCCCCGGGCTCGACGTTCATCTAAGCCTCAACCACGGGCGGGTGGAGCGCACGGCTCTTTCCGGCACCACCACCGAAGTCAGCTGGCAGGGCTGGCGCTGGAATCCGCTTGGCCTTGGTGGCGTGGTGATCCTGATGCTGCTGATCAGCAGCATGGTGCTGCAGGTGGTGCGGCGAAAGCTGGGCTTTGGCTTCCCGGAACTGCCGTCCTGATCAAAGCTGCTGCGGATCGGGATCCACGGTGAGCGCCACACCCTTGGGCAAGCCATCCCAGAGGGCCTGCCCCGGAGGCAACGGCAAAGGAGAGCCCGCCGGACCGTGCAGCAACAGCTGCCATCGGCTTCGGCCAGCAACACGGGCCACAGGGGCCGGGGCCGGACCCATCAACCACCAGTTCTGGCGCTGACAAATCGGCCGGATCCGCTCCGCCAGCACCGCTGCCGCCGTTGCTGTTTTGCTGGGGGAATCTCCAGAGAGTCGCAGCAGACAAGCGCGACTGAAGGGCACTAACCCAGCTTCCTTGCGGAGGGCCACTTCCTGACAGAGGAACGCTTCATACCGACCATCCACCAGGTGCTGAATCACCGGATGCTCTGGGGTGTAGGTCTGCACCAACACCTGCCCCGGTCGCTCACCTCGCCCGGCACGGCCCGCCAACTGCAACAGCAACTGCAGGGCCTGCTCTCCTGCGCGTAGGTCGGGGCGGTGCAAAAGCCCATCCGCCGCGAGCACCGCCGCCAGGGTGACCCGCGGCAGATCCATGCCCTTGGCCAGCATCTGCGTGCCGATCAAGACGTCGGCTTCTCCGGCAGCAAAACGGTCCAACAGGCGTCGATGGCCATCACGTCCGCCGGTGGAATCGCGGTCAAAGCGGAGCAAACGAAGGCCTTCGAGCTCCTGAGAGAGCAGTTCCAACACCTTCTGCGTCCCGGCCCCAAACGGCTTGAAGGCCGTGGAACCACAGTGACTGCAACGGTTCTCCAGGTCCTCACGATGGTCACACCAGTGGCAACGCAGCCACTGACGTCCGGCCTTGCTGCGGTGAACGGTGAGCGCCACATCGCAGTGGGGGCACATCACCACCTCGCCGCAACTGCGGCAGCTCAAAAAGGGGCTGTATCCCCGACGAGGCACCAAAACCACGGCCTGTTCGCCCTGCTCCGGCAGCGCCGCAAGACGATCCATCAAGGGGCGACTGACCAGACGCTTGTGTCCTTCGGCCAGCTCATGGCGCATGTCGATCACATGTACAGGAGGTAGGGACTGCCGGGAAATCCGCTGGGTCAGGCGCACCAAGGTCAAGGCACCATCCGGGCCCGTTTGAATCCAGCTCTCGAGCGACGGCGTGGCGCTGCCCAGCACAAGCCGTGCCTGTTGCATCACAACCCGGTCCAGGGCCAGGTCCCGGGCGTGATAGCAGGGCATGGGTGCGTCTTGCTTGTAAGAGCTGTCGTGCTCCTCATCCAGAACGACCAGCCCCAGCGGCTTCAACGGCACGAACACCGCAGAGCGGGTTCCCACCACCACCAAGGGCTGTTCGGCAGCAAGACAGTGGCGCCAGGTTCGAACCCGTTCGGCGTCACCACAACCGCTGTGGTACTCCACGACACGCGAGCCGAAGCGTTTGCGGCAACGGTCAACAAGTTGGGGGATCAATCCGATCTCGGGGGTGAGCAGCAGGACGTGCCGGCCCCGCTCCAGCTCCTGGGCAGCCAGTTGGAGGTACACCTCGGTCTTGCCGGAGCCGGTGATTCCCCAGAGCAGCAATCCTCTCCCCGGAGAAAGCTGTTGGTAGGCCTTCACCACGTCCTGCTGCTCAGCGGTCAAGGCCTGGGGAAGTTCCTTGGGGCCAGAAGCAGCTGAAGAGCCCTTGTCCTCACAACGACGCTGCTCACGCACCAGGTAGCCCTGCTGGATCAGGGGCGGCAGCAATTGCGCCCCAAACCCACTGGCCACCAGGTCCCGTTGCCAAGCGCCATCGCCCTGGCCCTCCAACCAAGCCAGAAGCTCCCGCTGGCGAGGGGTGGGTGGCTTCGCTGCATCAGGGGGGACCCGGGCCTGGATCCACCACATCTGACGCCCGCCGGCCAGGGAACGCTGGCCGGCCTGACCAATCCAGCCCGACGGCAGAGCCGCCTTCAAGGTGCGGAAGACACTGAGATGGCAACGGTCCGCCACCCGCTCCAGCCAGCTGTACCAATCCGAGTCGACAGCAGCTCGCTGCAGGAGTGATTCCACCGGTTGCAGCTCCTGAGGATCCTGCTCAGCCCACTCCCGCTCCTCCACCACAAGCCCATGCATGGCTCGCCCCCGGAGGCGCACCCGCACCAGATCTCCAGGCTTCAAACCCATGCTGGGATCTGCGGCATAACTGAAGGAGCGTCCTTCCCGCCCAGCCTCCAGCCAGACCTCAACACATCGCCGCGAATGCGACAGGACCTTGCAAACTTCGGAAGACTTCATTAACGTGAACAGGTTGGACAGTTTTTGCCAACCCTGCGCTCGATCCAGAGGGAAGACACAGAGTCTGAAGTCAAGGTCTTGTCCTTGCCACTTTGACCGGTCTGAGACCACCCCGGACAGCACAGACACAATCAGTCCAAGCGTTTCGTCGACTCGCGGACACCACCATCAGCCCATGAACTCCGTCTCAGCGTCAGCTGCGTCGTTCTCTTTCGTTTGAACGGAAGTTCCAGGTTCCGGCCATTGCCGTTGATGCGTTGTTGCTGCTGTTGCATTTCCCCTCTATCCGACTTCGACACTCACCATGACCCCTGCTGCCACCAAAGCTGCCAAGCCGGACATCGTTCTTCTGGCCAATGCTGACAGCAAGGTGAAGGATGTCGCCAAGGGTTCCGAAAAAGAAGCCAAAAAAGCCCCCGCACGCCGACGAACCAGCAAGGCCAGCGCCAAGGACCTGAACGCCGCGGCCGACGAACTGCTCGCCGCGGCTGATCAAGCCAAGGCTTCGGGAACCACCAAAAAGGCTGCTGCGAAGAGCACCAAGGCCAAAACCACAACAAAAAAGGCCACCACAACCAAGAAAGCAGCCACCACGAAGAAGACCGCCACCAAAGCAACAACAGCCAAAGCAGCAGCGAAACCTACCGCCGAAGAGAAAGCCAAAACGGCAGCTGCTGAGAAGGAAGCAAAGGCCAAAGCCCTGGCCAGCATCAAGATCGGTCCCAAAGGCGTTTACACCGAAGACTCCATTCGGGTTTATCTGCAGGAAATCGGGCGGATCCGTCTGCTGCGTCCCGACGAAGAGATCGAACTGGCCCGCAAAATCGCCGATCTCCTCTATCTCGAGGAACTGGCTGCTCAATTTGAGAGCGATAACGGCCGGGAACCCGACAACAAAGAGTGGGCAGCCTTGGTGGAAATGCCGCTAATCCGCTTCCGCCGGCGCTTAATGCTGGGCCGCCGGGCCAAGGAAAAGATGGTCCAATCCAACTTGCGCCTGGTGGTCTCGATTGCCAAGAAGTACATGAATCGAGGCCTGAGCTTCCAAGACCTGATTCAGGAAGGAAGCCTTGGTCTGATCCGTGCAGCTGAAAAGTTCGACCACGAAAAGGGCTACAAGTTCTCCACCTACGCCACCTGGTGGATTCGCCAGGCCATCACACGCGCCATTGCCGATCAGAGCCGCACCATTCGCCTGCCGGTGCACCTCTACGAAACGATCTCCAGAATCAAGAAGACCACCAAGGTTCTCTCCCAGGAGTTCGGCCGCAAGCCAACGGAAGAGGAAATCGCTGAATCGATGGAAATGACAATCGAAAAACTGCGCTTCATTGCCAAAAGCGCCCAGCTGCCAATCTCCCTGGAGACCCCCATCGGCAAGGAAGAGGATTCCCGCCTGGGCGATTTCATCGAAGCCGACATCGAGAATCCCGAGCAGGATGTTGCCAAGAACCTGCTTCGTGAAGACCTGGAGGGTGTGTTGGCCACCCTCAGCCCCCGCGAACGCGATGTCCTGCGCCTGCGCTACGGCCTGGACGACGGGCGGATGAAGACCCTCGAGGAAATCGGCCAGATTTTTGATGTGACCCGGGAACGGATCCGTCAGATCGAAGCAAAGGCCCTGCGCAAATTGCGCCACCCCAACCGCAATGGGGTGCTCAAGGAATACATCAAGTAAGCCCGCATTGAGCCCGCCACCAAACAGTCACGGGAGTAATACATAAGTACATTCCCCCTGGCTGAATGGCGTGAGGGCTCCTATAAGAGAGCTTGAGGGAATTGAGACGCCCTCCTCACACGGAAGAGATCAAACCCCAGCCTGTGGCTGGGGTTTTCCTTTGGAAAGCAAAAATTCAGTGCAACAGATTCACTGACTGCTTTCGTAGGTTTCCGTGAATTCCTGAAAGGCACGCTTCAGACGTTCCACAGGAGTTTCTTCGAGGGGGCACTCCTGGCGTGTTTCCAGCGCATAGGCCTGGAGCAGGCGAGCATCCGGTTCAAGCACGGAGGCCACCGCCCCCTTGAAAAGAACCAGATTGTGCTGCGACGTCAGCCCCGCCAGATAAGGCTGAAGCACCCAACTGGATTGACCATCCTTCGAGGGCCCTGTCGCTGATCGCACCAGACGGGGCCGCAGCAGTTGATACGCATGGTCTCCATCGCGATCGGTGGTGTGGCGCAGCCGCGCCATCAGAACATCGCCGCTGCACAACAGGATCAGACGAATGCAGCCCTCAGCCACCAAGGGGAGCATGGCTTCCTGCTCTTGGGGGTCCGGGGCAACCGAGCCAATCGCTCCGGCCTGACGAACGCCATTGACGACGGGTCCGGGCATGGCTGTCCTGCATTGCTTACGAATTTTAAGCGTTCTTCATAAAGAGATCCTCCCTTTCGAAGCTTCACAAACTCGCGAAGGCGAATCCAAGAATTCCAGTCCAAAAGCGTAGGCTGGGCGGCTGATTCGCCCTTTCCATGGCCCTCACCGAACTGCGCATCGCCTCACGACGCAGCCAGCTGGCCATGGTGCAAACCAACTGGGTCAAAGCGGAACTGGAGAAGGCCCATCCCGGCCTGAAGATCACCGTGGAAGCCATGGCCACCCAGGGCGACAAGATCCTGGACGTTGCCCTGGCCAAGATCGGCGACAAAGGCCTGTTCACCAAGGAACTGGAAGCCCAGATGCTGGTAGATCGTGCGGACATCGCCGTCCACTCCCTCAAAGACCTGCCGACCAACCTTCCTGAGGGGCTGATGCTCGGCTGCATCACCGAACGGGAAGACCCGGCTGATGCGCTGGTGGTGAACGCCAAGAACCAGGCCTACAAGCTCGAGACCCTCCCCGAAGGCTCAGTGGTGGGAACGAGTTCCCTGCGCCGCCTGGCTCAACTTCGTCACCACTACCCCCACCTGATCTTCAAAGATGTGCGGGGAAACGTGATCACCCGGCTGGAGAAATTGGACAGCGGAGATTACGACTGCCTGATCCTGGCTGCGGCCGGCCTGGGTCGACTGGGTTTCAGCGATCGGATCCACCAGCTGATCCCCGGCGAGATCTCCCTGCACGCGGTTGGCCAGGGAGCCTTAGGCATTGAATGCGTGGAGGGCAAGCCCGAAGTGCTTGAGGCGATCAAAGTGCTGGAGCACACCCCGACGTCCCAGCGCTGCCTGGCCGAACGCGCTTTCCTGCGGGAACTGGAAGGTGGCTGCCAGGTCCCCATCGGCGTGAACACACGTTTCGAAGGTGATCAACTGATCCTTACCGGAATGGTGGCCAGCCTTGATGGCAAACGCTTGATCCGCGACCAAACCAGTGGCGAGGCAAGCGAAGCCGAAGCCATCGGCATCGCCCTCGCCAACACACTCAAAGGTCAGGGTGCCGGGGAGATCCTCAAAGAGATCTTCGAGACCGTTCGCCCCGAAGCCTGATCAACTGCGAATCTCCAGACGCGTTTCCACATCCACGGCATCAAACAGCTGCCGGATGTGGCTGTTGAGCATGCGCACGCAACCCAGGCTGACTGCCGCACGGATCTGAACCCAGTGCGGCCAGGCCGTTCCGTGGATCCCAAACTCGCCGCGGCCATTGCGATGAAAGGCCATGTAACGATCGCCAATAGGGCTACTGGGTCCGCGCAGCTCCCGCCTCTGACCCGACTTGTGGGTCACATAGATCGGATTGACCTTCTTGTTGAGAATGGCGAATTCCCCCTTCGGGGTGGGGGTTTTGGGATCTCCGATCGCCACCGGCCAGGCGCCAAGCCGCTGCTCACCCCGCACGAGGGTGATCTGCCGCTTGCTGAGGTCAAGCACGATGCGGGACTCACGGGCCGGTTGCCGCACCGCCAGCTCAGCAGATTCAGCAGCAAGGCATGGGAGGACGGACCCCGCCAACAGGCCAGCCAACATCACCGGCGCCAACGACCACGGCATGAGACACACAAGACTCACTAGTCTTAACGTATTCATTGCCGCGAGAAAAAACTGCAGCAGCGCCACTGAGGCTGAACTCTTCAGAACCTCTTTGGTCTCACGGGTAAGACCAATAGGGCAGATCTGTCTTGTCTCAGCCCTGTGGCCTCCCGAGCGGTCTCCTTGCCGATCGAAGAACATTCGAGGCTGCTGGAGTGAAGCCGAGCCATAAAAAAGGCGGGGGACATCCCCCGCCTAATCAGCAGCCGATCACCGACGCCTTCAGTCGACCAACTTGGGGTCGATCTCAGCCGTGTAGCGGGCCTCGCAGCTCTTGATGATCTCGACGGCTTTTTCAGTTCCGAAGAAACCGTTCACCGAGCAAGTACCAGGCTTCTTCAGATCCTTGTAGTGCTCCCAGTAGTAGGTGGTTTCTTTCTTCCAGTGCTCACCAAGATCCTCCCAACTCTTGATGTGATCCATGCGCTTGTCATCGGCAAGAACAGCGATCACCTTGTCGTCGACTTCACCACCGTCGTCGAAGGTCATCACACCGATGATGCGGGCCTCGACAATCGAGCCGGGAATCAGGGGCTCGGTGACACCAACGATTTCAATGTCGAGAGGATCGCCGTCTTCATCCCAGGTGCGGGGAATGCATCCGTAGGCGAAGGGGTAAGCCAGCGAGGAGTAACCAACGCGGTCCAGCTTGAGATGGCCGGTTTCGGTGATCAGCTCGTACTTGTTGATCGTGTTGGAGTTGAGCTCCACGATCGTGTTGAGACGAAGCTCGGCTTCATCAGCGAAAGCCGGCAGCACGTGCAGCAGGTTGGGCATGCTGCGGCTGGGTGCCTGATCGAGGTTGGCCATAAACGGCGATGGACAGCGCGGCGCATCCTACGGGCCCCCTCAACCCAGCAAGTTGCAAGCGGCTAAGACTCCTGCTGCAGCCGATCAAGCTTGTTCTCCAGATAGCTCAGGAAGGCCTCGGTGCTCAAGGGCCGTCCGCTAACCCTTTCCACCAGTTGATCGGCATTCACGCTGCGTCCGAGCGGGTGAACATGCGCACGCAGCCAAGCCAGCAAAGGCGAGACATCACCGCGCTCCACATGCTCTTCCGGAGACCCAATAGCCTCCGCCATCGCTTCACTCAACTGTGCACTAATCAGGTGGCCCAACAGATACGAAGGGAAATACCCGAACAACCCCTCCGACCAATGCACATCTTGGAGACAACCCTCGGCATCACTCAATGGACGCACCCCCAGGAGCTCCTGATAGCGCCGGTTCCATTCATCAGGGAGATCCTTCACCGCCAAGCCCTGCTCAAGTAGAGCAATTTCAAGATCCGTGCGAATCAGGATGTGAAGGCCATAGCTAAGTTCATCGGCCTCAACCCGGTTCAAACCAGGCGCCATCGGATTCATCGCCTGCCACATGTCCTGGGCACCGCTGAAGGGAGCTCCGGCCTGTGCAAAACGTTGCCACCACTGCTCTGCGAATGGACGGCTCCGGGCAACCCGGTTCTCCCAGAACAACGACTGACTTTCATGCACCGCCATCGAGGTGGCCTGTCCCAGGGGCCAGGCAAACCATTGATGGCTCTGGTCCGGTAACCCCTGTTCGTAAAGGGAATGCCCCCACTCATGGGCCGTGGCAAGGAAACACGACAACGGCTGCCCTGGCACCACACGGGTGGTGATGCGGTAATCCGCCGGCCCAAGCGTGATCGAGAAGGGGTGGGGCGAGCGTGCCATGCAGGTGATGTCGGGATCGCGGCCCCAGGCACCGAGCAGCTGATCGCAGAGCTGTTGCTGGCTGGACTCCTCGAGATCCCAGTCCGATGATCGGGGGCGAGGCCGGGTGGATGCCTGAGCGACCAATTGCGGCAAGCGTTGCCGCAGCGGAGCAAACAAAGCCTCGAGACGCTCCAGACGAAGGTCCGGCTCGAAGGGTTGTGCCAGGGTCTCCCAGCATGAGCGAAGCTCATCAAGCTGTTTGGCCTGCTCCTGACGCAGGTCAATCAAGGTCTGAAGCGCAGGTGCGAAGAGGCTGAAATCGGAAGCTGATCGAGCCTGCTGCCAACGGTTGTAGCCCTCGGCCTTGGCCTTGGCCAGGGCCGCGACGAGAGCTGGATCGAGGGACTGCTGCCGCTGAAGGTCCTGTTCCAACAGATCAAGATTGCGGCCCTGCTCGGAGCATTGGTCAGCGGAGTTCCAGTGCTGACGCGCTGCGGCCACCAAATCCGCATAGGCCGCGGAGCTCTGACGGGCATGCAGCTGGGTTGCCAGAAGCGTAAGCTGCTCACCCCGCCAACGCGCCCCAGAGGGAGGCATACGAGTGTTCTGATCCCAGTACAGGGTGCTTTGGATGGAACCGAGAAGTTTCGTTTCACGCAGGTGGTCGCCCAGTGCATCCCAAGGCGTCGACGCATGGACCAAGACGCTGCAGCAAAGATCGGATCATCATGGCGAGAAGAACCACGCAACCAAGGCCTTGCATCAGGAGGGGCAGCCGAAGTGTCCCCACAGGGCTATTGATGGAAAGGATGTTGTTGGTCACGCCGTGCAACCCCTGTCATCGAGTGCAACGTTGAAAAGCTTTCTCAAGGCAATCCTCGAGAACCCCGATCTTCAGAAGGCGATGCAGGAGGAGATCAGCACAGAACAGCTGGTGGAAATCGCCGCCAAACATGGCTACCAGCTCACCGTTGACGAGGTGAATGCGAATCCCCTGTGGCAAGCAGGAGGGTTTAAGCACCTTTTCTAAACTGAAAGTTCACGGGCCTGGGACGTCACCCTGGCGCGCTGAGATCAACCAAGGCCATGCTGTTGACGTACAACGCAACTGCTGATGAAGATGCGGGAACTGCTTATGCGGACGACACTGTTCATCGCGCTGCCCATGGCGCTCTGGCCGCTCAAGCTGATCTACCGGCAGCCATCTCCGCTTCAGTAAAGCGAGTCATTTCACATAACAGCGGCCTTGGCACAGGGTCTCAAGGTCGGCGCGTCCGGTGATCTGAAGCCGCCGGGCGGCCCAAATCCCATAGACCCAATCGACCACGCTGCCGATCAAGGGCCAGCGGGTCGGTGCGTAGAGCCATCCCAGACCAATCAGGCGATACGCCTCACGGAAGACGGCCACATCACGCAGCACCTCCCCGGAGCCTGTGATGGCATGAATGCGGCCCATGGCCGCCCGATAGCTGATGCCGGCATGGGCCGCTGCGTCGTAATCCGAAGCATCAATGTCAACAAAACCCAACCGCGCCTGACGATCACGCCGCTGCAGAAACCGAACTTCGCGCACACACAACGGACACCCTCCGTCGAACAGCAGGGTCAGTTCTGGGGCAGAAGGGCTGGCCATGGACTCAGACGGTGCTGCAGCACGCAAAGTAAGGAAAGAACGCTGGAGAGCGGTGGGTGTGCAGCAGATCCTGCATCAGATCACAGTTCAAACCCCGGGGAGGGGCTTCACCCGTCTGGATGGGCGGCTGAACACCTGGATCCGCAGCACGGGGCTGGACCAGGGCGTTCTGCATCTCACCTGTCTGCACACCAGCGCCAGCCTCACGATCAACGAGAACGCAGATCCACGGGTGCTGCGGGACCTGGATGCATGGATGGCCGATGCCGTTCCGGAACAACGCCGTTATCTCCATGACGACGAAGGTGCCGATGACATGCCGGCCCACATCCGAACCGCGCTCACCAGCCAGACCCTGAACCTGAGCGTCAGCAGGGGCCAACTGCTGCTGGGCACCTGGCAAGCCGTTTACCTCTGGGAGCACCGCAGCGCTGCTCACTCCAGAACAATCGCCTGCCACCTGTTCGGTGAACCATCCAGCCGCCCCACCCCTGAGGGCAACACCCAAAACACCTCAGCCACGCCGCAAACCCTGTTGAACCTGCGCAACGGCGAACGGATCAATCAAGCCATTCAGGCCCGCCACGACCCCAACGCCTGGGAAACCGACGACGGCATCGACACAGACACCGATCTGATGATTGATCGATTGCATGACCTGAGCGACTGACGACCAGCTCCAGCCACGATGGATCAGTGATTCAGGGCTGCCATGCCAGTTAAACGTCTTGATGCTGCCGAAAAGTCGGCACTCAGCACAACCCTGCCCAACTGGGTGGTGAACGGAGACAAGCTGCACCGCGATCTGGAGTTCAACAGCTTCGTGGAGGCCTTTGGATTCATGGCACAGGTGGCCTTGCTGGCCGAGTCCAAAAATCATCATCCGAACTGGAGCAACGTCTACAACCGCGTTTCAATCGACCTGACCACCCATGATCTCGGCGGCCTCAGCAGCCTGGATGTGGAGCTGGCCAGCGCCATTGACGCCCTGCTGCCAGCATGAGTCGAGTGGGTCCTTGCGCATGACCACCGCACCAGCCACCGCCAACATCCCCGTCACCATTCTCAGCGGCTTCCTAGGAGCGGGAAAAACCACGCTGCTGAATCACATCCTGAGCAATCAGCAGGGGGTGAAGACCGCGGTGCTGGTGAACGAGTTCGGTGAAATCGGCATCGACAACGATCTGATCGTCACCACCGATGAAGACATGGTGGAGCTGAGCAACGGTTGCATCTGCTGCTCGATCAACGACGAGCTGATGGAGGCGGTGGAACGGGTGATTGAACGGCCCGAGCCACTCGATTACATCGTCGTGGAAACCACCGGTCTGGCCGATCCCCTTCCGGTGGCCATGACCTTCCTTGGCAGTGAGCTGCGGGACCAAACCCGCCTGGATTCGATCATCACGTTGATCGATGCAGAAAACTTCGACGACGTCGTTCTGGACACGGAAGTTGGCCGGGCCCAGGTGATTTACGGCGACATCCTGCTGCTGAACAAGTGCGACCTCGTCTCCGAGGAGCGGCTCGAGGCTGTCGAACAGCAACTCAGAGACGTCAAGAACGATGCGCGGATCCTGCGGTCGGTGAAAGGAGACGTGCCCTTGCCCCTACTGCTCAGCGTTGGACTGTTCGAATCCGACAAGGTGAGTTCCCCTGCCGACGATCCGAGCCTGGATCACAGCGACTGCGACCACGACCATGGCCACTGCAGCCATAACCACGATCACGGTCATGACCGCGGACACGATCACAGCCAAGGGCACGATCACAGCCATGGGCATGACCACAGCCATGGGGACAGTCATGACCATGGCCACCATCACCACAGCCACAACCACGGTGACCATCAGGACATCGAGGGATTCACCTCCGTGTCCTTCCAAAGTGATGGCCCCTTCTCCCTGCGCAAGTTCCAGAACTTCCTCGACAACCAGATGCCACAGGAGGTGTTTCGGGCCAAGGGAGTCTTGTGGTTCAACGAAAGCGAACGCCGCCATGTGTTCCATCTGGCGGGCAAACGCTTTTCCATCGACGACACCGACTGGACCGGTGATCGCAAGAATCAATTGGTGCTGATCGGCCGCGATATCGACCACACCACCCTGCGGGAACAACTCCAGGCCTGTGTGGCACCGGATGCAGGAAAAGGTTTCAGCTGATTCAGCAGAACCGGGGAATGCTGCTTATTGTGCGTGCCATGGGAGAAACCTCAATGGTCGAACCACTGCTGCTCGGAACGTTTTTTGTTCTCGCCAGCCTTCTGCTGTGGCTTCTTGCTGATTCCGATGACGACAACGGCGGTGGTGGCTTACGCCAGCCGGTACTTGTTCCCATCCCAGTGCGTAATAACCAACGCTGAAGACATCAATTCTTTTTCCTCAATCCTCCGCTGCGGCGGAGGATTTTTTTATGTCAACGCCTGGCCAAGCGGAAGCAGCGTGACTCTGGCCCCATCGCTGAAGCTGAGGCGACAACGGGTGTGGGGAGGATGCTCCTGATCGATCGGACAGTGGGCCCGCACCAGCACATCCACAACACGGATTCGGTACTCCCATGCATCCCCCAGAAATTCCCGGCCCAGGACGCTGGCCTCTCCTTCGGCATCGGCGACGACATTGATGTCATGCGGATCAACCAGCACACAACAGGCGCCGGAGGCCCTGCGGTCAGCCTGGACCCATGGGGAGGAAGCATCCAGTTCTCCCAGCAGACAGGACAACTGGCCTTGGGCATCGGCCTGAACCGGAATCAAATTGCGCTGGAGCACAAAGGATCCAACAAAAGGAGTCGCCGGTGATCTCACGATCTCGGAAGGCGATGCACATTGATCCAGCACACCATCCCGCATGACGGCAACGCGATCGCAAATCGCCAGAGCTTCACCGGCGTCATGGGTGACGATCACGCCGCTCGCACCGCAGGCATCGAGCACAGAGGCGAGCTCACTGCGCAGGCGAAGCCTCACCTCCACATCAAGACTTGAAAAAGGCTCATCAAGCAGAACCACCCTGGGCGCTGGGGCCAGAGCGCGTGCCAACGCCAGCCGTTGACGCTGGCCACCGGAGAGCTGGTGCGGGTAGCGCTGCTCAAGCCCCTTCAGCCCCAGCAACTCGAACAACCAGGCCACGCGTTCACGGTTGGGATTCCGCCGGGGCAAACCGAAGCTGGCGTTCTGCCAAGCGTTGAGGTGAGGGAACAGGGCGTAGTCCTGAAACACCATGCCAACGCCCCTGCGTTCCGGTTCCATCCAGACCCCATCCCCAGCCACCATGCGCTGATCCAACTGCACCGTGCCGCGCCGTGGGCGTTCGAAGCCGGCGATCAAGCGAAGCAGGGTGGTCTTGCCACAGCCGGAGGGGCCCAGCAGGCCCAACAGTTCCCCAGGCGCCACCTCAAGATCCACCCCCTTCAGGGTCCAGCCATCAGTCGCATCGCCGTAGCTGTGCCAGACCCCGTTTAAAGCAACCGTTGGCTCCATCGGGAGCAGCTGTTCCACAGATCAGATGAAGCTTGGGAAGCGACCGAGCTTATGAGAGTGACAAATGATCGAAGCCGGTGTGCGGTTTGCACGCCCTGAATCAGATCCCCATCGTTTATCGCCAGACTCATTCCATGGCAATGTCGCAATGCCATGTCGCGGCAACGGTGTCCGGCCCATCGCTGAAGTGAAGTTGCTGCCCAACCGGATTGTTGTTCCAAGCCCAACCCGGCTGGCCCTGATCCTGATTGCCTTCATCACGGGCCTGTTTGCCATCTGGCCGGTTCTGACGCTGGTGAAAGAGGCTCTGACGTCCTTGCACAGCGGCTTCAGCGATCTTGGCCCCGATGGCATGCGACAGATCGTTGGCACCATCCAGCTGCTGCTCGGCACAGCAACGCTGGGCACCGTGCTCGGCACAGCCAATGGTTGGTTACTGTGCAACTGCCGTTTTCCCGGTCGGGCATGGCTGCGAATTGCACAGCTGATTCCCCTGGCGACACCGGCCTATCTCCTCTCGGCGATCCTTGTCGATCTGGGCAGTCGCAACAGCTGGACCGTTCACGGCATGGGGTGGGGCATCTCTGTGATGGCCCTGACGACCTACCCCTATGCGTTCCTGCTGAGCACGGAAAGTTTCTCCGTCAGCGGTCAGCGTCAGCTGGAGGCATGCCGGAGCCTGGGGGTTGGTCCTTGGTCAGCCTTTCGGCGTGTGGCCTTGCCCATTGCACTTCCCGCGATCGGCGCCGGCGTCGCACTCATGGGGATGGAAGTGGTCAATGAGCTGGGTGCCGTCCAGCTTCTCGGCATCCCAAGTCTCTCCGCAGGCATCCTGGAAACCTGGCAATCCAACGGCGACCCCGCAGGCGCCATCAGCTTGGCCTTGATCACGCTGGTGATCGTGTTGACCTTGGTGGTGTGTGAACGCAGCCTGCGCAGGCGCAGTCGACGCTGGAGCGATGGCGTGGCCGGCGGAGACGCAACCGCTTGGCACCTTCATGGATTCCGTGCTGGGGTGGCGCAACTGCTCGCCGTCATCCCTCCGGTCGTAAGCCTGGGGACCCCGCTGCTGTGGGCCGCCAGCAACTTGGATCAGCTCCAAAACAGCTGGAACGACGATCTGATCAGCCTGAGCAGCCGCAGTCTTTTGCTAGCCCTGGCCGCTGCTGTTTTGGCCGTAACGGCAGCGCTCGTGCTGGCCATCGCCAAGCGCTGGTCCACCGCCGCATGGCTCAGAAGCCTCACCTTCCTGGCGGGAACGGGTTACGCCATCCCCGGCACCGTGCTCGCTCTGGCCCTGTTGCTCACCGGCGCCCCCTGGCAGGTCGCCCCCTTGCTCCTGCTGCTGTGGGGCTACAGCGATCGATTTCTGGCGGTGGCAAAAGGGGGCCTGGACGCAGCCCTGGAGCGGATCAGCCCAAGCCTCGATGAGGCAGCGACGGGGATGGGATCACCGTGGCAACGCGTGCTCCAACGGGTGCATCTGCCCCTCTTGCGCGGACCGATCACCGTTGGGCTGCTGCTGGTGTTTGTCGACACGGTGAAGGAGCTTCCCCTCACCTTCGCTCTTCGGCCTTTCGACTTCGACACCCTCTCGGTGCGTGTGTTCCAGTACGCCGGCGATGAACGGCTGGCCGAAGCGATGTTGCCGGCCCTGATGATCCTCGTTCTGGGGCTGGTCGCCGCCATGGCCTTGGTGCCCACGCTGGATCACTCCTCCAGACGCGAGGGCTCCTCACCCCCGCAGCAACCGCTCTGATGCATTGCGCTGGAGCGAGCCAGCACGGGTGTTGAGACGGAGGGGGAGTGTTGACCAGGACAGCGGGCGTCCTGTGGATACGGCGTAGGTGGTTTCCCGGAGGGTGCCCCTGCCCCCATCGATCTCCAACAGGGTGAAAGTCTGCTGTGCTGGCGATTCACCTTCCAGCAGGGGCCGGGGGCCACTACCCAAGGCGCCGAGCTGGATCAGATCGAGCTGGCCACGACGGCTGGAGAACCAGGCGTGGTGATGACCACTGATGTAGGCCTGCACGCCAGCGGCATCCATCAAGGCCTGAAGCGCATGTCCCCGCTCCAACACCTCACCGGGGCGATCCTTGCCCAGACCAACCCCAGCCAGAGGGAGATGACCCACCACAAACCGAGCACGAGCCATTTGTGCCTGAGGGCTGGCCAACTGCTGTTTTGCCCAGACCAGCTGATCCTCAGGAACACGGGCTGAGCTGGCATCCCAGACCAGCCAGAAGATCCCGTCCTGCAGCACCGAGTAGCGAAACGGGAACTGTGAGGCGTCCACAAACGCCAATCCCATCCGTGAACGGATCGGGGTCCAGAACCGACGCAGAGCGGCACGATCCGCCGGGAACCCCGGTGAACCGTCATGGTTCCCGATCGCTGGCAGCAGTGGAATGTCTGCCGCCTGAAGCCGATGCAGAACGGACGTTTCAAAGCCCCGCCACATGGCATCCAGCTGCTGGCCGCTGAGGCCTCGCAGCTGACCCGCGACCATGTCGCCAGCACACACCACCAGATCCGGCTGCAGGCCAATGAGCTGATCCAGCCCTTGATCCACGGCAGGGATGTAGCTGGTGGAGCCATAGCTGCTGTTGAGGTCGCTGATCAGCCCAACCCGGTGAACAGCACCCCTGGCGGCGCTCCAGGGCAGAGCCGCTGCCGTAAGACCGGTGCCAAGCACCAACTGCAGCATTTGGCGACGACTCAGCAACACAACAGCACGGGGGTCAGCGGTGGCGTTTCAAACGTTGGCCCAGCACTCGATCGGCCACCAGGGCCCCGCTGGCAACAACATCCGCCAGGGTGGAGAGGAGTCGGTAGCTGAGAACCACCGCGAGCAACTGCGCCTCTGGCACGGCAGCACCCAAACGCAGCAGCAGGCTGGCCTCAAACACCCCGAGCCCCCCGGGGGCACCAGGCACCACCAGCCCAACGGCATAAGCCAGACCAAAGGCCGCAAGCCAGGTGAACGGTGCCGGACTTTGAATGCCGAAGGACTGCACGCTGCACCAGAACCCGGCAAAGCGGCAGAGCACAAACAGCAGCTGAAGGCTGAGGGGCCGCCAGGGATAGCCGCCGCGGCCGCTTCCCTCACTTTCCAGGGGTCCGCTTCCAACCGACTGCAATTGCGCCGCCTTGGAACGCTCCAGTCGACGCAGAAGGGGCTCGCGCCAGCGAGGAATCATCATCAACGCGGGCCATGGAGCCAGCAGGGCCAGGCCCTGCTGCCATCCACCAGCAACCACAACAAGAACGGACGCTGCGGCGATCAGAAGCGGATCAAGGATCACCCCGGCCAGGGCCGGGCCGCCGCCAATCACCGGACGCAGCACCCGGACCCGCTCCACCAGATGCCAGATCCCTCCCGGCAAGTACTTGAGCAGGTTGCTGAGCACAAACAGCGGCACCACGGCAACCCCCTGGGGAGGGTGTTTCAACCAAACCAGCAGATCCCGCCAGGCCAGACCATTGATCAGGATGCTGAGCCAGGTGAGGCCCAGCCCCAGCACCAGCCACCACCAACCGTTGGCCACCAAGCTCAGCTGACGCAGTTGGCCCGCCTGCTGGGCCAGAGCCACAGCGATGAAGATCAGGCTGGCCAGCGTGATCCAGAGCTTGGGTTGACGGAGAAGCTTGACCATCAGGCCCAATCGTCCGTGCAAACGAATGGCGCTACTGCAACAGCAGCACGCAGCTCATCAAATGAACACCCGGCGCTGGCCTGCAGAGCCTCAAGGGCATCCGCCTCGGCTTTAACGGTGCAACGGCCATCGGGGCGACGCACCTGTTTGGCCGCGACGGGGCCCCAGGGCGTTTCGAGCACGCCATGCCGCCTTGGCAGCACCCAGCGTCCCTGACGCCGCTCCCGCAGGCCGATGCTGCTGCCAGCACTGAGCCAGAGGCGGCGGATCTGATCGGCATCCCCATCCCGCACGAGTGCCGTCACCAACTGGCCACTGCGGCCCTTTTTCATCAGCAACGGCTGCACCGCCACATCGATCGCTCCGGCCTCACGCAAGCGATTGACCAAGAGCGCAACCTCCTCTGGAGTGGCGTCATCGATCCAGGCTTCCTGCACCACCAACGACTCCCACCGGGGAGCTTCTTCCGCATTCGCCGCTGGGGTGTGCAGCACAAGGCGCACCAGGTTGGGGCGATCCAGCTGGCGGTGGCCAAGGCCGACGCCAACCTTTTCGGCAACCAAACGCTCAGGAGCGACAAACTCATCTGCCAGCACCGACACCAGGGCGAGGCCCGTGGGCGTCACCAACTCTCCCGGAGGCAGGTTTCCTCCCTGAAGCAGAGGAATGCGGTGACGTCGCGCCAGTTCAAGCACAGCTGGAACGGGCACGGGCAACAGGCCATGGGCGGTTGACACTGTTCCACTCCCCGCAGGCAAGGGGGAACAGACGATCCGGGCCGGATTGAGATCGTCAATCGCCGCACAGACGCCCACCACATCCACGAGGGCATCGATGGCTCCCACCTCATGGAAGTGAACGGCCTCCACTGGAGTTCCATGCACGGTGGCCTCGGCTTCCGCCAGACGGGAGAACACGGCGAGCACCCGTTGCTTCAGCGATGGCGCCAAAGCAGCTGCATTGATCTGATCACGGATCCCCGACCAGTGGCGGTGGGGCGGCTGAGCCTCTAGACCCTCCACATCAACCCTGACCCCCCGCAGCCCGCCGCTGCGCGCCTCCTGCTGGGTGAGGCGATACTGCCCTGCCAAACCGAGGGCCGCCAGCGGCGACTCCACCACAGCCTGGTCCACGCCCAGATCAAACAGTGCGGCCAGAAGCATGTCCCCTGCCAACCCCGTCGGTGCATCAACCCAAAGAGCACTCATCGCCCCAGACGCGGGGCCGCCTCCAACAGAACACCGGCCTGCTGGTCAAGCGCCTCACGCTGCTGACGCAACAGCTGTTCAATCTCCCGGCGGGCGCGACGCTGCTCCCGCTGGGCCGTGGCCACGTCATGACCCGATAGTCCCCACAGCCGTCCCAACAAAGCGCGGTCATCGGCCCCACCATGAGCCTTACCAAAAACCACGGTTTCAGCGGCGATGCCGGCCTGAAGCACCCGGCTCCAACGGCGTAGATCTTCAAGCGGCATGCGGACGCTGTCCGGCACCGCGAACTCAGTGGCGCCGCTGCTGCGCAGTCCTGCACGCACACAGGCAAGGGTTCCCACCAGCACCTGCTGAACCGGAAGTTGCTCCCCTTCCGCGATCAGAACATGACCGGCCTCATGCACCGCAATCCGACGCAGACGCTCCTGCCCACCGGGCAGCGCTTCAGCAAGGATGTGACCACCCATGCCTTCCCAGGTGGCGGCATCAACGCTGAGGGTGACCAGGGCACCCCCAACCGCCACCACGATCCAGGCAGCAGACAGACCCAGGGCTGGACCAAAGGCGCCGAGGACAGTGATGCCGGCAACGGCGACGCCTGCCCGTAGGACCCCTGTGGAGCCCTGCCCTCCATCTGCCATCAGCTGCGAGCGCGGGAGGTGGCACGCCCACGACCTCCCTTGAATTTGCCGCCACGCGTCGGCATCGGAGCAATCACCTCGTGTTTTTCAAGGTGCAGTTCCTGGCCCTGGCGACGCAGGTCAAGGCTGACGAAGTGACGCAGGTGTTCCAGGGGAAGCTCACCCTTGATCTGGAGTTTGAAGGGAAGCGGTCGTTGGCCGTCGGCGCGGGCCTGCTGCCGCACTTTCACCACCATTTCGCCGGTTTCTGGCTTGGTGAAGATCAATTCGCCTCGAACAGAGAAGAAGTCATCACCCTCCGGCAGGGTGTCGGAGGCATCGGCTTGATCTGGCGCCAGGGTGCTGGGTTCCCAGACCCCAGCAATCTGCAGATGCAGATGATCGCTTTCACGGCTTCTGGGATAAACGACCCATAGGTGGGGCTGATCCAGAGGCAGATGCCGCCGAATCAGGGTGAGCACACGTCCAAGCACAACCGTTTCAAGGGGGACGCCCTGGGCATCGGTCAAGGTGCCACGGGTGAGTTGCTCGGGATCGGTTGGGGTGTAGGTGCCGCGCACAAGACCGATGGCCCGGTACTGCAACGGCTCTGTGACCGGGGGAATCGGATGGGCGCGCATTGATGCTGATCCGGGCGGAGTCAAAAGCCCTCGTAAAGACTGTACCCAGGCCACTGCAATCTCCTCAGACTGAGGTGGCTGATTCGAGATCGGATGCCCAGCCTGCGCCGGATCCTGTTGCTGCTGGCGTCCATGGTGGGGGCTGCCCTGGTCGGTTGGATCGCTGCAGCCTTCATGGCCCCGGAAACCCGGGCACGCGCGAGTCGCCAGGCTGAAGAAGATCAGCAGCTCAACCTGCTGATCTTCTTCAGCACCATGACAACCTCAACGAAGCAGAAAGGAGCCTTCTGCTGGAACGCCTGGTGACACTGGAGCGCCTGCAGGACGCCGAAGTGGTGCTGCAACCGTGGCTGTCTGGCCGCTCCACGCCGCGCGAACTCACCCTGTTCAAAGCGGAACTGCAACGTCGCAATGGCCAGCCCGAGGCAGCCCGGCGCAGCCTCCACCTTCTGCTGCGGCTGCATCCGAATGATCTGCAGGTTCTGCAACTGCTGGTGCTCCTGGACCAAGAGCTGGGACGTCAGGGTCAGGTGACGGCAGAACTCACCACCCGGTTCAAGGGCCTGGAGGCTGGCCAGCGGTTGGAGATCGGTTTGCTCCTGGCTGATCTGCTGCGACAGGGCGGATCCGATCAGACCGCGATGAAGCTGTACGGCCAGCTGGCCACAGAGAACAAAACTGACGCAAGACCCCTATTGGCACTAGCCCTGTTGCAGCAAGAGCGAGGCGATTCGGAGGCGGTTCACACCCTGCTCAAGCAGGCCCGGGAACGGCGGGATTTCAACGGACGGATCAATCCGCTGATCGATGTTGTGTCAGCACAACTGGGATTGAGCGCAGCCCGCAGCACCGGATCAGAACCCTCCAGCGCTACGGCGTCGCTGGAGGGTTCTGATAGGCCTTGAGGGCCGCATCAATGGCATCGGAGGGTGGCGTGGCGTCGTCCATGGCCGTCGCCCGTCGGATCTGGTTCAAGAAATCCATGGGGTTGGCGGCATCCAGAATTGAGCCGCTGCCGTTGGTGTCGCCGTAGATCTCGCGTTCCTCGCGGTTCTGAAAAGGCGCTTCAACCTGGGCCTCTGCACCCATCGGGATGGCTGTCACCAACAGGGAAGAAAACACAACCTGAGCGACAGCCGCAAGACGGCGAGACATCAGCGGAATCCGGAGTTGGCTGATGCTAAGGGTCTTTGACGCCACTGAATCAACCGTGCAGATCGCCACCTGGAACGTGAACTCGGTCCGCACGCGATTGGATCAGGTGCTCAGCTGGCTGGATCGCGAGCAACCAGATCTGCTGTGTCTGCAGGAAACCAAGGTGGATGACTCTCTGTTTCCCGTTGAAGCCTTTAAGTCTGCTGGCTGGCACGTTCACATCCATGGCCAGAAGGCCTACAACGGCGTCGCCCTGATCAGCCGCGAGCCCTTGGAGGATGTGCGCTGCGGCTTCGTCGGGGAGCTCCCGGATGACGCAGAAGCAGACGATCTCGGGGCACAGAAGCGCGTGATCAGCGCACTGCTAAGTGGCGTTCGCGTGCTCAACCTGTACGTACCGAATGGATCGAGCCTGAAGTCGGAGAAATACCCCTACAAACTGACCTGGCTCGGCTGCCTGAAGCGTTATCTCGATGCTCAACAGCAACGCGGCGAGCCGCTGTGCATGGTCGGCGACTTCAACATCGGCCTTGAAGCACGTGATCTTCCTGATCCCGACCGCCAGACCGGCGGAATCATGGCGAGCGATGCCGAACGCCAGGCCCTCCGTGACGCCCTCGGTGACCGGCTTCAGGACGTATTCCGGGTGTTCGAGCCGGACTCCGGCCACTGGAGCTGGTGGGACTACCGCAGCGGTGCCTGGGACAGGGACCGCGGCTGGCGGATCGACCACATCTATTTATGCGACGAGCTGTTGGGACTCGCCCGCAGCTGCGTAATCCACAAAGGCATGCGTGGCAACCAGCAACCCAGCGACCATGCCCCGGTCAGCGTTGATCTCGACTGGCCTCCAGCCGACGAGGACGAAGGCGATGAACCATTCTTCTGATCCTTTTCAGTAAACCTCCACGCCAGCGGGCAGCGTCACCATCCGTTTGGCCGATTCCCCGCAGGTTCGCGGCGTGGGCAACACCTTGCCCGGATTGGCGCGGTTGTCCGGATCAAAGGCAGACCGCAACAGCCCCATCGTTTCCAGGTCATCGGGAGTGAACATCCAGTCGAGATAGCAACGCTTGTCGGCGCCGACGCCGTGCTCTCCGCTGATGCTGCCACCGGCATCAAGACACACCCGCAGGATGGCGGCACCGAGCTCCTTCACGCTCCGCTCTACATCGGGCTGATTCAGTGAATACAGGATCAATGGATGAAGGTTGCCATCTCCGGCATGGAAAACATTGGCCACGGGCAGGCCGTGTTCCTGGCTGAGCCGTTCAATCGCCGCAAGCACCGACGGAAGGCTGCTGCGGGGAACGACACCGTCTTGCACGTAATAGGTCGGTGTGATTTTTCCCACGGCTGAAAACGCAGATTTGCGGCCTTTCCAGAGCACCGCACACTCCGTGGGGTCTTGGGCCCGACGCAGACCACGGGCCCCTGCCGCACGACAAAGCGCTTCAGCCCGTTCTGATGAGGCCTGCACCTCAGCCTCCTGGCCATCGAGCTCAATCAGCAGAACGGCCGCAGCATCACGCGGGTACTCGTCGTACCCGAAGAAATCATTGACGGCGTTGATGGTGACGTTGTCCATGATTTCCATCCCCGCCGGCAAGAGGCCGCTCGCGGTCACCGATCTCACCGCCTCCCCTGCTGCTTCCATCGTGGCGAAATCCGCCAACAGCACGGTCACGCACTCCGGAGCCCGAAGCAGGCGCAGGGTGATGGCCGTCGCGATGCCCAGAGTTCCTTCGCTGCCGATGAATGCACCACGTAGATCCAGTTCGCACGATTCAGCCAGCCCATTGCCCAACTGCGTGATGGTTCCATCGGGCAGCACCACCTCAAGCCCCAGCACATGGTTGCTGGTCACGCCGTATTTGAGGCAGTGCACCCCGCCCGAGTTTTCCGCCACATTGCCGCCGATGCTGCACACCACCTGGCTGGACGGATCCGGGGCGTAATAAAACCCGTCGCCTGCAACAGCACGCGTCACCCAACTGTTGATCACCCCGGGCTGCACCGTGACCCGCTGATTGGCCAGATCGAGGCCGAGCACCTGACGCATGCGACTGGTCACCACCAGCAGCGCCTGCTGATCCACCAACGCTCCCCCTGAGAGGCCGGTACCGCTTCCACGGGCCACAAACGGCACACCGTGTTGATGGCAGCACTGCAACACCGCAGCCACCTGTTCGGTGGTCTCCGGCAGCACCGCCAGGGGCGGACAGTGGCGCTCAAGTGTCAGTCCGTCACAGTCGTAACTGAGCAGTTCCTGACGCTTCGCCACGATGGCCCGAGCCGGCAGACATCGCCGCAGATCCCTCTCCAGCACTGACCAGTCGTGGGCCACATTGATCTCGATCTGATCAAAGACTACGCATCAAAATGCATGCGAAGTGGGCAATTAAGAAACACAGCAAACGGAACCGGTCGTTCCTGAGTCAAGATGTTGCACGGTTTGCATCAGCCCTTTGGCGTCGGTTCCAGTGACAGCACCCGCGTTGAACACCAGCCACTCCCAGGCCATCTTCGGCGCAGCACAGGCCCTGATGCCCGGAGGGGTCAGCTCACCTGTGCGGGCGTTCAAGTCGGTTGGCGGTCAGCCGATCGTGTTCGATCGGGTCAAGGGTCCCTACGCCTGGGACGTGGATGGCAATAAGTACATCGACTACATCGGCAGCTGGGGACCGGCCATCTGCGGCCACGCCCACCCCGAGGTGATCGCAGCACTGCAGGAAGCGATCGAGAAGGGCACCAGCTTCGGAGCACCTTGTGCCCTGGAGAACACCTTGGCCGAAATGGTGATCGACGCTGTACCCAGCGTTGAGATGGTGCGCTTCGTCAACAGCGGCACCGAGGCCTGCATGGCTGTGTTGCGCCTGATCCGTGCGTACACCGGCCGCGACAAGGTGATCAAGTTCGAGGGCTGCTACCACGGCCATGCGGACATGTTCCTGGTCAAGGCAGGTTCCGGCGTGGCCACCCTTGGCCTGCCCGACTCCCCAGGTGTCCCTCGCAGCACCACCGCAAATACCCTTACGGCGCCTTACAACGATCTTGAGGCCGTTAAGGCTCTGTTTGCCGAGAACCCCGAAGCAATCGCTGGCGTGATTCTTGAGCCGATTGTCGGCAACGCCGGCTTCATTCAACCGGAACCCGGCTTCCTTGAAGGTCTGCGGGAACTCACCAAAGAGCACGGCGCTCTGCTGGTGTTCGACGAGGTGATGACCGGTTTCCGGATCAGTTACGGCGGTGCCCAAGCGCATTTCGGCGTCACACCAGACCTCACGACCATGGGCAAGGTGATCGGTGGCGGACTTCCCGTGGGCGCCTACGGCGGCCGCGCCGACATCATGGGAATGGTCGCCCCTGCTGGGCCGATGTACCAGGCCGGAACCCTCAGTGGAAACCCCCTGGCAATGACTGCCGGCATCAAGACCCTGGAACTGCTCAAGCAGCCCGGCACCTACGAGAAGCTGACGGCCACAACCCAGAAGCTGGTGGCGGGCATCAAGGACGCCGCCCAATCTGCTGGCATGTCGATCACAGCGGCCAGCGTCAGCGCCATGTTCGGCTTCTTCCTCTGCGAGGGCCCCGTGCGCAACTTCGAAGAAGCCAAGGCCACGGATTCGGAACGCTTCGGCAAACTCCACCGGGCCATGCTCGAGCACGGCGTCTACCTCGCACCGTCAGCCTTCGAAGCCGGTTTCACGTCCCTGGCGCACTCCGAAGCCGACATCGAAGCGACGATCAACGCCTTCCGCGAAAGCTTCGCGGCCGTGGCCTGATCTTTCCGTGCTGGCCTCTGCACCACCTCCACCTCCACTGGTCTGGCCAGCCGATTTCAGGCATCCGACAGCTCGAGCAGCAGCAGTTTCTGGTTGTGCAGGGTGACAACCCTGGGATTGAACCGAAAACGGTGATCGAAAGCAAGCTCACCCCCTTGGTGGAACACTTCAGCAGTTCTGGAGTTGAGCAGATGGAGGCGTCTCGCTTGACCTATCACTGGTCCTACGAAGCCTCGTTAGGAGCGCTGACATTCAATGACTCCGGAGCCTCCAGCGGAGCTGCCCAGGAGAGTCGCGTCGCTGTAAGCGGAGACCTGGTCATTGATCCCCAAAAGGGATTCGAACTCAGCCAGCAATCCCGGCTGACCCAATCGGCTGGGATGCGAACCCTGAGCAGCCTTTTTGAAACGGCCCAAGGCTCCTGCCAAGAACAACGCTGAGTCTTTACTTGTGCAGGCTCGCCGGGCCGCCAGCCATGCTCATTGCCCCTACTCGAACTTCCACGTGGGGGCTGCTGTGCGCTGTGAAGACGGCAGTGTGATCGATGGCTGCAACGTGGAAAATGCCAGTTATGGGCTGAGCATCTGTGCCGAGCGAGTCGCCCTTTTCACAGCGATCAGCCAGGGCAAACAACCGATTGAACTGGCCATGAGCTGCATCGATGCCCAGAGCGATGCGCCCCCAGAATCACGCATGCCGTGCGGCGCGTGCCGTCAGGTGATGCAGGAACTGCTGCCGGCCAATGCAGCAATACAGATCGATGGTGTGGGCACAAGGCAACTCGAGTAACTTCTTCCTGCTCCCTTTGAACTTAAACAAGCAAACACCAACTGATCATCGCCATCACAGCCCTGCAGCGCTCATCCAAAAGCGAGCAGCATCAACAGACCACGATTCAACCGAAAATCAGGATCGCGCCCAACAGGCCAAGGCTTTGTGGGGATCATTGATGTCAGACACAGCGCTGTAGACGTACTTCTGCCACTCCCGCTCAGGGAGACCAGCAAACACCATCAAGTTGAGCGGATACTGCTCGGAATCGGTGCACCTGCGGAAATCATCCCGAAACAGGAAGGTGGGTTTACCCAGGGCAATGGCGGCACCAAGCTCCACCATGACCCCTTCATCAGGAGGCGTTCCATTCACAATGGCGAACATCGCATCGGCATCACGCACATCCTGTAGATCCCGCTGCGCGACGCGATAGGCCCATCCCGATTCCGCCAGGTTCACCTGACCATTGCGAGCAAAGGGCTCCCAGACCTCCAATCCCAGGGCTTCCAATGCCCCAATGAACTCCGGCAACAACAGCCGCTTCCATTGCTCCGAAAAGCCGTAAGGAGACGCCAGATAAATCGTGCGTGCGCTGTTGTTCATCACAGGCCCCGGGAGGAGCGGTACGCCTGCTCATCGGCACGGGCCTGTTCAAGGTTCTCCCAAGGAAACACCAGCCATTCCGACGACTCGGCAACCTCGGCTGCCACCCACCAATCAGGACGCACCTTGCTGACCCAAACAGCAAAGAATGCCTGCGGCACCTGAACTTTCAATGCCTGCAAGGTGCGACCGGTTTCATAGACATCATCCACAATCAGGGCTGATGGCTCAGGTGCTGACAGCAAGGGGCGATCGATGGCATGGCTGAGGGCTACGGCAAGGCACAGCCCTCCACGGGGGACCCCATAAACGCCGGTCACCGCAGAACCGGCAAAGCGTGAAGCCAACTGCTGCACCGCCTGATCGAATTGGGCCCAGCGCAGTACCTGCATAGCCGGAGAATG
Source organism: Synechococcus sp. CC9605 (assembly GCF_000012625.1). Lineage (NCBI taxonomy): Bacteria > Bacillati > Cyanobacteriota > Cyanophyceae > Synechococcales > Synechococcaceae > Synechococcus > Synechococcus sp. CC9605. Next base: position 629,397 of record NC_007516.1, on the reverse strand, counting down.
ACACATCCACGCTGTGATCTCCCTTGAGCCGAGACATCCCGCCCCAGGAACAAAACCGCAAATGGTTTCGCAGCCATCTGCTCAACCGGGAACTGGAGTTGCAGGAGCTTTATGACCTGCCGCAGGACGACCTGGATCTTCTGATGGCCGAGACGGCTGAGATCCGATCAGACCCTGAAAACCGATCACGCAGTCATGGACGCTGGTGCACCGCGGGCTATGTGCTGGAGCTGGCGAGGATCATCGATGCTCGTCGGGCCCGGGAACCGATCAGCTGAGTATCGCCCCTGACCCATGCGGCTCAACTCCAAGGCATCAACAGGGAGTCACGTGCTTTTTCTAGACGTCCCAACCATGAGCGGCGAAACTGAAAATCCTGCCGGAGCAATTTCAGCACCCTTTTTTGATAACTGATCTTGCGCGGCTCATTAGCAAGCAGCTGTTGCATTGCGTTGATTTCACAACGGATCGTGCGGTTCCGATAAACCCTTTTGATCTTCACAACACTGTCGCGCAACGCTCGCTTGGAAACCTCAGGATCACCCTCAACATTGGCCCGAAGACGATCCAACATCGAACGATCCAACGCCATGCCGTACGGGTCAGCCTGCGGAGGAATGGAATCAAGAACCTTCAGCAGATAAGCGACACGAGCATGACGGCTAGGGAAATCCAATGATTCAGCATTCCCGCTGAGGTTGACTGGCTTTCGCCCCGAACTCTGCGCCAGGGTTCGCTTCACAACACCACCCTCTTTCAGCAGTAGGTCATCAAGACCGCGAAGGTAATAGTGCTGCACAGGAAAGTGCTGTCCCTGAGCAATGCCCAGTCTCCGCCCAGATCCATTGGTATTGGACTCATGAAGACGAAGCAACTTCAGAGCAGATGTTTTAACGATCGATTTTACCTGAGGAAAAACAAAAAATTTCTTTTGACTGGACTCAAAGAAGTCGTCATCAAGTGACGCTGTTAGCCGCCATGGCATCGACAATGATTCAACTTTTTCTTCAACAAGAAAGTCGAACAAGCCTGGATGCAGATATTCATCAGCATCAATAACAGCGACATAATCTTCACGAATCAGATCCTGAAGAGAGCTGATCCTCTGCCCGTCAGACTCGTGGACAGCGACACCGTTACGCGCAAAAATTTCTCGACATAGCGGCGCAGCCCCCGGAGCGAGCACCGGATAAAAAGCATCAACCCCTAAGCGGCGGTGGTGATCAATGAAAGACTGGAGAAAGGGAGCCTCACCATCAAAAACACGAACCGCTATGGCAAAGCTGCTCACTCAAACCAAAGATTTTCATTCAAATTACCACAAACACCTGAACCAAACATCTTCAGTGCTGGATTTTTGGCAGGAACTCACAATTTCAGAGACATCATCAAGACAGGTTTGTGGCTTGCATCACCCAAAGCAAAATCTTGCGATCTCCTCATCAGCGATAGTTTTCAAACTGCAGGGGAACATCCAATTCATCTTCCTTGCCCTTCACCAGCTGAATCGCAGCCTGCAGGTCATCCTTGCTTTTGCCCGTGATCCGCACACTTTCCCCCTGGATCGCCACCGTCACCTTCTTGAGTTCATCGCGCACCATCTTGCTCAGTTTCTTGGCGATCTCTTGACTCAACCCCTTGCGCAGCTTCACCACCTGCCTCACCCGATTTCCCCCCGCGGTTTCCGGGGTCTGGAAATCGAAAATCTTCAGCGAAAGGTTGCGCTTGGTGGC